>JAJDJP010000001.1 GCA_030267215.1 Ruminococcaceae bacterium OttesenSCG-928-A16
GCACCGGCGACTATAAACAGGCCACGATGAAATACATAGTTTTTAATAGCGGAAACAAACAGCTCCTTTGCCTTCTGGCAAAGGAGCTGTTTGTTTATTTTACTCACCCATTTTCTTCAAAATATAACGCATGGCCATTGTAGTTAAAATAGGGAATTAGCGTCTCCTTTTAATTAAAGCTGTTTAAACAAAATATTCCCTGCCAAGGGCAGGGAATATTTAAGTCATTCTTTTGGCGTATGCCCACAAGCATCTTCTAGGGTGCGCCAAGCCAGCACAGCGCACTTTACCCGTGCCGGCATGTGAGAAATACCCTGCAATGCCATGGCATCTTCTAGTTCTTCCAGCTGGGCTTCGTCGGTTACATTGCCCTTAATCATGGCTAAAAACAAATCGGCCATTTGCATGGCTTCTTTTACGGGTTTGCCCTTAATCAGGTCAATCATCATGCTGGTGCTGGCCTGCGAAATAGCGCAGCCATCGCCGGTAAAAGCGGCATCTTCAATTATGCCGTTTTTTTCACGCAGCTCCAGCGTAATGTCATCGCCACAACTGGGGTTTACGCCACGCAGTACGGTGGTGGGGTTTTCTACATGGCGGCGGTTGTGGGCACTGCGGCTATGTTCGGCCACAATTTCGGTGTATATGTTATCAATCGGCATATCCAAGCAGCCTCCTTGCTTTGGGTATTGCGGCCAGCAGCGCATCAATGTCGGCTTTGTTGTTGTACAGCCCAAGGCTGGCACGGCAGGTGGCGGGCTGGCCTAGGTAATGCATTAAGGGCTGGGCACAGTGGTGCCCGGCACGTATGCAAACTCCTTCGGTATCTAAAATACTGGCAACATCGTGCGGGTGCACCCCGCTTATGGTAAAGGCAACCACGCCATAACGTGGCGCAGTGGGGTTTGGGTTGCCCACAATGTGCACATGCGGCATTTTGGCAAGCCCCTCCATCAGGTAGGTCATCAGTTCTTTTTCGTGCGCTTCAATAGCGGGCCAGCCAATGGTTTCGATATACTCTATAGCGGCGGCAAGGCCAATGGCCCCACCCACGTTTTGGGTGCCGGCCTCAAACTTTTGGGGCAGGGGTGCCCAGCTGGTTTCCTGCTCTTGCACGTACTCAATCATGTCGCCCCCGCTTAAAAAGGGCGGCATGGCGTTTAGCAGTTGCTTTTTGCCGTACAAAACGCCAATGCCCAGTGGGGCATACATTTTGTGGCCAGAAAACACCGCAAAATCCACATCCAATTCGGGTAAATCAATTTTAAAATGGGGCACGCTCTGGGCGCAATCTAGCACGGTGGCGGCGCCAACCGCTTTGGCGGCGGCTACCAGCTTTTGCACCGGCAGGTGGCTGCCCAGCACATTGCTAACCTGTGCAAAGGCCACAATTTTGGTGCCGGGGGTAATTTTGGCCGCTATTTCGGCATCGGTTATCTCGCCATTTTCGTTCAGGTACAAATACTCTAGCGTGGCCCCAGCAGCTTTGGTGGCACGTTGCCAGGGGATAAGGTTTGAGTGGTGCTCGCTAATAGGAATTACCACTTTATCGCCCTTTTGCAGCACCATGGGGGCGTAGCAATAGGCAATCAGGTTCAAAGCCTCACTGGCGTTGCGGGTAAAAATAATTTCTTCGGGGTGGTGTACACCCACAAATTTAGCGGTGGTAGCCCGTGCTTCCTCGTAGGCAAGGGTGGCTTTTTCGGCCAGCGAGTAAATGCCACGGTGGGGGCTGGCCCCGCAGGTGCGGTAAAAATCGTCCATTGCTTGCAGCACCTGCACCGGGCGCTGGCTGGTGGCGGCGCTATCTAAATATACAATGGGTTTGCCGTGGGCCTGCATTTGTAAAGTGGGGAAGTCCTTCCGGTATTGTTTCATCAAAGTGCCTGCATCCTCTCTGCCAAATAGGCCGCTATTTCTTCACGCAAATCCTCTAATGGCACCTTGGCAAGCAGCGGGGCAAACTGGGCTTCTACCATTATGCGCTTGGCTTCTTCTTCGTTTAACCCACGAGAGTTTAAATAAAACATTTTGGCCTCATCTACCTTGCCAATGGTGGCGGCGTGCTGGCCTTCTACGTTTTCTTCGCCACACAAAATAAGTGGCACACTGCGGCAACGGGCGTTTTTGCTAAACAGCAGCACGTTTTCTTGCTCGTGCCCTACAGCACGGGCGGCACCCTTTACAAAATCGATGGTGCCACGGTAAATCTTTTCGCTATCATCAAACAAGGCGCCCGCAGCTTGCATTTCGCTGGTGGTGGCGGGGGCTATGTGCTGGGTTACGTAATTAAAATCTTGGCTGCGCTGGCCGCTGCCAAAGTAAGCGGTGCTAATATCCATGTGTGCTTTGTAGCCGGCCAGCACGCTGTGGCAGCCGGCCAGTGCCCGTTTGCTGCCAAGCTCTATCTGCACAAGTTCCACATTTGCGCGCTCATCGGCCCACACACCAACGTTGTTAAAGTGGGTAGCATCGTTATTCAACATTTGCAGCTGCACCACTTTTACGCTGGCGCCAGCCTTGGCAACAATGCGGGTTAGCCCAGCGTGGAAAACCGGGGCATCATCGGTAGATGTGACAATTTGCACCACCACAATCTGGCTGTTTTCTTCGGCCAAAATCTCGGTGTTATCCACCACAGCAGGGGTGTTTGCATTTAAATTGTATGCATAAATAATCGGCGTATCGCTGCCATTTTGGGCGGCGGCGTGCAAGGCAGCACCTGCGTTTTTGTGCTCCAGCACAAAATTTTTAGCAGCGGCGCCCATGCCAGTGGCAATGGTATTAAACTGGGCGGGTAGGCTTGCAAGTGGGGCAATGCCAGTGGGCAGGGTGGGGTTTGGCAGGTTTGCCAGCGGCGCTATTGCAGGTACTTCGGCCTCGATTACCGTATCGTTTACGCCCAGCCAGCGCCAGGTGCGCATGGGCAGGGCGTTTATATTTTGTAAGCTTGTTTTCATGGTGTCTCCTCTATCCATTGCATGTATGCAACTTTTTTGGCAAAATTACCCAATACTGCCCTTCATCTCCAGCCGTATCAGGTTGTTCATTTCTACGGCATATTCCAGCGGAAGTTCTTTGGAAATGGGTTCGGCAAATCCGCTTACAATCATGGCTTTGGCATCATCTTCCGAAAGGCCACGGCTCATAAGGTAAAAAATGGCTTGCTCGCTAATGCGGCCAATTTTGGCTTCGTGCCCAATGTCGGCGTCGTCGTTGCGGATATCCATAGCCGGCAGGGTATCGGCACGGCTTTCGCTGTCCAGCATCAAAGATTCGCACGAGACCGAGGCTTTGCTGCCGTGCGCCCCCGGCGCTACGGTTACCGAGCTTCGGAAGGTGGAACTGCCGCCGTCCTTAGAGATGGACTTGGTGCTGATGCGGGAGGAGGTATTGGCGCCCACGTGGGCCACCTTGGCGCCGGTGTCCAGCTCTTGCCCGTTGCCGGCAAAGGTAATGCCGGTAAACTCCATACGGGCGTCGTCGCCCTTTAAAATGCTCATGGGGTACAGGCAACCGGTGTGGCTACCAAAAGAACCCGACACCCATTCGATAGCGCCGCCTTTTTCTACCACGGCACGCTTGGTGTTCAGGTTATACATGTTTTTGCTCCAGTTTTCGATGGTGGAATACCGCAACCGGGCACCCTCGGCCACATAGAGCTCTACCGCGCCGGCGTGTAGGTTGGCCACGTTGTATTTGGGGGCACTGCAACCCTCTATAAAATGCAGGTAAGCATCTTTTTCCACAATAATCAGGGTATGCTCAAACTGGCCGGCACCCTTGGCGTTCAGCCTAAAATAGCTTTGCAGCGGAATATCCAGCTTTACCCCGGCCGGCACATACACAAAGCTGCCACCGCTCCACACGGCGCCGTGCAGGGCGGCAAATTTATGGTCGGTAGGGGGGATTAGTTTCATAAAATGTTTTTTTACAAGGTCGGCATATTCGCCGGTTAGGGCGCTTTCCATATCGGTATAAACAACGCCCTGGGCGGCCACCTCTTCGCGCACGTTGTGGTAAACCACTTCACTATCGTACTGGGCGCCAACACCGGCAAGGCTGGTGCGCTCGGCCTCGGGTATGCCTAGTTTTTCAAAAGTATCCTTAATTTCATCAGGCACATCGTCCCAGCTGGCTTCCATGTTGCTATCGGGCCGCACATAGGTAACAATATTGTCTATATCCAGGCCATCAAGGCTTGGCCCCCAGCTAGGCAGAGGGGTGTTTTTGTAGGTTTCTAAACTTTTTAGGCGAAATTCGCGCATCCAGTCGGGGTCGTTTTTCTCGCGCGAAATAGTTTCGATAATTTCGGGGGTAAGGCCGCTGGCCACTTCAAACTTGGGGGCCATGGTGCCCTTTTGCTCGTACATGCTGCGGTCAACGTCATCTATCTGGGTTTTTTCTTGGTCAAAAGCATTCATTTAGCGGGCACCCCCCGGCATGGCGGCAGGCTCGCATACTTCGCCCACGGCACAGCCACCATCTTCGCCGCTCATTAGGCATTTGCCGTTTTCATCTACAATGGCGCAAAAACCGTGTTTGGTAATCAGGTCAACAAGCTCTGGCCCGCCGGTGGTGGCAATTTTACCACCCACCAGTACATGCACTTTATCTATCTGCATGCCCTCTAGCAGTTTTGCGTTGTGGGTAATAATTAGCAGGGCGTTTTCGTCGGTTCTAAACTCGCGCACGCCGCGCGCTACGGTGCGCACTGCGTCAACGTCCAGCCCGCTGTCGGTCTCATCTAAAATAGCAAGCTTGGGGTTTAGGGTAAGCATCTGCAGCACTTCGCTTTTTTTGCGCTCGCCGCCCGAAAACCCAACGTTCAAATCACGCTTGGCGTATTCCGGCGCCATCTGCAGCTCTTCCATTTCGGCGCTAAGCGCTTTGCGGAAAGGCAGAATGCGTGGGGGTTCGCCGGTAACGGCACCCTTGGCTACCCGCAAAAAGTTTTCTAGCGTAATGCCGGGCACCTCTTCGGGTGTTTGAAACGAAAGAAAAACCCCGGCCTTGGCGCGCACGTCGGGGCTTTGGTGGGTAATATCCTGGCCATCAAACAGTATTTCGCCGGCTTCTACGGTAAAGGCAGGGCTGCCCATAATGGCAGCGCCCAGGGTGCTTTTGCCGGCACCGTTTTGGCCCATTAAAACATGGGTTTCTCCTTTATTAACAGTCAGGTCAAGGCCTTCCAAAATCACCTTTTCATCAGCCGATACCTTTAAATTTGTAACTTGCAGCAAGTTTTGCGCCATGTCCAACGTCTCCTTTATAGTTTCCATTTTGGCGGCAGGGTGGTTTACAGCCTGTTTGCCAATGGTAGCATTGGTGAATAAGTTAAAATATACCAATTTGGTGTTAATTGAATTTTACCCCAAAATGCCGCTGAATGCAAGCTTTTTGCAGTAGCTAGCAACTATAGGGGCACACCGCAAAGCATACAGCAATAATTTTACCACATTTTGCCCGTTTTGCCTATGTTATATGCGGGTGTGGCTAAAGATAAATAAATGGTAAGTTGAATTTGCGAGAACGACGAAAAATGATAATATATAACAAGTTTATATCGCGGTGGTAAATAATAGATAAACCAAGTATAATTTAGGTAATATTAATTGGAGATAAAATAATGGTAAGGGGTATTTAGCGTGAAGAGACGGTTAAAAAGTTGGCTTTGCTTGCTGGTATTGGTGTTGTTAGTTGGGTGCACCGTAGGTGATGCAAAAAGCGAGGCATTGTTACCACAGGTAACAATGCCAGCAACAGAGGCGACAACTTCTACAGCAGATGGGGCAATGCCCGTAGCCGGCGGCGCAACCGAGAGATGGCGTGAAGTTTGCTATGCGGAGGTTATGTCTAAAATTAATGCGGATAATTTCGGGGAAGTTGAGGAAATTGCGATTCAATTTTATCCGGATGACAAAAAAGTTGTAAATTTAGAATTTACGTACTCTCAAACAAGCCCGGATGCAGACCGAAAGTGGGCTTGGCTGGTATCATCTGATGGAGAAATTATTGAGCAATGGTTTGGAAAAAAATATGACTACCACGAGTTGGTTCCTACAGAAAATAAGGCAGAGGGGTATTTCGAGGCTACGTTTCTACACAATCAGGCTGTTTTACTAACCCAGCAGCAAACCCAGCAAAAAATTGAAGATTTTTTGTTTGACCGTTACCAGCCAAACCTGCCAGCGGGCGCGCCCGAATGGGTTGGTGCTTATATGAAGCTGATTTATTATAACCAAACCATTCCTTACCGCCCGGGTGAACAATTTAGTGCCGATGAAGTTTCGCTTAGAGAACTTACTGTTTTAGAACCATTGGCAGTTGGCGGTGCCCCGGTTTTATATGTTGCGGGTTTATGCCACTATAATGAGGAACTGGCATATGATGGTTACTATATTTTTAAAAATGATATGGCGCAATATGTAATGGGAACCTACGAAAACGGAGTGTATTTTTATCACGATGCAAATAATGAACCGTTGCTGAAGAGAGGTTATATTTGGGATACTTGGTATAAGAACCCTTATGCAACATTTGGAACGTATGGAACGGAAGGCAGATTTTTAATAGTAGAGACGCATATAATGGTAGTGCAGCAGGGAGAGTATGAAGCAGGATATACGCGCTACGATGGAGCTCTTTCAACAGAAAAAGCGGTAACGGTGTTAGAGTATTTTGCCAGCGAGGAAGAGGCAGAACGATGGATAGAAGAAAGATTGGCAGAGGACTTGGAAGAAGCCGACATAGCCATGCCGCTTACCCCCTTTAAAGAGGTGGATTATGAACTACCAAAAACGTTTACTTGGCAGGAGCTAGAGACCAGCCTGATTACATTTTTTATGGATTATGCCAAGCAAATGAACGGGTAAAAACAGGAATACAGAAAAAGAGCTTAACCAAAAATGGAGATGGAATTTTTTGGCTAGGTTCTTTTTTTAGTGCTGTAAAAATATCTACAAAATTTTATGCTAAATATAGCTTGCAGTTATGGTTTATTAGGTGTATTATGGTTGCTACTTAGCCATGCTTGGTGGTTATTTATTAGTATATGTATATACAGAGGTGTAAGGAAGCTATGTCTTTTTTGAAAAGGTTAAAACCGGGCGAAAAGCTGCGTGGCAGGCGGTCTTTCAGCCCTGCCCGCATTATTGTGGTAAGCTTTTTTTTGGTAATATGCACCGGCGCGTTGCTGCTTAAACTGCCATTTGCCACCCACACGGGTTACATTGCGTGGGAAGATGCCTTTTTTACCGCCACCAGCGCCACCTGCGTAACCGGCCTTGTGGTTAAAGACACCTACCAATATTTTACCCTGTTTGGGCAGCTGGTTATTATTACCTTAATACAAATAGGCGGCCTTGGGCTGGTAACCATTGTGGCATTTATTAACTTTGCCATTGGCAAACGGCTGGGCCTGCGTAATATGCAGCTTGCCAGCGAAACCACCGGCACCGGCGAGGTATTTAGTGCCAAGCGACAAATAGTTACCATTGTAAAAACAGCGCTGTTGTTTGAGGTAAGCGGCATTGTACTACTGGGTTTTTATTTTGTGCCCCGTTTTGGGGCCGAGGGCATTTATATCTCGATATTTTTAGGGATATCTATGTTTTGCAACGCCGGGTTTGATATTTTAAGCCGGGGCAGCACGCCCTTTATGTCGCTTACAGAATACGCCAACCAGCCTTACCCGCTTATTATAATTGCGCTGCTAATTATTTGCGGCGGCCTTGGGTTTGTGGTTTGGCACGATATTGCCCAGTGGCGGCGCACTAAGCGCCTAATGTTACACACCAAAATTGTGCTTATTACCACCGGCTTGCTGCTGGTTGGCGGCACTGTGGGTGTGTATTTAATGGAGTTTACCAACCCCGTCACCCTTGGCAGCCAGCCGGTGGGGGTGCAGTGGCTTAGTGCCTTTTTTCAGGCGGTTTCGGCCCGTACGGCCGGCGCAAATTCTATAGATTGCGCCGCTATGAACGACATTACCAAGCTGTTTATGAGCATGCTTATGTTTATGGGGGCCAGCCCCGGCTCTACCGGTGGCGGCATAAAAACCACCACCGTTGCGGTTATTGTGTTAACCGTTATTAGCGTGGTGCGTGGCAAAGAAGATACCGTTATTTTTGGCCGCCGAATTGATAAGCAAACGGTTTATAAATCTTTAACCATTTTTGTTCTTTCGTTTGTGGTGCTGTTGGCAGCGGCTATGGCCATTTATTACAACACCGGCCCGGCTATTGATGAAATTGACAGCTTGTTCGAGGCTTCGTCGGCTTTTGGCACGGTGGGCCTAACCATAGGGGCCACCACCAGCATGAACCTTATTGCCAAACTTGCCACCATGTTAACCATGTATATTGGCCGCTGTGGCCCGGTGGCGCTGGCTGCCAGCCTAACCTTGCGGGGCAGCAAAAACCACAAGCACGAAATTTTGCCCGAAGGCCGCATTATGGTGGGGTAAATAGATACAAAAACCATCTCTGTAAAGAATATTCTTTACAGAGATGGTTTTTTTGCATTGTAGCCAGGCATTACAGAAATCACCTGTCATTCTGAACGTAGTGAAGAATCTAGCCTTCAAAACCGTCAAGATAAAGATTCTTCGGGCAAAAACACACCCTCAGAATGACATCATTTGAAAATAAATGCTTGATTTTAGCAAAATTGATTTCCGAGGGTATGCATAGAAGTTGCGTGACAAATTTTGCAATAAATGATATTGTTGATAGTGAATTTTGAATGCGACCAAAATACTAAAAAAGGATGTTGTTATCAACCATGAAAAATCTTTTAGTAGCACAATCGGGCGGGCCAACAACGGCCATTAATGCCACCCTTGCGGGTGTTTTGCACGGTGCACGGCAAAGCGGCAAGGTTGGCACGGTATACGGCGGGCTGCACGGTATACAGGGCATTTTGCAGCAAAAACTGGTAAACTTAAGCGCTGCCTTTGCAACCGAAGAAGAACTGCAAAGGCTAAAGGTTACCCCGGCCGCCATTTTGGGCAGCTGCCGTTACAAGCTGCCCACCCCGCAGGCCGATGAAGCGGTGTACAAAGCCATTGTAGAAATATTGCAGGCAAACAATATTGGCGTTTTTGTGTACATTGGCGGTAACGATTCGATGGATACGGTTGCCAAACTGTCGGCTTATTTTAAGCAAAACAAGGTGGATATTGCGGTGATGGGCGCGCCCAAAACCATAGATAACGACCTGTGCGAAACCGACCATACCCCGGGTTTTGGCAGCGCTGCCAAATATGTGGCCTTTACTTTTGCCGAGCTTGTGCGCGATTGCCATGTGTACCCGGTTGCGTCGGTTACAGTGGTGGAGGTGATGGGGCGTGATGCGGGCTGGCTAACGGCCAGCGCGGCCCTGGCAAATGTTGCCGACAAAGGCCCCGATTTTATTTGCCTGCCCGAACATCCCTTTAACGAAGAAGCCTTTTTACAAAAGCTGGCGGCACCACTACAGCAGCACCGCCCGGTGGTGGTGGCAGTAAGCGAGGGCATTAAAACCGCCACTGGCGCCTATGTGGGAGAGCAAAGTGCCAATGCCACCGATGCCTTTGGCCACAAACAGCTGGCTGGTGTAGGCCAATATTTAGAAAAGCGCATTAAAGAGCGATACGGTTGCAAAGTGCGCTCGGTACAACTAAACTTAATGCAGCGCTGCGCTGCCCACCTTGCCTCTGCTACCGATTTAAACGAGGCCTTTGAACTTGGCAGCACGGCCGCCTTGGCTGGGGCACAGGGCACCACCGGCCAAATGGCTTGCATACAGCGCCTTAGCAACACCCCCTATACCGTTAGCTACCAAACTACCCCGGTAGAAAAAGTGGCCAACCAGGTAAAACATGTGCCAAAAGAGTGGATTACCCCAGACGGCAGCGGCGTAACCCAAGAGATGATAGACTATTTGCTGCCGCTGGTGCAAGGGCATGTAGAGCCGGTGATGGAAAACGGCCTGCCCAGCTATGCGCCGCTGTTTTATTAAAACGGCCCCATGGCTTAGCCGGCTAATTTTTAACAATTGTAAACGAAGTATAATAAACCGCCCCTGCGTTTTTTGCAGGGGCGGTTTGGCTGTCAAAGAATTCCCATTCTGCCCTTCAAAGCGGGGAATGGGGCTTGGGGAAGTGGGGCGGCAGTCCTCTTCCCCATTTTTATATAATCAATATTTTGACAGTGATAGGGTGTTTTATAAAAATATTTGCTACCCTCAAAATATTGCTGTCAGCTTGCAAAAAAAGTGATCTTTTACTTTTTTGACAAGCTGACCGCCCCTGCGTTTTTTGCAGGGGCGGTTTGGTGCTTTTAAAAGAAGCAACTATTGCTTTTGGGCAACAACAATATTCAGCCGCTCGCTTAAAATTAGCATAAGGGCGGCAAACAGCAGGGCGGCAAACGGCAAAATATACAAGCTGGTGCGGCCCGCAACAGCGCCCACAAGGGGCGGCAAAAAGGTGCTGCCGCAGTAGGCGGCGGCCATTTGCAGCCCCACTATTTTTTGCGAGTTTGCGCTGCCAAACCGGCGGGGGGTTTCGTGTATCATGCTGGGGTAAACAGGGGCACAGCCCAGCCCAATAAGCGCCAGCGCGGTATAGGCAAAAGCGGGCGGCAGCGGCAGGGCCAGCAACAAGGCGCCGCAAACAATTATAAAAAGCCCGGTGCGTATTAGCACTTTGCTGCTAAATTTTACCGAAAGAAACCCCGAAAGCAGCCGCCCTACCGCAATACCCCCGTAATATAAAGAGAGTGCACTGGCCGCCGCACTGGCCGATAAGCCCCGGAACTCGGCCAAAAAGCTACTGCCCCAAAGGCCCACAATATACTCGGTGCCGCAATACAATAAAAAGGTGCCCAATGCCAGCGTTACACCGGGTATTTTAAAGGCCGAGCGAGCAGGTACATCGGTTACCACATCGGGTATTTCGGCAGCTTTGGGCCTGTTTTGTTTGCCCCACATGGGCAGGGTAAAAAGCAGCAATGCCGCCACACAAAACTGTATAATAGAGATGGTGGAATAACCGCCCTGCCAGTTGTTGTTTTGGCGGATGAACCTACCCATAATAAGCGGGCCAATAAAGGCGCCCACCCCCCAAAAACAGTGCAGCCAGTTCATGTGGTGGGCTTTATAGTGCAGAGCTACATAGTTGTTTAGGGCGGCATCTACCGCACCGGCACCCAGCCCCAAAGGTATGGCCATAACCACCAGCCACGCAACGTTTTGCCCGGCCGAAAACCCAAGCAAAGCCACCGCTGTTGCCGCCACGCTAACCAGCGTTACCCTGCCGGTGCCAAATTTGGTTATTAGTTTATTGCACAGCAGGCTGGCAATAACCGTGCCGGCCGAAATAATGATAGCGATAATGCCGGCGGTATCCAATGGGGCGCCAATATCCAGCCGCATTACCGGCCAGGCAGAGCCCAGCAAAGAATCTGGCAGGCCAAGGCTGATGAAGGTGATGTAAATGATGATGAGGAATAAAGTGGCCATGGCTGTGTACTCCTATAGTTTTTTTTCTACTATTTGCAGGGGGTAAGCTGTTTTTTCTTGCGCTAGGGCCAGCAGGCCTTGTGTGTAATAGGGTAAAAAATCGCTGTTTACAACAAAGTTTGGCAAATGCTCTGCCGGCAGGTGCTGGGCGCAAAACTGCTGTATAGGCGGCAGCATTTGCGGGGTTATTTGGCTGCCGGTTAGCAAAATGGTGCTGGGGTTTAAGGTGCATATTAGGCTAAGCACGGTGTTGTTAAGCAGGGCTGCAAACTGGGGGCCCTGTGGTATTTGCTGCTGGGGTGTGCCTCGTTGGTAGCCAAATGGCATAAAAGAAACCTCGCCCGCAAAATTGCTAAAGCCACGCAGCAAGCGGCCATCGGCCAAAATGCCCGCCCCGGGAAAGTGCCGCTGCGGAAAAGCAAGCGCAACAGCAGGCGCACCGGCTGGCAAATTTTGGCTGCGGGCAAAACCCAGCACGGTAAGGTTCGTGTCGTTTTCCAAATAAATGGGCAGTGCAAATTCATCTTGCAATAGTTGGGCCAAAGGGGTGTTTTCAAGGCCGGGGGTATCGCACAGGGTAATGGTGCGGCCATCGGGCGTTACACCGGGTATGCCAACACAAATGCACTGCACCGGGGGCAGCGTGGGCATAAGCCCGGCAATGGCCTGCTTTACATCGGCAACCATAAAGTGGTGGTATTGGGTGGTTTGGTGGTGCAAAACCTTGCCCAAAAGGTTGTAAGCGGTAAGCGCAAGGGTGGTTTGGGTGTTGTTTTGCACCACTGCCATGCAAAGCAGGCTGCCAAAATTACCATTGTACTGGTATAAAACAGAGGGCCGCCCCCCGCTAATGGTTTCTTCTGGGCAGGCCAGCACCTCGCCCGTTTTGGTAAGCGCGTTAATAATGGTGCTGCAGGTAGGGTACGAAAGCCCGCTTTTTTGGGCCAACTGTGCCTTGGTGCTGCCGGGGTTTTTGCGCAACACACTGCGTAAAAGGTCGGTGTTTATGCGGCGTAACTGGCTGGTGTTTCCCTGCATAGTGTGCCCCTTTCATATAGTTATTATGATACTTATAATAACTATTAAATTTATAAAAGTCAAGCATTCATTTTTAAAAAAAGAGGGAGTGTGCCTGATAGCGTGTTTTATGGCTTCAAATAGAGGGGAATTTAAAATTTACTTTCAACAGCGCAAAGGCACTTCCCCCTAAACGATGGAGACTTGACAATCTCTATTTTAGTTGTATACTATATTTAGTAAATTACTAAATTACTAAATATTTTATTACTTATTTAAAAGAGGTGCCCCATGAAAATACCCACTACCCTAAAACACAAACCCGTTGTGGTGGCCCAAAACTACCAAAATGTCGATGGCCGCTCGGCCTATCACTCCGACGCCAAGGGGCTTTCGCTTGGGCTTGCCCAATGGAACGACCGGGGCAGGGTGGACGTTTCGGCAAAAGTGTGGCGCTACACTGGCGAAAAATGGTCGAGGCAATCGGAGGAATTACCGCTGCACCGTGTGCTGGATTTAGCCCTGATGATTGTGAGCACCAAAAAATATTTTGCCGAGGCTTACCGTATGCCCAAACTGTATAACCTCAGCCAGCCTTTGGTAGCGCGCATCCCTTTGCAGGGCGACGCTTTAAACGAAGAGATTTGCACCGATAACCCTATGATTGACACCGACATTGCCCTGTTTGCCGATGCCCTAAGCCAGGACGATGAACTGATTAGCGAGCGCCTGCACCGTTTGGCAGATATGCTAAAGGAGCTGGGCTATGGCACCAGAGAAAGGGAAGACAAATGAACCGCCGCAAAGAGTTACAGCAACAGTATAAACAGCGCCCGGTAATAGGCGGTGTTTACTGCATACGCAATACCCAAACCGGCCGCTGCCTGCTGCAACAAACCACCGACATAGCCGGCAGCAAAAACCGGCTGGATTTTGCCCGCATAACTAACGATTGCCCCATGCACCAGCTAAAAGAGGACTGGAATACGTTTGGCGCTGCCTCTTTTGCTTTTGAAGAAAAAGAAAAGCTGGAGAAAAAGGCCGAGCAAACCAATGAGGAGTTTAGAAAAGACTTGCAAGCTCTGCTGGAAATGTGGCAAGAAAGCCCGGAAGAACCACTGCAATATTAAAACGCAAACAAAACAGCCCCTTGCCGTTTGGCAAGGGGCTGTTTGTGTAAAAGCAACATATAACTGGTTTTGTTGCCATGCAAAGCAAGGGCGGCGCTATGCGGCAGTGCCCCACAAGGTAGGCTAACAAAAGGGGTAAAACCTTTGTTTTAGTAATTCTCGGCCTTAATGGCAAAGAAAGATTTTGGCTCGCCACAAACAGCGCACATTTCGGGAGATTTTTTACCCACAACAATGTGGCCGCAGTTGGCGCACTGCCACATCTGGTCGCCATCGCGAGAGAACACAAGGCCACCCTCTACATTGGCAAGCAGTTTGCGGTAGCGCTCTTCGTGGTGTTTTTCAATGGCGCCAACCTTTTCAAACAAAAAGGCAATTTTTTCAAAACCCTCTTCACGGGCTTCTTTGGCAAAACCATCGTACATATCGGTCCACTCGTAGTTTTCGCCGTCGGCTGCATCTTTTAGGTTTACAGTGGTGGTGGGTATTTCGTCGTTATGCAGCAGTTTAAACCATAGTTTGGCGTGTTCGCGCTCGTTGCGGGCAGTTTCTTCAAACAGGTCGGCAATTTGCTCGTAGCCTTCGGTGCGGGCTTTTTGGGCGTAGTAGGTGTACTTGTTGCGTGCCTGAGACTCGCCTGCGAAAGCAGCGGCTAGGTTGGCAGCGGTTTTGGTTCCTTTTAAATCTGGCATGGGGTCATCCTCCTAAAATAGTGTGTTTATTATAAAAAGTTCTACTTGGGTAGATAATAGTAGGGCGCATAATTAATTGGCTTTACAATGGTTGCATAGGCCAGTAAAGGTAATTTCATAACTTTCGAACTGAAACCCTTGGGGGTTTTGCACCTTTTTTAGCAGGTTTTGCTGGTAGGGCATCTCCACATCAAACACCCCGTTGCAGCCTGTGCAATGGAAGTGATAGTGCGGGGTTAGCTCAAAATCAAAGCGGTCGGCTGCGTTTTGCAGGTGGCTAACCCGGCGCACAGCCCCCTGTTGCACCAGCAGGTTTAGGTTGCGGTAAACCGTGCCCCGGCTAATGCTGGGGTGGGTTTGGGTTATGCTGCTATATATTTCTTCGGCGGTGGGGTGGTTGCGCAGGCTTTGCACGGCTTGCAAAACCAGCCCCCGTTGTACAGTATTGCGTGTAGGTTGCATAATTGCGATCCTTCCTTAATAGGACTATCTACTAATAAGAGTATACCATTTTTATCGTGACTGTCAACCTTAATTTATTTTTTATGTGCCATTTTTAGCAGAATAGCTGTGGTTCGTTTTTAAAATGTAGTATAATTAACTATCAGTGGTGTAAACACTCGCCCTTTTGGGTAAGTAGGCAAACTTATTCTCGGTTTTAAAACAGATTGTTATTGAAGTTTGCCGAGTATACTATAAATTTTATTGCAAGCAGCGCAAAAGGGGGCACCCATGCAACAATTTAATTTTAACTATGGCAGCCAAACGGTGGCATTAAACCTTGGGGGCGCAGCACAGGTGCAAACACTTGCGGGGTACCCGCCGGCCGATATTACCGATATACAGGCGGCTTTGTACGCAGGGCTAGAGCACGAAATGGTGAACAGCTCGCCGCTGCGCCAATTGGTAAACCAGCAAGATGAAGTTACCATTGTAATTAGCGACCTTACCCGCCTGTGGCAGCGGCAGGATTTAATTTGCACCGCCCTGGTAAATTACCTGCTGGATACCCTTGGCCTGCCGCCCCAAAATGTGGTGGTGCTGGTGGCGCTGGGTACCCACCGCCCCATGCAGCCGGCCGAGCTTGCCAAGGTGGCCGGCAACGCGTACAACCGTGTGCAGGTGCTAAACCATAACTGCGAAGCCGAAACGGCCAAGGTGGGCACCACCAGCTTTGGTACGGAGGTAAAGGTAAACCCGTTGCTAGTGGGGCGCAAGGTAATTTTGGTTGGCGGCACGGTGCACCATTTAATGAGTGGTTACGGCGGCGGGCGCAAAAGCATTGTGCCAGGGGTGGCGGCCAAAAGCACTGTGGTGCAAAACCACCTGCGCTGCTTAGATGAAAGGCAACCCCACAGCAGCAGCTTAATTGGCCCCGGCAAGCTGGCAGATAACCCCGTACACTTGGATATGACCGAAGCAGCCGCCTTTGTAAACCCGGTGTTTGGCATTAATGCCATACCGGGGCAAAATGGGCCCAGTGGCCTTGTGTGTGGGCACTGGCTGGGGGCATGGCTAACAAGCTGCAAGCTGGTAAACCAGTATTTTGGCGTGCCCATTGCCCAAAAAGCCGATATAGTAATAGCCAGCTGTGGTGGTTACCCCAAAGATTTAAACCTGTACCAAGCGGTAAAAACCCTGCTAAATGCGGGGCAGGCGGTTAAACCGGGCGGCACCATTGTGTGGCTGGCCCAGTGCGAAGAAGGCGGCGGCGCACCCGATTTTTTTGATTGGATACAGCCGCTGCGTGCTGGCCGGCTGGACGCCGCCCTGCGGGAGGATTTTAGCATTGCGGGGTATATCTTTTATGCCAGTATCGAGGTAATACGCCGGTGTGGGCGGGTACTGCTTTTAACCCAAATACCAGCGGCCGAACTAGACGGAATGGGCATAGAAGTTTTTAACACAGTGCAAGGTTTGCAGCAAGCATTGCAGTGCACCGGCAAGCAGGTTTATATTATGCCAACAGGTGGCAATACCGTGCCGTATGTAAGCGCAAAATAAAACCCACTTTGCCAATTTCAGCAAAGTGGGTTTGTGCGTTATGCCTCGGTGGTGTTGGTGGTTTGCCCTTGCTGTTTGCGCTGGTTCCACAAATATTTAAGCAAAAGCGCTATGCCAAGGCCTTGCAAAAACCCCGCCACAAAGTTAAGTTGTGGAAAAGATTGATGGTATGCACTGGTAGAGGCGATTAACAGCAGGGCAGCCGGTAGTGGCTGGTTTATTTTGCATTTTTTCATGGTGGTTCCTCCTTTTAAATTATGGCAAGTGGGTTAGTGCGGCATGCTTTGGTGGCTTAATATTTGCGGAAGTAATACAGTTTTAGTACTATGCGATACAGCGAAAAACAAACACAAACTGCCAAAAGTGTAAAGGCTACAGTAAGGTTAAAATACCCGGCCACAATGATGGCAAACAGCAGTACTACACTAAAAAATGTAAAAGCAAGGCCGCCTACTTTTTGCTGAATAAACAGTGTGCGCTCATCGGTTTCGTGTATATACAGTTTTTTTAGCTTGGTTGGGTTTTTAAGGGCGGTGGTATACCGTATCATCAGGGCAACCAAAATAAAGGCTAGCGCAGTAAGGGCACCCAATTGAAACCCTTCAATAAAATCGGACGCATGGACGGTGCCAAGGCCGGTTAACACCCCAGAGATAGCAAGCACCAACAAAACAATGTTTAACAGCAGCAAAGCGGCTAACCAACCAATGCGTTTTTTAAGTACAATTTTAAAATTTTCCATTCTTCTCACTCCTCAATGTCGGTAAAATCAAAAATTTCTTCAATAGAAAGACCAAAGTATTTTGCTATTTTATAGGCAAGCACCAGCGAGGCCGTGTATTTGCCCACCTCTAACGAGGTGATGGTTTGCCGGGTTACACCAACTGCGTTGGCTAGTTCTTCTTGCGAAAGCTTGTGCTGCTTACGCAACTGCGGAATATTCGTTTTCAAGGAATCCCCCCTCTTTTTTTATTTTTGGCAAAGTTTGCTTTGCAAATTTAGTATAGTTTGCTTTGCAATAAATGTCAAGCATACTTTGCAAAAACTTTTAAATAATTTTTTTAATTGGCAAAAGAATGTGGCTATATACTTGTGGCATAAGCGTTAAAATGCTACACTATTAAGGTTACAAAAGGCATTACTAGCCCTTTGTGACGCATTATGTATAATATAGGGAGAACAAGCATGCTAACAGTAGATAACCTAAGCCTGCAATTTGGGGGCAGCACTTTATACAAAAATGTAGATTTGAAATTTACCGATGGTAACTGCTATGGTATTATTGGGGCCAACGGCGCGGGCAAAAGCACCCTGCTGCGGGTGCTTAGCGGCGAAATAGAGCCTACCACCGGCAGCGTGCACACCGGCCCCGATGACCGCATGACCGTGCTGGAGCAAGACCATTTTAAGTACGACGAACACCCGGTAATAACCACCGTTATTATGGGCAACAAGCGTTTATACCAAATTATGGTAGAAAAAGACGAATTGTATAACAAAGACCCCTTTACCGAGGCCGACGGTGAACGCGCGGCCGAGCTGGAGGGTGAATTTGCCGAAATGGACGGTTGGGAAGCCGAAAGTAGTGCCGCCCAGCTGCTAAATGGCCTTGGCATAACCACCGAGCTGCATTACATGCCCATGGCCGATTTGGACGGCCGCCAAAAGGTAAAAGTTTTGCTGGCGCAGGCGCTGTTTGGCAACCCCAACATTATTTTGCTAGATGAGCCTACCAACTTTTTAGACATTGAAGCGATAGATTGGCTGGAGAATTTTTTAATCGATTATCCCCACACGGTAATTGTGGTTAGCCACGACAGGCACTTTTTAAACACCGTATGCACCCACATTGTAGATATTGACTACAACAAGGTGAAAATGTACGTTGGCAACTACGATTTTTGGTACGAAAGCAGCAAGATGATGCAGCAGCTGATACGTAACCAAAACAAGAAAAAAGAAGAAAAAATTAAAGATTTGCAGGCGTTTATTCAGCGGTTTTCGGCCAACAAATCTAAATCTAAGCAGGCAACCAGCCGTAAAAAATTGCTGGATAACATTGAGCTGGACGAGCTGCCCGCCTCTTCGCGCAAGTACCCCTTTGTTGGGTTTGAGCCAGAGCGTGAGGCTGGCAAGGATATTTTGTTTGTAGAAGGAATTAGCAAAACCCTGCACGGGGTAAAGGTGCTAAACAAGGTTAGCTTCACGGTAAATAAAGGCGATAAAATTGCCCTTGTGGGCGACAATGAAGCCGGGCAAACAGCGTTGTTTCAAATTTTAATGGGCGAAATGGAGCCCGATGAGGGCAGCTTTAAGTGGGGGGTATCCACCAGCCAAAGCTATTTCCCTAAAGATAACGCCGCTTTTTTTGATGATGTGGACCTGGATTTGGTAGAATGGTTGCGCCAATACTCGGAAGATACCACCGAAACCTACCTGCGTGGTTTTTTGGGCAGAATGCTGTTTTCTGGCGATGATGTGTATAAAAAGGTGAAGGTGCTTTCGGGCGGCGAAAAGGTGCGCTGCATGCTAAGCCGCATGATGATGACCCACGCCAACGTGCTGCTGCTGGACCAACCCACCAACCACCTGGACCTAGAAAGCATTACCGCCGTAAACAACGGCCTTGCCGATTATAAAGGCAACGTAATTTTTTCTAGCCACGACCACCAGTTTATAGACGAAGTGGCCAACCGTATTATAGAGCTGCCCGGTGAAGCCGAAGGCTGCCTGGATTATACTGCCAGCTACGACGAATTTTTGGAGTGGAAAAAGAGCCGTACAGCCTAAACAAAGTGGTGCTTGCAATAAGGGGTAGTTTTGAAAAAAACTGATTTTGTGAAACCAGTTTTGACGCCTTAAAATAAAAAATGTTGACAAGCCCTTTGAATTGTGCTTTAATATTTGCAAACCAGTGAGGTGGAAGTAAAACCATCAGCGCGTTTTTAGAGAGCCGGGGGCGGTGAAAGCCTGGCAGCAAGCGGGATGGAAAAGCAGCTAACCTAAATTAGCAGCTTTGTAAATGGCCCACCGAGGGCGCGGCGAATGCGGGGTAAACCCTGCTAGTATACCGCGACGCATGCCAGCGTTATAGGGCAAGGAGTGTGTTGGCACTCTGATTGAGTTGGATGCCGTTTTATTTTTTGGCATCAAACAAGGTGGTACCGCAGGTTATACGCCTGTCCTTGTAATAAGGACAGGCGTTTTTTGCGTTCATCTTTGCTTGTAAAAATAGCGCGCGGCTGCGTTGGCCTCTTTTATAACCCGCCTAGGGTTGTTGCAATTGGCCGCCTTGCTACCCACTATTTTTACTGGCGCAAGATATTCTGCCCTTAAATCAAATGCCAGCCAAAAAACAACCGCATAACAAAGGAGAAGAAACATGAAAACACGTAACATTTTTACCAAGTTAGCAACCCTTTTACTGGCAGGCATTTTGTCTTTTTCGCTGGCTGCCTGTGGTGGTGGCACGGCCACCAGCGCAAATGGTGCTAGCAGCGCCAGCGCCCCAAGTGGCGGCAATGCCCAAAGCAGCACCAATGCTGGCAAAACTTATAAAATTGGCCTTGTGCAATTGTTAGAAAACGGCGCCTTTGCCGATATGCGTGAAGGGTTTATTGCCCGCATGGCCCAGCTGGGCTATGTAGAGGGCGAAAACCTGGAAATTGATTTTAAAAATGCGCAGGGAGATATGGCCGCCCTTACCAGCATTTGCCAAAAAATGGTGGATGGCAAGGTGGACATGATTGTAACCATTGCCACACCCCCTTCGCAAATTGCGCTTTCTACGTTGCAAAACAGCGGCAGCGATATTCCGCTGTTGTTCATCTCGGTGTCAGACCCCATCACCGCCGGGCTGGTAACCACCTTCGAAAATCCTGATAAAAATGCCACCGGTACCTCTAATTTTATCCCTATTGATGAAAACTTTAAACTGGCCGATAAACTAACCCCCGGCATTAAAACCTACGGCTTTTTGTACACCACCGGCGAGGTAAACGCGGTTTCTACCATAGCAGATGCCAAAGCTTACTGCGATGCAAACGGCCTTGCTTATGTGGAAAAAATCGTCAGCAACTCCAGCGAAATTCAGCAGGCCGCGGCGGCGCTGGCCGGCCAATGCGATGCCTTTTTTATCCCGAACGACAGCGTGGTGCAAAGCGCCATGCCCCAAGTGGCACAGGCGGCTATGGATGCCAAAATACCGGTGTATGGCTCGTCGGCTGTTATGGTAGCCAGTGGCGCTTTCGCCACCATCTCGGTGGGCGACCCTGAAACAGGAGCCGCCAGCGCCGACATGGCCGACAAAATTTTGCAAGGTACCCCGGTGGCCAATGTGCCTGCCATAGTAGTAAAAGATTTTGTTACCGTGCTAAACGAAGATACCGCAGCCGCTATTGGCGTAACCCTGCCAGAAGATGTGCTGAAAGACGCTGTTTTACTAAAAGGTATCGAGCAATAGCATTCTTTGGTTAAGCCACAAAGCATATGCCCCGGTGTTGCCAGCGTTACCCAAAAAGCGGCGGCACCGGGTTAGGGCATGGCCTTAAAATGCCAACGGTACAATGAAACGATGAACTGACGACTATAGGAGGAAAAGCAGTGAATGTATTTACCGTCTCCATTCAGCAGGGGCTTTTATATACCCTGCTGGCGCTTGGGGTGTACATCACCTTTCGCATTTTAAATACGCCAGATTTAACCGCCGATGGCAGCTATGCGCTTGGGCTTGCGGTATCGGGCGTGCTAAGCGCGCAGGGGCACCCGCTATTGGGGTTGCTATTGGCGGCCTTGGCAGGTGTTTTGGCTGGTTGCATTACCGGCTTTTTACAAACCAAAGCGGGCATACACCCGGTGCTGGCAGGCATTTTAACCATGTTTGGGTTGCAATCGGTTAACCTGTTTGTAATGGGGGCGCCCAATATTTCGCTGCTAAACAGCCCCACGGTATTTAGCCTTGTGCAAAAATTATTGCCGGGCGTGCCGCTGCCGGTGCTGCGTATGGCCCTGCCCGCCGTGTTTGCGGTGGTTAGCATTTTGCTGCTGCAATGGTTTTTCTCCACCCAGCTGGGGCTCTCCATTCGCGCTACCGGCAGCAACGAGGACATGGTACGTGCTTCTTCTATTAATGTAGACGCCGTTAAAATGGTGGGTTTTGCGCTGGGCAACGGCCTTGTGGCGCTAACCGGGGCGCTTATTGCACAATACCAAGGTAGTGCCGATTTAAACGCGGGCATTGGCACCGTAACCATCGGCCTTGCGTCGCTTATTATTGGCGAGGTAATTTGTGGCCGCCGTGGCCTGTTTATTGGGCTGGTGTCGGCTTTGGTGGGGGCGGTTGGCTACCGGTTAATATTGGGGGCGGCGTTGCAGCTAAACGTGCCGGCCCATGCCTTTAAGCTGCTTAGCGCGGTTATTATAGGGGTGGCGCTTAGCCTGCCGGCCCTTAAAAAGGCCTATTTGTTTCAAAAAGCAAAAAGGGGAGGTGGGGGCCATGCTTAACATTATAAATGCCAGCAAAACATTTCAGCCGGGTACCCCCAACCAGCACACCGCGCTAGATGACCTTTGCCTGCAACTGCAAAACGGAGAGTTTGTAACCGTAATTGGCACCAATGGGGCGGGTAAATCTACCCTGTTTAACGCAATATGCGGCACCTTTTTTTTAGATAAAGGCGCCATAACGCTGGACGAAACCGACATCACTTTTTTGCCCGAGCATAAACGTGCTTTAAAAATTGGCCGTGTTTTTCAAGACCCTATGAAGGGCACAGCGCCCGATATGACCGTGCGGGAAAACCTTGCCATTGCCTATGCCCGCACCCACCGCAAGGCGCTGCAAACGGCACTGCGCAAGCAAGATATAGAGCTCTTTCGCACCCAGCTGGCCACCTTTGGCATGGGGCTAGAAGACCGCATGGGCACCAAGGTGGGGTTGCTTTCGGGCGGGCAACGGCAGGCGGTTAGCTTGTTAATGTGCACCATTGCCACCCCAAAGCTGCTGCTGCTAGATGAACACACCGCCGCGCTGGACCCCGCCGCCGCCGAAAAGGTGATGGAAATTACCCGGCAGCTGGTGGCGCAAAAAAAGCTTACTACTTTAATGATTACCCATAACATTAACCAGGCGCTGCAAACTGGCACCCGCACCATTATGATGAGTGGCGGCAAAATTATACTGGATATTGGCGAGGCTGAGCGCAAAGGGTTAACCGTGCCGGCTTTGCTGGAAATGTACGCCGGGCGTGGCGCTTCGCCGCTAGATACCGACCGGGTACTGTTTGCCGAATAACCCGCAACATACAAATAGCATTACTAAAAGCCATCCCTTTTGCCTACCCAAAAGGGGTGGCTTATATAATTGGTTCAATTTAAAACTGGTTTGGTTTTAAACAGCGGGCTTTGTCAAAAGCAAATCTAGTTGGATATTGCCCCTTAAATAAAGAAATTTGCCAACATTTGGCGGTGTAGAATAACGAGATGATTTGATGAAACCCCACAAAGGCAAAATTAAAAAGGCAAGAAGCATTCCTTTTTATTGTACTGGCGGCATTTGTGTTGTATAATAACCACATATACCTGCCCATCTGTAATTTTGCGCGCTGCAATTAACAGCTAAGGCGCAAATGGGGGCAAAATAGCCGAACGAAGGGGAGTAACAGTGAGCAAAGAACCCATGGAAGATTTTGGGAAACAAATAAAAAAAAGTGTGAAATACGCCATGAAAAGTGGAGACTTTTCTCGCTTAAAAGATATTGGCCCAGCGGCCGAGAAAATGATGAAGGATATTGCCGAAACGGTGTCGGATGCGATAGACAGCCCCAAAAAAGCAAGCGAGAGAACAAACGGCTTTAAAGAAGAATCTCAGCAGCCGTACGAGCCGGTGGTAAACCCCCGCCCGGGTAGCAAATACCAAAACACGCAGGGGCCGGCCTGGGCAGGCGCCAACTGGAATGGTTGGGGCAGCAAAAAAAAGCGCCGCAACCCGTTTGGTGTTTTGCCAGTGGTGCTAGGGGCGGTTGGGCTGGGTTTGTTTGCCGTTTTGTTTTTGGTTTCGGGCGTGTTAACCCTTGCCAGCGTAGCGGCCGGCGGCCTTGCTTCGGTAGTGCTGGCGGCGGCTGGTTTATTGGCTAGCTCTATATCGCTTGGGTTTGGGGCTAGCCGCAGGGCGCTGGGTACCCGCATTAACCATTACTATAATTTGCTAGAGCAAAAAAATGTGCAAACCATAGATGAACTTGCTGCTGCGGCCGCAAGCCCGGTGGCACAGGTAAAAAACGATGTTCAAAAGGCGATGCGCAAGCAGCTGATGCCGGGTGTGCGTGTAGATACCACCGGCACCACCCTAATGCTGGGCGATGAAGCCTACAACCTGTACCTGGAAACCGAAACCAACCGCAAGCAGAAAGAACTGGATAAAGCCGAGCGTGAACGCCGCTTAAAAAACCCCGAAACAGCCGAGCTTGAAAAATTTAAAGCCGACGGGGCGGCGGCAATTCGCAGTATCCATGCGGCCAACAAAGCCATTGAAGATGAAGAGATGAGTGCCAAGATGGACCGTTTGGCAATAACGGCGGGCAAGGTTTTTGCCTATGTGCAAACCAACCCCCAAAAAATACCAGATACCCGAAAAATGATGGATTACTACCTGCCCACCACCTTAAAATTGCTGCAAGAGTACCAAAAATACGACGAAATGGATGTGCAGGTGCCCAGTGTGCTAAAGGCCAAAAAAGAAATTGCCGATATGCTGGACACGGTGGATGAAGCCTTTAATAATTTGCTGGAAAGCCTGTACCAACACGATACGCTGGACGTAAAAACCGATATTAAGGTGTTGCAGGCCATGCTGCAGCAAGAGGGGCTAACCGGCGAAAAGTTTGAACTGGACGCCGAGCAGAAGCCCGGGGACCCTTTACATTTATAAAAAGCACCCTGCAAAAGGCTGTATGGCACGCCGGGTACAAGTAAGCAAGCGCCCAAAGGGAGGATTGGCCCCCCTTAATGGGAACAAAATATAGAAAAGTTGAGGAAGATTGCCATGAGTGAAGATGTGAAAAAAGAGCAGGTGCCCGAAATTGTACTAGAAGAGACCCCTGTGCTTGAACTTACGCTGGATTCTTCGGACGCGCCGGCGGCCAACCTGCCCCAAGTGCCCAAAATAGAAGAATTGAGCGAGCGTGCCAACCTTACCCCGGCCGAGCAAAAACAAGTGGACGAGTTTGCAGAGAAAATTAATATCCACGATACCGGCGTAATAATGCAGTACGGCAGCAGCGCCCAAAAAAAGATGGTGAGTTTTTCGGAAGGTGCGCTGAACAGCGTGCGCTCGAAAGACCTTGGCGAAGTGGGCGATATGCTAACCGGCCTTGTTACCGAGCTTAAAAGCTTTAGTGTAGAAGAAACCGAGAACAGTGGTTTTTTTGGCAACCTGTTTAAAAAAGCCAGCAACAAGGTAACCAGCATGCAGGTGCGTTACAATAGCGCCGAAAAAAACGTGAACGAAATTGTAACAGCGCTGGAAGGCCACCAAATTACCCTAATGAAAGACATTGCCATGCTGGACGAAATGTACCAGCAAAACGTGCTGTACTTTAAAGAGCTTAGCATGTATATTTTGGCGGGCAAAAAAAAGCTGGCCGAAGTTAAAGAAACCGAAGTGCCGGCCCTGCGTGCCAAGGCCGAAAAAAGTGGCCTGCCCGAAGATGCCCAAGCGGTGAACGACCTTGTGAACCTGTGCGACCGTTTTGATAAAAAATTGTACGATTTGGAACTTACCCGTACCATTTCTATCCAAATGGCGCCGCAAATTCGGCTTATCCAAAACAACGATACGCTGATGAGCGAGAAGATTCAATCTACCTTGGTAAACACCATACCGTTGTGGAAAAGCCAAATGGTGTTGGCAATGGGGGTTGCGCACTCGCAGCAGGCTGCCAAAGCCCAGCGCGAAGTATCGGATATGACCAACGAGCTACTGCGCAAAAACTCCGAAACTTTGAAAACCGCCAGCATCGAAACCGCCAAAGAGGCCGAGCGCGGTGTTGTAGAAATTGAAACCCTGCAACAAACCAACCAAAACCTAATTGCTACACTAACAGAAGTGGTGCAAATTCAAAACGAAGGCCGCCAAAAACGCGCCGAAGCGGAAGTGGAACTGGGCCGCATAGAGAGCGAACTGAAACAAAAATTGCTGGAACTGCGCGACTAATAAACAAAACAATAATAAAAACGGCCCAGTTTTTTAACTGGGCCGTTTTTGTTGCATTAAGGTTGGTTTTGTGAGAGGTTATCGTCTGGTGGCGTTGCAGTAGCTTCCGCTGTAGCCTGCTGTGGCACAGGCGCTTGGGGCTGGGCGGCAGCCAATATTTCTTGCGTTTTTTGGCGCTGTTTTGCGGCGTAAGCAACCATGCTTTGGGGGTCTTGGTTATACATTCTCATCAGGTCGCCATCGTACCCCACCGCAATGTTTGGGTAGTTTGCGTAAATAAATTCTCGGCACTCTTCTAAAGTTTTTTGGTTCATCGCAACAACGGCCTCGCTTTTATTGGGGAACCGCAGCACCAACGAACGGCCGGTGGTAATTACCCCGTACGATTTGTGTAGGCGCTGGTAAACCCACAAAATATCGTTGATGGGAAAAAACTTTGTGGTGGGGCCATCTTGAAACATCATGTACAACGGGGTAAGGCGTAAACTACCAAATTTTTGTGCGGTGGCATATTGCTGCTCTATCAGGCTAAGGGTATATTCGGGGCTGCCGGTTTTTTTGCAATAATCTAACAATTTTTTTTGGTAGCCGCCCGTAATAGCGCGAATAAGGCGGTAAATACCAATTGCCACCAAAACAAAAGAGATAGCGGCAAAAAACACAGTAGAGCCAAAAGATTGCCCGCCCAAATTGTTTACTTTTAAGTAGTAAGGTGCCCGCCAGCTGGGGTCAACCGAATAATCTTCCAGCATGTCGTCGTAATACGCTTGGTCGCTGTTGCTCATTTTGGTAATGGTACCGGTGATAGTGCGGGGCTCCACAACTCCTGCGTAATCTATTGGCAACCATTCGGCCATTTTTTTATAATCGGCATTGCGCATATAAAGGGTATAAATATATCCGCCGTCGTAATCCGCAATACCAAATTCGTGGCTGGTGGTTTGCCCCTTTTTGGTGGTGTAGGCATAGCGGCCCAGGCTATAATCTACCGTTACACTTACATAGCGGCCCTCGTAATCCTCTATGTGGGCTACATCTAAAGGCGCAGGGCCGCCTATTAGCTGCAGAACGTCTTTGCCACCCATAACAAAAAAAATAATGACGGCAATAACGCACAGTGATAACAGCCCGATAATCGTTTTTTTAATGCTGCTTTTTTTAAGCTCTGCTAGCATTCATCCATTCTCCCATCAATTTAATTCTCCAGGTAAAACAACATAGGCTCCTTTGGCAAGCCCAATGTTATTTTTTTATCATAGCGTAATCAAAAAGCAGCGTCAAGCCTTATGGGCAAGGCGGGCAGCTTTTGCAACCCCAATTTGCGAAGGATAGCGTGCCGTCTTTTTTAATTTGTGTAGAACCGCTGCCCTAAACAAAGCGGAGAACTTTTTTTAAAAATTGGCAGAATGAAATTGTTTGGCAATACACCCTACATAACATTGCTGGAAATGACGCCCCAGCCATGATATACTAGAACCAAATAAAAACCGAAACGGCCTTGAACCTGCGCATGAAGATGCGTAAAAATAGCCCATTGGGCATTGGGTTTGCCGTTCATAGCCAGCCACACATCTTTCAGGTGTGGCGGTAGGTTTTGCTCGCTGTTTTTAAAACGGAACGGTTTTGAAGGTTGCTTGAGTATAACAAATGTTTACTAGCCATGGCTTACCCAATAAACCGGCAACACTATTTTATGTATAGGGAAGGAATACCCATGAATATAACCGTAATAGGCTGCGGCCGTTGGGGCAGTTTTTTGGCTTGGTATTTAGATAAAATAGGGCACACGGTGCTGCTGTATGGCCGTGCCGAAAGCGAAAAAATGCAGCAATTAAGCGCTACCCGTAGCAATGGGCAGGTGGTTTTGCCGCCAAGCGTGCAGCTGTGCACAAGCCTTAGCCAGGCACTACAAAATAATGTTGTGGTTATTTCGGTGGGCTCTCAGGGGTTGCGGGGGCTACTGCAGGGGCTTGTGGCAGCGGGTGCGCAAAATAAGCTGTACGTGCTGTGCATGAAAGGCCTTGAAATTGGCACCGGCAAGCGCCTAACCCAGGTGGTGGCCGAAGAAGCAGACCCCGGCAGCCGGGCAGCGGTGTGGCTTGGGCCCGGCCATGTGCAGGAGTTTGTGCGTGGTGTGCCCAACTGCATGGTAATTGACGCCGAAAACAAAAAAGATAAAGAACAGCTGGTAGAGGCGTTTTCCAGCGATTTAATACGCTTTTATTACGGCGACGACCTAATTGGCAACGAAATTGGCGCAGCAGCCAAAAACGTGGTTGGCATTGCCGCCGGCATGCTAGATGGTTTTGACCTTTCTAGCCTAAAAGGCGCCTTAATGAGCCGTGGCACCCGCGAAGTTGCCCGGCTAATTGTGGCGCTTGGCGGGCAGGAGTTTTCGGCCTATGGTTTGTGCCATTTGGGAGATTATGAAGCCACCGTGTTTAGCCGCCACAGCCACAACCGCATGTATGGCGAAAAACTGGTAAAAGGCGAGCCGTACACCAATTTGGCCGAGGGCTACTACACCGTGAAAGCCCTGATGGAGCTGGCCGGAAAAACAGGGGTAGAGCTTCCTATTTCGGCGGCGGTATATAATATTTTGTATAAGGGTGCACAGCCTAAAGAGGCTTTAAATAAACTGTTTGCCCGCAGCCTAAAGCAGGAGTTTTAGCCAAAGTTTCACCAGCTTTATACCGCTAAAACCCTGCCGGGCTGCCCTTGCTAAAAATGGGGAGCGGGTGTGTGATAAGCAGAACGCTTAAAATGTTTGCACGCTTAACTTGCACAAAACCACTTAGCCCGTTATACTATAGTAGTGGCTTTGCCACAAAAAGAAAGCCAATTTACCTAAAATAAGCAAAAAAGGGGAGATGCACAGATGGACCGAAGTAGAAACCTAGAGTGCGAACCCCCTTTATGCATAACCAGCAGCCGTTAGCCTGTACATTTTTTATGGGCTACAGCGTAGCCTTGTGGTTACAAGGTAGGTTAAAAAAATAAAGTTACTGCGGCTGCCTAAGGTTTTAGGTGGTGTCGGCGGGGTTTCGCGCAAGGCGCTTTGGCATTGGGTTGCCAAGGGTGTATTGCGTGTTTTTTTATCTAAGCCAATAGCCAAAGAGAGGAGGGCGGGCCCGTGGAAGACCAGGAATTGTATAAAAAACTGCAAGGCATGATGGACCGGCGCGAATATGCGGCGTTGCGCCTTGCCTTTGCCGAAATGAATGAAGTGGACATTGCCCGCTTTATGGAAACGCTGCCTCCAAGCCGGGCGGTGCTTGCCTTTCGCACCTTGCCTAAAGAGGCCGAACTTGGCGTTTTTGCCGAGCTGGACGCCGAAACTCAGCAACATATTATAGGCCTTATTACCGATAAAGAAATTGCAGATATCATTGAAGATTTATGGGTGGACGATGCTGTAGACATGCTGGAAGAGATGCCGGCAAACCTTGTGCAACGTGTGCTGGGCAACTCTTCGGCCGAAACCCGCACCCTTATTAACCAGTTTTTGATGTACCCCGAGGACTCGGCCGGCAGCATTATGACGGTGGAGTACATTGAGCTGCGCAAAAGCATAACGGTGGAAGATGCGATTAAGCGCATACGCCGCACCGGCGAAGACCGTGAAACGGTGTACACCTGCTACGTAACCAACGATACCCGCATTTTGCAAGGGGTGGTTACGGTAAAAGATTTATTGCTGGCGCACGACAGTGATTTGATTGAGGATATTATGGAGCCCGACGTGATTGCGGTTGCCACCACGGCTACCCAAGAAGAAGCGGCCCGTTTGATGGCGAAGTATGACCTGATTGCCCTGCCGGTGGTAGACGGCGAAAACCGTTTAGTGGGCATTGTTACGGTAGACGATGCGGTGGACGTACTGCGTGAAGAAGCCACCGAAGACTTTGAACGTATGGCCGCTATGGCCCCCAGCGAAAAGCCCTACCTAAAAACCAGTGTGTTTGCACTGGCTAAAAACCGGCTGCCCTGGCTGCTTATTTTGCTGGTAACCAGCATGCTGGTGGGGGTTGTGCTAAGCCATTACGAGCCCATGTATGCAACCTTTCCGCTGCTGGTTACCTTTATCCCTATGCTTACCGGCACCGGCGGCAATGCCGGCAGCCAAAGCAGCACCATGATTATACGTGGCATGGCGCTGGGCGAAATTAAGATGGGCGATTTTTTAAAGGTATTGTGGAAGGAAACCCGGGTGTGCCTGCTGGTGGGCCTTGGGCTGGCGCTGGCAAACTTTGTGCGCCTTGCTATTATGCTGCCGGGCAACTGGCTGTTGTCTTTGGTGGTGTGTTTATCGCTGGTGGTGGCGGTGTTTGTGGGCAAAACAATTGGCTCTATGCTGCCAATGCTGGCCAAAGCCTGCCGCATAGACCCCGCCCTGGTGGCAGCGCCGCTTATTACCACCATTGTAGATGGCCTAACCCTTGTGGTATATTTTAACATTGCCATACAGGTGCTGCCCCATTAGGCCGCCCTGTAACGGTGGCTTGTAAACAATTGCTTAATGGCTTTTGTTTGCGGCAAAAAAATAAACGGAAGGAGAGAGCCTGTGAAAGAGATAAAAAATGCCGTGCAGCTGGGTGTGCTGGTGGGCCAAAAAAACTACCATGCCTTGCGCGAAATTTTGGTTGAAATGAACCCGGTGGATATTGCCCAGTTTATTGGCGAGTTGCCCGAAGAACAGGCTGTTGTAACCTTCCGCACGTTGCCAAAAATGCAGGCGATGGAGGTATTTGCCGAGCTGGATGCCGAAAGCCAGCAGCAAATTGTGGAAGCGATTAACGACCGCGAATTGCAGGCGTTGATGGATGAGCTGGCGGTGGACGATGCGGTGGATATGCTGGAGGAGATGCCGGCCACCTTGGTAAAGCGCATTTTGCGGCAGTCTTCGCACCAAACACGGGCGTTGCTAAACCAGTTTTTGCGGTATGCCGAACACACGGCCGGCAGTATTATGACGGCAGAATACACCAACCTGCGCCGCCAAATGACGGTGGAGGATGCGATTAAGCGCATTCGCCGCATTGGTGAAGACCGTGAGACCATTTACACCTGCTATGTTACCGATAGCACCCGGGTGCTGCAGGGGGTGGTATCGGTTAAAGATTTGCTGATGGCCCATGATACCGAGCTGATTGAGGATATTATGGAGCCTGACGTGATTGCGGTGCACACGGCCGAAGACCAGGAAAAAGCCGTAGATTTGATGGCGAAGTATGACCTGATTGCCCTGCCGGTGGTGGACGGTGAAAACCGGTTGGTGGGCATTGTTACGGTAGACGACGCGGTGGACGTTATACAAGAAGAGGCCACCGAAGACTTTGAAAAAATGGCGGGTATTGCCCCCAGCGAAAAACCCTACCTTAAAACCGGGGTATTCTCCTTGGCTAAAAACCGGTTTTTGTGGCTGCTGATATTGATGGTAAGCGGCATGATAACCGGGGCTATTTTGGGCCATTACGAGGCCGCCTTCTCGGCTATTCCGCTGCTGGTTAGCTTTATCCCCATGCTTACCGATGCCGGCGGCAATGCCGGCAGCCAAAGCAGCACGCTGGTAATACGTGGTATGGCGCTGGGCGAAATTGAGATGAAAGACTTTTTTGCCGTATTATGGAAAGAAGCGCGGGTTAGCGTGCTGGTGGGGGTGCCGCTGGCGGTGGTAAACTTTGCCCGCATTGTTATTAGTTACCCGGGCAGCACCTTGGTGGCGGGTACGGTTTCGTTAACGTTGGTGTTTACCGTGGTGTTTGCCAATGCGGTGGGGGGCATTTTGCCCATGGTGGCAAAAGTTTTTAAAATAGACCCCGCCCTGATGGCCGCCCCGCTTATTTCTAGCTTGGTAGACGCATGCTCGTTGGTAATTTATTTTACCATTGCAATGGTTTTGTTACCTATTTAACAATATTGCAAAAACTATACAAGTATGGTATACTTTAGGCAAGCAAAGAATTGCCCCTTTATTAACGAAATTTAAGGAGATGTTGTTATGACAATTAATGTAACAAACGATAACTTTGAAGCTGAAGTATTAAAAAGCGATAAACCCGTATTGGTAGATTTTTGGGCAAGCTGGTGCGGCCCTTGCAAAATGCTAGGCCCGATTGTTGAGCAAATTAGCGAAGAGCACCCCGAATACAAGGTTTGCAAGGTTAACGTAGACGAACAGCAGCAGCTGGCGGCTAAGTTTAATGTAATGAGCATACCCACTGTGCTGGCCTTTAAAGGCGGCGAAAAAGTTGGGCAAAGTGTGGGTTTTGTACCCAAAGAAAAACTGCTGGCCCTGCTGTAAGCAAAGCTATTTAAACAAAAAAGCAAAGCCTAACTTGGGCTTTGCTTTTTTGTTTTCTATTTTATAAAGATTTATTTTGGGCAAACCAAAGGCCCCGAGGAATCCCCCGGGGCCTTATTTATATAAAGTGCACTGCTGTGCACGCTGCAACTATGGGGTGCGCCCCTGTAAAAGGGGCACACAGGTAACCAGGTTAATCACCAATTTCAATTTTACGTATTTCGGGTATATCTTGTTTTACTTTTGGCAGGCTTAGGTTTAGCACACCGTCTTTATAATTTGCGGTAATGTGCTCGGTGTCAATGCCGGTGGTGTCAAAGGTGCGGCTAAAGCTGCCAAAATGGCGCTCGCGGCGGATATAATTGCCGTCGCTGTCCTTTTCATCGCTTTGGCTTTGGCGGGTAGCACTAATGGTTAGGTTGTTGTTGGTGTGCTCAATGGCAATGTCCTCTTTGCTAAAGCCGGGCAACTCAGCGGCTAGCAGGTAATGGTCTCCTTTGTCGCTTATATCGCAGCGGAATTGCGATGCCCCGCGAACCGAAGGGGTAAAAAAGCTTCGCTCCAAATCGTCCATATAACGGAAGATACTTCCATCACGGCGTTTGTAAGGTACAATACTAAACATAACAGAAATCATCCTTTCTTTTACACACTGCCAAGGTGTTTGGCAGTAGTGTTAAAACATGTGTTTGTTTTGCTATATCTGTATTTTACCCGTAAACTGTGAAGAAATTGTACTAAAAATATGAATAAATTATTAATTTTAGCAATCGAAGCGACAGAGTGCTAACGCTATATATTTTAGACTGCTAATGCCGTGTGGTGCAGAAATATAGCGAAAAAGCAACAAAAAAGGAAGCAGCATTTTGCTGCTTCCTTTTTTTGAAAAGGTTATTGCTCCATCATCTGTCGCAAGGTGTCTACCAAAGATTCTGACAAGGAGCGAAGTTTGGCATCCCGGGTGTCATCTTCTTCTGGCTGGTAGGCGGTGGCGGCGGTTTGCGGCCAATAACTACCGGCGGCAGGGCTGTTGGTGTAGGTGGGTTTAAAGGGGCGTATCGGCTCGGCGCCGGTTTCGGGCAATACCCGGCGCAAGCCGCCGGTGGTGTTGGTGTAGGTGGGCTGCTGTGCCTCTGGTTGAAAATACACCACCTGTTGTGGTTTGGCTACTGGCGGAGAGCTCGCCGGAAAACGATCGATTTGATTGGTGAAGGTTTGCAGGTTTTGCTCGGTATGCGAAAGCGCCGAAAGCACATCCACCAAGGTAAACTGCATGGTTTCCAGCGCTTTGCTTACGCCGTTTTCTACGGTGCCAATTTCGGCACGCAGGTTGCTAACACTTTCGGCAAGGCCGGTGGTGCTGTTGCGCAGCTGGCGCTGAAACCGTTCACGCTCGGCCGTAGCCTCATCACGAATTCGGTCGGCCTCGGCATTGGCATCGGCCAAAATAGAGGCGGCTGTTTGGTGGGCCATGCTGTCGGGGTGGGCCTGCGCTTGCGCCAGTGCCGCAAGCGCATCGTCCAGCTGGGTGCGCAGCTCGGCAATATCGCTATCGGCAATGTGCAACTGCTCTTGCAGGTGGGCGGCGTTGGCGGTTTCGGCTTGCAGTTGCTGCTGTAGCTCGGTGGTATCTGCCGGGGCAACCGCAATTTCGCCGTTTTGCAACTGCTGGCTTAAATTGGTTAGGTATTGCTGGGCACGCTCGTTTTCTTCTCGCAGCCAGGTGTTTTCGTGCTGGGTGTTATACAGTTGCTCTTTAAATTCTTGCAACTCTTCTTCCGATTGCTGGGTGGCCTCCTTAGCAATGTCCAAATCCTGCATCAGGGCTTCCAGCTGCCGGGCTTGCTCTTGCAGTTGGGCGGCTAGGGCCTGGTTATCCTCGCTGCTCTCGCTAAAAAGCTCCCCTGTGGGGTTGCTTTCCAGCGCTTCTATTTTTTGGGTAAGTTCTTGAATATGGCGCTCGGCTTCTTGCTGGCGCTGGGCATTTTCATCAGCCATCTGCTCCAAATATTCCAGCACTTCTTCTTTGTTAAAGCCAAACATAGCGCTACTAAAAACCCGGCCCTCGTCTTGTGGGCCATATTCATCATTTCTGTTGGGCAACCAGAACACCATCCTCTCAAAAAAACACACATATAAATTGCCTATATGTAACAAACATTTTTGTTTATGGTAAAAAAAGGCAACACAGCAAAGCCCCAGATATATGTGTAAGTAAAAACTAGTATACCATAAGAAATGGTAAAAACCAACAGCTATTACAGGAATTGTGACACTTAACAATTAAACTGCTAAAAAAGAGGCAGTTTGAATAACCAAAGCAGGAAAAGGATAACATGGCAGCACAAATACCGGTTATTCTACCACAATACCCATGCCTTTTAGCAGGGCAAAAGCGGCACCGGCATTTTGTGTGTTGCCACTGCCGCACAGGGCTTGCCGCACCTTAATGCTGGCATTTGGCAAAAAGCTGTGCAGCAAAATAGCGTTTGCCACCACACAAATATCGGTTACAAGGCCGCAAAGCTCCACAACATCGGGCGGGGTTTGGCAAAGGGCAATAGCAGCTTGGCCAATATCGGGGCTGCCAAAGGTTGGCTTGTTTAAAATGGCAGTGTGCGGGGTTGGGGTTTCTTCGTACAAATGCAGGCTGCCAAAAAGCTGGTGCCCGGGGGTGCCCTCAATGCAATGGGGAATAGGTAGGTACCCGCCTTCGCGGGTGTGCAGGTAGCCTTTGGGGTGGGTGTCACGGGTAAACAGCACATATCCGTCATTTTGCAGGGTTTCGGTTACTGCGGCGGCTATGTCGGGCTCCAGGGTTTCGGCACCGGCAAAGCCCAGTGCCCCGGTAACAAAATCGTTTTGATAATCCACCACAACCAATAGCTTTTTCATCGCAGTTCCTCCATATAATCGGCCAGCATGGTTTCTTGTCCGTCTTCGGTATAAACACGTTGCACACGGCGGCCAATGTTGCACAGTATTTCGTAATTAATGGTGCCACATTTAGCGGCTACCTCGTCTACGCTATCGGCACCGCCGCCACCAAACACGGTGGCAACATCGCCAAGGTGCACGTTTGGTATGTGGGTAATGTCTACCACCACTTGGTCCATACAAACACGGCCCAGCAGTTTGGCGGGCTGGCCATGTATGCCAACCACTCCCCGACCCGAAAGCAGGCGGGGGTAGCCATCGGCATAGCCAACCGCAAGGGTGGCCACCCGCATATCTTGCGGGGCGGTAAAGGTGCGCCCGTAGCTAATGTCGTCGCCTTTTTTTAGGGTTTTAACCATGGTTACCACGGTTTTTAGGCTAAAGGCGGGCTTTAGGCCGGGTAATTGTACCTCGGGGCTGGGGTTGCAGCCGTACAAAATAATGCCGGGGCGCACAAGGTTTAAGTGCATGGCGGGCTGGGTAACAAACCCGGCCGAGTTACAGCTGTGCCGGTAGCGAAAACTGATGCCTCCCACAGCAAGCCGTGTGCACACTTCTTCAAACAAAGCAAACTGTGTTTGGGTGTAGGCAATGTCGTCAGGTTCTATCGAATCTGCCACGGCAAAATGGGTGAAAATACCCACCGGCTCAAGGCCGGGCAGCTTGGTGGCCTCTTGTAATTCGCCCAGGGCGGTTTCCATGTCGTCTTTGGCACAAAACCCAAGGCGGGCCATGCCAGTATCTACCTTAATATGGGTTAAAAGGGTAACACCGGCAGCGGCTGCGGCGGCCGAAAGCTGGCGGGCATAGTCGATGCTGAAAACACATTGCTGAATACCATGCAACGCCAGCAGCTGGGCGTGCTGGGGCGAGGTATAGCCCAGCACCAATATAGGTTGGGCAATGCCCGCCCTGCGTAGCCGCACGGCCTCGGCCAAACCCGAAACCGCAAAATACCGTGCGCCAGCACTTTCCATAGCGCGCACAGCGGCCACATCTCCATGGCCGTAGGCGTTGGCTTTTACCACCGCCATCACCACGGCGTTGCCGGCTTGTTTTTGTATTAACGCAAAGTTTTTCCGCAGCCGGTCCAGGTCAATTTCGGCCCAGCACCGGCGCTCAAAATCCATTTCCATACATACCGCCAATTCTAAAATTGTTATTGGTCTATACTCAACCAGAATGTTAAGTATAAATAATTTATGTTACAAAACTGTGTCGGTGGGTAATTTTTTGTTGTTATTTTTGCGGTGCACGCCGTTTTCTTGTGGTGCCCAGCCGTCTATGCCGGCTTTTTGCATGGCGCCCAAAGTTTTTTGCCGAAAAGCGGGGTCTGCCTTGCTGCGCTGTGCAACAAATTCTTTGGTGGTGGCTCGCTCGGTGGCGCCATCGGCAGGGCAGGGGTTTTTTATTACCGGCAGGTTTTGGCTGCGCACCGCACGTATAACCTCTTGCTCGGTTGCCAGCACAAGGGGGCGTATAAGCGTAAGCTCGCTGCGCGAAAGCCATGTTTTAGGAGAAAAACAACCAATGCGCCCCTCGCCAAACAGGTTCATGTAAAAGGTTTCTACTACATCATCTAGGTGGTGGCCCAGCGCTACCTTGTTGCACCCAAGCAATTTTGCCTGGGTATGCAGCGCACCACGGCGCAGGTTGGCACATAGCGCACAGGGGTTGGGCTCTTTTCGAATATCGAACACCACCTGGCCAATGTTGGTGCGCTGTACAATATGGGGCACGCCTTTGGCTTGCAGCAGGGTGGTAATTTCGCTGTAGTCGGTTTCTATGCCAAAAAAGCCGGGGTCTAACGTTACGGCTTTTACGGTGTAGGGTATTTCGTAATATTTGCTAAGGTTTGCCAGTGCCACGGCAAGGGCAATGCTGTCCTTCCCGCCCGAAACCCCCACGCAAACCACATCGCCGGGTTCTATTAACGTATACATTTGCATGGCTTTGCGCAAAAGGCCTTCTAGGCGTTGCAGGGGTGCTTGCATGTAGTTCTCCTTGTTTAAAAAGGCGCATTGGGGTGGCGTCGTCAACTGCAAATTCACATTTCAGTTACATATTAAATATATGCGCCTTCATGCTTGTTTTTGTTTCCCTGCGCTGCATCCTTTTTAAGTGTGGTGGTATTGGTTTTTGGCAAGGGCGTTTGCCCAACATAGTAAGCCTGAACATGGCCCATGCCTTAATATACTATATAATACCAATTTTAAGCAGCGGCGTAAAGTGAAAATAGAGAAGGAGATATAGACATGAAAACAAGAGAAAAACGGAGATAAAGAGAGATTGAGGGTTGCAGATTAAAATAATAAAGAAAAAATGTTGACAACCCCCTGCCGCTGCGATATAATACAACTTGCGCCAACCCGCACAAAGCACGGTTTTACTTTTGTAAACCTGCCAGTCTGTGGTTTTAAAAAGAGAGATGAAATTTCTTTTAAATTGGTAATTTTTAGCGCTGGCCAAACCGGCCGGTGTAATATTCAGGAGGATGAACCATGAGCACTACACTTGCCAAACCCGCTGAAGTTCAGCGCAAATGGTACTTGCTGGATGCAGCAGGCAAACCACTTGGCCGCGTTGCTGCCCAAGCAGCTGTGTTGCTGCGCGGCAAGCACAAACCCACCTTTACCCCTAACGTAGATTGTGGCGACCATGTTGTAATTATTAACTGCGACAAGGCCGTTTTAACCGGCAATAAGCTGGAAAACAAACTATACCAGCGCCACACCGGCTGGGTTGGTGGTTTAAAAGAAACCAGCTACAAAGTTTTGATGGCCGAGCGCTCGGACTTTGCCATGACCAAAGCCGTACGCGGCATGATACCTAAAAACACCATGGGCGCAGGTGCCCTAAAACGTTTGCGCGTGTACAAAGGGGCCGAGCACGACAATGCTGCCCAAAAACCGCAAGCTTACACACTTTAAAAGGAGGCACGGACTATGTACGAGACAAAACCATACTTCTACGGTACCGGCCGCCGCAAAAGCTCGGTAGCGCGCGTGCGTTTGTACAACGGCACCGGTAAAATTACGATTAATGACCGTGATATTGACGACTTTTTTGGCCTAGAAACCCTGAAACTAATTGTGCGCCAGCCGCTGATGCTTACCGGCAACGAAGGCAAGTACGATATGGTGATTCGGGTAGCGGGCGGCGGTGTTTCCGGCCAGGCCGGTGCTATTCGCCACGGCGCTTCGCGCGCTTTGCTGCAGGTAGACGAAGAACTGCGCAGTGCCCTGAAAAAAGCAGGCTTTTTAACCCGAGACCCCCGCATGAAAGAGCGCAAGAAATACGGTTTGCGTGGTGCTCGTCGTGCGCCTCAGTTCTCGAAACGTTAATAAACGAGAAATACACAATAGCAAGTTTATTATTACAGTTAAGGCCGAAAGGCGGGCAATGAGCCCGCCTTTTAGCTTTTGCCGGGCGGTATGCTAAAACCGGTTTTAAACCAAGCAACTTGTATTAAGCGGGCTTTACTATATAACGAATGTGATGTAGCAAGTGGTATGCAAGGTATAAAAATCAATTTTAAAAGGTGTTATTCTGTGGGGGTTCTCCCAAAGAATCTTTACTTGTGTGAGTTTGCAAAAAGGATTCTTGACTTAGCTTAGAAGAACAAGTGTTTTTGCAAAATGCAAAATTGGTTTGTGTGCCTACAAAAGGAAAGAGGAACAGTGATGGAGCGGGTACAAGAAAACAAAATGGGCACCATGCCTATTGGCAAACTGTTAATGGGGGTATCGGTACCTATTGTAATAAGCATGATAGTGCAGGCTTTGTACAATGTGGTAGATAGCATATTTGTGGCCAAACTAAGCGAAAACGCGCTTACGGCGGTAAGCTTGGCTTTTCCGGTGCAAAACTTGATGATAGCGGTTGGAGTGGGCACGGCAGTGGGTGTTAACAGCCTGCTTTCGCGCCGGCTGGGCGAAAAAAACTTTGAAGCCGCCAACCGTGCGGCCAGCAACGGCATATTTTTGGCAATTATAAGCTGGCTTGCTTTTGTGCTGGTAGGGTTGCTGCTTTCTACAACATTTTTTAACGCCGTGGCACCTATACCAGTGGGTGCAACAGCCGCCGAGGCTGCCTCGATACTGGAAATACGCGCCATGGGTGTAAGTTATATGATGGTGGTAACCATTGGCTCGCCCGGGTTGTTTATTTCTATAATTAACGAGCGGCTGCTGCAAGCAACAGGGCGTTCGGTTTATTCTATGGTATCTCAGCTGGTGGGGGCAATAACCAATATTGTGCTCGACCCTATCATGATTTTTGGCCTGCTGGGGTTCCCCAAAATGGGGGTAACCGGCGCAGCACTGGCAACTATTATTGGCCAAATTTTGGGCATGCTGGTAGGGCTTTACTTTAATATTGCCAAAAACCACGATATTAAAATACAGATAAAAGGCTTTAGGCCGGGGTTAAAAACCATTAAGCACATTTACCAGGTGGGCCTGCCCAGCATTGTTATGCAGGCCATTGGCAGCGCCATGGTGTTTGGCCTTAACCTTATTTTGGCTGCATTTAGCACCACTGCTGTGGCCGTAATGGGCGTGTATTACAAGCTGCAAAGCTTTGTGTTTATGCCGGTGTTTGGCTTTAATAATGGTATGATTTCGATTATAGGCTATAACTATGGTGCCCGCAATAAAGAGCGTATACGCCAAACCCTGCGCATTGGGCTGCTGGTATGTGCGGGCATTATGCTGGCAGGAACGGTGGCGTTTTGGCTAATACCAGAGGTGTTGCTGGGTTTTTTTGATGCCAGTCCCCATATGCTGGAAATTGGTGTTCCGGCGTTGCGCAGCATCAGCTTGTGTTTTCCGCTGGCGGCTATTAGCATTGTGTTTTCGGGCGTGTTTCAGGCGCTGGGGCAGGGCGTATATAGCCTAATAATGTCGCTGGTGCGGCAGTTGGTACTAATTTTGCCGTTGGCATGGTTGCTTTCTCGGTTGTGGGGGCTGCACGCTGTGTGGTACGCCTTTATTTTGGCCGAAGGCGCAGGCATTGTGTTGGCCACGTTGTTTTTTGCCCATGTGTGGAAAAGCAGAATTAAACCACTGCAACTGCCAAACCCCACCAAAGAGGCCGCCGATGCTTTGGCAGAAATAAGCGATTGAGCCAATATTAGATAAAGCATGTTTACAAAAGCGCTGCCCACTGGGCGGCGCTTTTTATATGCCTGCACTTGTTGCGGGGGGCTAAAACAGATATAATGAAATGGAAAAATAAACCAACAGGGGAACAAGATGCAACCATTTAAATTAAGCCCGGCTTTTAAAGATTATTTATGGGGTGGCAGCAAGCTTAAAACCGAATACGGCAAGCAAACCGAGCGTAGCCCCTTAGCCGAAAGCTGGGAGCTTTCGGCACATGCCGATGGGCCCAGTATTATTGCAAGTGGGCCGCTGCAGGGTATGCCATTTACCCAGTTTGTGCAAACCCACCCCAAAGAATGGAGCCAAACGGCGGCGGCAGGGGCGGCTTTCCCGCTTATGGTTAAATTAATCGATGCCCAAAAAAGCCTTTCGATACAAGTGCACCCGGGGGATGACTATGCCCAGCGGGTGGAAGGAGAACCGGGCAAAACCGAAATGTGGGTAATTTTGCAGGCAGAGCCAGATGCCTTTTTGTACTATGGGTTTACCCACAAAATAACCAGGGAGGAATTTGCCCAGCATATACAAAGCAATACCCTTACCCAGGTGCTGCACAAACAGCCGGTAAAAGCGGGCGAAGTTTATTTTATACCAGCGGGTACCATTCATGCCATTGGGGCGGGCATTGTGCTGGCCGAGATACAGCAAAGCTCTAACAGTACCTACCGTGTGTACGATTTTGGCCGCCTTGGTGCCGACGGAAAGCCCCGCCCCCTACACCTGCAAAAGGCACTGGATGTAACCCTTAGAACCCCGGCCAGCAACCAAGCACCCGGTGCGGGGCACCCTGCCGGCATGGCAAAGTTTGCACGGCGGCTGGCCAGTTGCCCTTACTTTACGGTAGATGAAATATGCCTGAATGGCGAGATGGAAGACAGGATAAACGGCGAATTTTTGGCCTTTTTGTGTATAGAAGGAACCGCCAGTTTGCATTGCGATACCCATACATTACAAATTGCCAAAGGGGAGTGCGTGTTTGTGCCCGCCAGCGCCCCGTCATTTACGGTGGAAGGTACAGCGCGGTTACTTTCGGTTTGCCAAAAAGAATAAAAGGTAGGGGAAGCATATGTATATTGGGGTTGATATTGGCGGCAGCGGGCAAAACCTGCTAAGTAAAACCCAACCCGGTTATTACTTTACTTAACGATATTTAAGGATGGAGAATTGCGCACAAAACCCCTCTTTTGCTTATGAAACCATAAGCAAAAGAGGGGTTTAAAATAGGCTAAAATTAGAAAATAACTTAGCTTAGCTGCTTTCCCGCACAACCAGCTCGGGCAATATGGTTTGTGGGGGTGTAAACTCTTTGCCCTCAATGCGGGCTTCCAGCAATTGGGCACACACCACGGCAGCTTCTTCCCCCTTATTGTTAACCGAGGTAAGCTCCGGCGTGCAAATTTCGCTGTATTCAGAGTTATTGTACCCGGTAACGGCAATATCGCCGGGCACGTTTATGCCAGCCTTGGTTAACGCTTTTAAAACGCCCACAGCGGTTAGGTCTTCGGCGCACACCACAGCGGTGGGGCGCTTTTTTTGTGCCAAAATTTGGGCGGCGGCATGCTTGCCACCATCCAGCCCGTAGGGGGTAGCAAATATAACATCCTCGCCGCAGGCAAGGCCATGGGCCTGCATTTCGGCCACAAAACCATTTTGCTTGTGCTGGGCAGCGGCGGTGTCGCGGTCTTTAACATACACAATATGTTGGTGGCCTTTTTGGGCCAGGTGGCGTACGGCCAACTGCACCCCAAGGCTGTCATCTACCGGTACCGAGTATGCCTGTGGCCAAGGCAAGGTGCCATTTGCCAGCACCACCGGCATGCCTTGCAGGGCACGGGCCACTTCGGGGTCTTGCCCCAGCGTGTTAAAAACCGAACCAACCAGCACAACGCCATCTATTTGGCGCTGGGCTAGCTCGGCAGCATAACGGCGGGTTTCTTCCAGCGTGCCGCCGGTGTTGCACACCATAACATTGTAGTTACGCTTGGTAAACTCTTGCTCTATTACATAGGTGGTGTAAGCGTAATGCGGCACCCGCAAATCTACCGCCATAATGGCCACCGTTTTCATCGAGTGCGCAACCAACCCCCGTGCAATGGCGCTGGGGGCATACTGGTGTTTGTCTAGCACGGCTTGTATTTTGGCACGGGTAGCGGGGGTTACGTTGGTTTTGTTGTTAATAACCCGCGAAACCGTAGAGATAGAAACCCCGGCTTCCCGTGCAATATCATAAATATTCAAAAAGGTCCTCCTCCTTAATTTGGCCTAGTGTTTTAACTTGGCCAAAACACTAACACCAATTGTTATGTAAAATAATACCTGCTTTTTGTGGTTTTAACAAGCATACAGGCGGGAATACAACAAAATCAATTCTTCAAAAAAAGCTACCCTTCTGAACGTAGTGAAGAATCTTTCTTTTAAAATAGGTAAGGCAAAGATTCTTCGGGCAAAATCGCCCTCAGAATGACAGTGCTTTATAAAAAACCGCTTGTCATTCTGAACGCAGTGAAGAATCTTTCCCCCAACAAAACCATTTATTTCTATGCGGGGGGCGCACCCTTAACTTGCGTCTATTGCCTTTTGTATTTCTTGCCGCAGGGTGTCCTCGCTTATTTTGCTGCGCGCAAACGATACAAGGTTGCCCTCGGCGTCTATAAAAAAGGTGGCCGGAATACTAGAAATACCATAAACCGTGGCAGCCTCGCCGCTGGTATCAAAATATACCGGGAAGGTGTAGCCCGTTTCTTCTATAAAAGCTTTGCCGCTATCCAGCGTTTCGCGCCCGCCCACAAGGTTTACCATTATAAAGGTAACCTTGTCGCCCATTTCTTGGTGCACAGTGTTAAAATAGGGCATTTCTTCTTTGCAGGGCGGGCACCAGCTGGCCCAAAAGTTTAGCACCACTGGCTTGCCCAATAACGATGAAAACAGCACTTGGTTGCCCTCGGCGTCCTGCACGGTAAAATCTGGCGCGGAGGTTTTTTGCCCCTGTGCACTGCTGCTGGCGGGTGGGGTGGCATTGGGCTGCACGGTGTTTTCTAACCGGTTATACAAAAAAACAGCCCCCAAAAGTAACCCAACAAATAAAAGGGCCGCTATTAAAAAAGTAATTTGCTTTTTCATTGTTTCCTCCAAATAGTTGCTAGTTGTTAGTTAAGGGCAGGTCAAAGTTCTTTTTTAAAAAGGGGCAGGGGACACTTGCCTTTTAAAAACTTAAAAACGAAAGCAGGTAGCCCAGGGTGCCGGTCATCATTAAAATACCAACAAGTATTAAAAAGATACCCGAAACAATGTTGATAACCCGATAATGCCGCTTAATAAAATTAAAAGCGGTGGTTAGTTTTTCTATTAAAACAGCGCTAACTAAAAACGGAATACCCAACCCAAGCGAGTAGCAAAGCAGCATAACAATGCCCAGCCAAACCGAGCCCTGCTGCGAAGCCAGCATAAGGGCAGAGCCAAGAAAAGCACCAACGCAGGGCGTCCACCCTACCGAGAACACCATGCCAAACAAAACCGAAGAAAAAAAGCCGTTTTGCTTGGTGTTGCCACCGGTGCCCGCCCCGCCCCGAAACAAGTTAAACTTAAATACACCCAAAAAATTTAAACCAAACACAATTACAATAAGCCCGGTAACAATGTTAACCGCAACCGAATATTGCCGCAGCAGGGTGCCCAGCGTGCCGGCAAAAGCGCCAAGGGCTGTAAACACAATGGTAAACCCCAGCACAAACCCCAAAGCGTTTTTAAATGTTTGCTTTTTGTTTGTGTGGTTACCTGCTGCAAAGTAAGAAATATAAATCGGAATCATGGGTAGCAGGCAGGGGGATATAAAGGTGGTAATTCCCTCTAAAAAAACAATTAGGTATTGCAAGGCAGGCTCCTTTCAAAAGTAAGAATATTTACTATACTTAATTATACAGCAAAAACGGTTTTTATTATAGATGTGTGGGTGGCAAGTTTGCGCAAACACAGGTAAAGTTGCTTATTTTGCCTATTTTGCAAAATAAATTGCAGGCTGGCGTTCATAAAAAGTAAAATTATCAAAATACACATAAAAACCATAATAGTAATAAAAATATATAGTTTATATTGTTTAAAATGCCACTATTTGGTGGTTTTAGCGCTTTGTTTATGATATAAAAGTAGATAGTACGAAAAATTTTTTACAAAAAAGCGGCGGGTTTGGTTTGGGGCGGTGTCCATAATATATAGAGACACTTTTTAAGGGGGCCATATGTACCGTAAACTTGCTGCTAAAAACTGGGGGATATAGTTGTGAGGACAAAGTTAGAAGAAATGGTAGTAAAGGCACAAGGCGGAAGCCAAGAGGCTTTTTTAGAGTTGTGCAAATTAAAAGGCAACCAGGTGCTGTATGTTTGCGTTAAAATGATGGGCAACCAGCACGATGGCGAAGATGCCGCCCAAGAAGTTTTTGTTAAAATGCAAAAAAATATTACCAAGCTAAAAGAGCCCGCAGCCTTTACGGTTTGGTTAAATAAAATAATTATGAACGCATGCCTAAACCTAAAGCGGGCTGCCCTTAGGGAGGGAGGAAACCTACCGTTGGATAGCCATATCGATTTTTTGGAAGAAGAGCGGGAAGAGTTTCTGCCTAGCGAATATGTAGAAGACAAAGCTAAGCGCGAGCAACTGCTGCAGGTAATAGGGCAGCTTTCTCCCAAATACCGCCGCATTATTTTAATGTTTTATTACGAGGGGCTTTCTCAAAAAGAAATTGCCGATGTGCTGGAAACCACCGAAAACGCGGTAGAACATGCCCTGCGCCGTGCCCGTGCCAATATAAAAAAGCAACTAGAACTAGATACCGACGAAAAAGCGCTGGGGCTTGCCCTGCCGGGTTTTGTGCCGGTGCTTACCAAGGCCATGCAGTACGAGGCCGAAACAATTGCAAACAACACCATAGTGGGCGCATTGCTGCCGGTTGCCAGCACGGCCGCCATTAGCGGTGCTACCAGCCAAACGGTGTTTAAAATAATGATAACCGTTTTATTAACCGGTGTGTTAGGCGCGGGCGTTGTTGCCACGGTTTTAACCAGTGCGGGCAGCCCGCCCCCTTCTATCTTGCTTCCAATATCTTCTTCTGCCACTGCTGGCAGTTTGTCCGTCCCCCAGCGGGTAAACTCTTGGCTGGTGGCAGAAGAAGATTTGGATATAAATGAACCAGAAAATACCCAACCCGTAAGCATGCCCATGCCCTTGCCAACCCCAAGCAACCCGCCCGATATCCCTGCCACCTCTGCCCCGGCAGAATGGCAAACATACACCGGTAGGGTGCTGCTGCAAAAAAACAGTGGCGAGGTTATTGAGTATAGCGGAAGTTTTATGCAGGGCGTTGCGGTGCAGCTGCAAACAGCAACAGGCACCGTTTTAGGCCAGGCAGTAACCAACACAATGGGCGAATATACCCTGCAAGTAACCGGGGTAGAACAACAGCAAGAATACTTTTTGCAACTGGTACTGCCCAACCAAATGGGCTATGCCTTTGCACCGGGCACACCTGCCGGGCGCTTGCCGGTAACAATAGCAAGCACCGCCGGGTACTCCCTGCCATCCCTTGCCATTACCGATAACACCCCGCCCGCTGTTAACATACGGTTTTATAACCAAAACGGCCAGCGCAGCGCGGTTAACCCGGCCTCTGCTACCCTGCAATGGGCCGATATAAGCGAAACCACCCTGTTTTGGCAAATACTAAACGCCACCACCGGCGAAGAAATTGCCACCGGCAGCACCCTGCAAATTACCACACCCCTGCAAACTTTGGTAGAAGAAGCCCGGCAAGGCACCTACACTTTGCAAATTACCGCCACCGATGCCGCCGGCAACCAAACCACCGCCCAGCAGTTGTTTTACATTAACCAGCAATAAAGCACCGGGTGTTTTCCCTTGTCCTTCCTCCCTAAACTAGTGCTAAGTGCCTATTTAGGGGTTCATATAAAATAAGCAAAAACTTTAAAAAGGGGAATAGATGATGAAAAAAACCGGAACCAAATTAAGAAAAGTATTGCTGGGTGTTTCTGGCGTAGCCCTTGCAGTGCTGTTGCTGTTGGGCGGCACCTTAGGTGCTTTTGCCCAGGCAGAAGAAATTGCCAGCAGCGTGGCTGCCCAAAGCGCCGCCCCGCTGCCAGAAAGCATGGAAGAAACCACCCCGGGAGAAGAAATTTTAGCGGAGCAAGAAAGTTTAACCGAAGAACCTGTGGCAGAGGAACCCCCTGCCACAGATGATACTGATGTGGAGGGCGAGCCAGCCGAGGGCGGAGAGCCGGCCGATGTACAAGCCACGGCCGAGCTAATTGCCCCCCTTAGTGCCACCAGCCCAGAGGGTGATAGCCTAACCGTAAGCATAGCCCCCGATGGCGCCACCGATTACGTGGACGTGGACACCCTGGCCGATGGCCTTGTTAACTGGAGCGTGACCGACACCAGTGTACAAAACAAAACCAAAACCCTTAAAATTAATGCCGAGTTTGCAGGCCCGGGCACCGAAAAAACCCGTACCCTAAGCGTAAATATTCCCGATGGATACATCATTACCAGCTTTACAGCAAAAAGTGACAGCGACATGCACGGGCTCATAAACTCCGGCATGGTTAGTGAGATGGAGGCTGTCACCAGCAGTGTTGAACTTACTGCGCCCGATGGTACCAGCGCCTACACCGGCCGTGGTACTGCTGCCAGTTACCAAAATGCCACAGGCAACTACACAAATGTACCCTATAGCCTAAAGGGCGGCCAAATTACCTATACCTTTAACAGTGGTGCCCAAAATGTAGAAATATATATTACCCTATTGCCCGATTCTCTCCTATATAACATGCAAAGTGATGCTAAGGTGGTAAATGGCCTTACCGCTGCCGACGTGGCAGCGGCCACCAATGGTGTACCCCAGGCTTTTCCACCTGTGGTGGTAAGCATGGTTTCGGGTGCAGAAACACTGGAATCTTCGTTTAAAGCACAAATTAGCGTAAAAAATTCTCCAACATTAAGAGTTAGCCGCCTCTCAAATAAGGTAGTACCTACCGACACCGGCTACACCACCACCAATGAAGCAGGTACTGTAATTTTTTTCTGGTATTCCCCATCAAGCCAAAACTTCTTGGCCAACGAGATTGTTCTTCGCATACCCTACCCAGAAGGGGTGAAATTTGTTGATGCACTTCCATACAGTACTTCAAACAGATATACTAACACTATTGTAAATGATGAAGTGAACCGTGTGGTTACTATTACTTATCAAAACCTGTGCACCATGTATTCGTTGGGGGTATACCCCCAGTTCCAGCTAAGCGAAGATTTTTATATGGACGCTAATGAACTAGCCGCCGCCATTGCCGGCGATACCGGCGAGCAGTATGTAGTGCGAGATGGCGTGGTGACCGATGAGTTAAAGAAGAGCACCGCCACCTTTGTAAAGCCCGAAATGTTTGTTAAAAGCTACGGCAGCACACAATATATCTACCTGCTGGGAAGCGATGAATTTACCATCACGGTAGAGCGCCCCGAGGTAAAACTGAATATAAGCACCCATACCGACCCCCGGTACGATTGGTATGCCGCCGGCCAAACCGAATACATTGGCCAACTGGGCGAAGTGCTGCTGGGCAACGATGGCATGGCCGACAGCGGCCCGCAGGTGTTAAAAACCGAATTTTCGGACGGCATCGAGGTATACAGCTACCGCCTGCCGGCTTTGTCGGGGGCTGATGTGACCGATATTACGGTGGTTACCAACCGGCGCACCCTTACCAAAGCAGATACATCCCACCTGGCAGACAGAACCGTAACAGGTGCGGATAGGACCCCGGCCAACACCCTAATTAGTGGAGCTAGTTTTTTGCAGGAAGGGGAGTACATTCTTTCTGTAGAAGCAGCTGTAAGCATATATAAAGCCAATGGCGCAAGCTATACAAACAATGACGCACATACAAACCATAGTGGCATCTTTTACGGCAAAATAGTAAATGGCACCGGCGGCACAGCCACCAGCACCCTAACCGATATAGCCAGCGGCGCTGTGGTAAGTGGGGTGGTTACAGTGCAGGCCACGGCCACTTTAAACGCCTATATGCGAGGTGCTACAACCATCAATAAAAGCGTGTTAAACCCTGGCCAGCGCCTGACGGTACAAAACAACGCCGATGTTATGGGCATATATGGATCGTCGGTAGCCCATGCTGGCCACCGAACCAGCAATGCCATTTTTAACCCCACCTTGATGTTACGCGAGGTAGAGGGGTATAGCATCGATGTAACCTCGGTTAAACTTTCATATGATGAAGCAGGTACCCAAACCATCCCCACCCCGGCTTACACCTACAACAACGGGGTGTACTACTTTGCAGTAAACGATGACGGCGCTGGTAACCCGGTGGTTATCAACTACGAGCGTAACGGCTATATCGACCATAATCGCCTGTATGTAACCTACGATTTAGTAGTAGATGTGACCAACCCCGGCACCTCGGTCAATCAGAATCTTTCGGATTTTGTGGCCTGGGACGTTGCCCCGGTAGCAGCAATCGCATATGGCGAAAGTGGTGTTGTTAACGATGTACACAACATGGCCGGTAAAGGCACTGATTATCGCATTGTTACCAGCACAGCCGCCTCTTTTAGCGTAGTACCGTTAAAAGAACTAAAGGTAACCCTTGGCATACGTACCAAAAATAGTGGCAGCAGCTATTTCTACTACAATGGCACTGCTGGCAGCATTGCGCCTATTCAGCCGCCCGAAACCGGCAAAAATGCCGAGGTTTCGCTGACGTATGAAAACACCAGCGACAGCGCCTATGAAGAAGCCGATATTTACTTTGCCATACCCAAACAAGGGTATACCTGGGCCCACTATTTTAACAACAAAGAGCTGCAAGCCGGTGTAGAAACCGAAGACAATGTACCCTTTGAGTGGACGGCCCACCTGGCGGGCGCCGTTACCATGGAAGGCTTTACCACCCATTACCTGCTGGGCGATGGTACTTTTGCTGGCAACGCCAGCACCTACGCCGCCAGCGGCAACGATGTAAACTGGCTGCCGGTAAGCGGCACCTGGACTTTAAGCCCCACCGCCGCCCAACTAAAAGATGTGGTGATGGTAAAATTTGTGCGCAACGCCGGCAACTCCATTGCCAAAGGCGCCAGCGGCAACATCACCTTTGAGCTAGAGATGAACACCGCCGCCGCCAATGGCGATATAAACTACTGGCGCGCGCTTAGCATGGCCCGTGTAGACAGCAGCGATGGCGCCCGTGTGTGGGGCCAAAGCAGCGTGCTAGCCGCCGAAGTAGTGGCCGGCCGCTTGCAAGGGCAGGCCTTTGCCGATACCCTGCTGGACGGCCTGTATAAAACCGCCGATGGCGATGCCGCCTACACCGATGCCAGCAAGCTGGAGTTTATGCTAACCGAAGACAGCGGCGCCATGGTGCCCATGGCTTTGGCCTTGCAGGCAGACGGCAGCTTTAAACCGCTGAACGAAGACGACAGTGATATGCTGCTAAAGGTGGGTAACTACACCCTAAGCGTAACCAACAAAGATACCGCCAACCTGCACTTCTCGGTGCAGGGCACCAGCACGGCTGTAACCAATGGCGCCGATGGCACCGCCACCGTAACCCAGTGGGCCAGCGATGTTACCGGCAGCACCAGTGCGGCCAGCCTAACCTACAAGTTTAGCCTGCCCAACAACGGCAGCAACTACAAGTTTGTGGGCATAGGCCTAAACGTTGGCAAAACCCCCGGCTTTACCTTTGCCGATAACACCGCCAGCACCGAGGCCGAAACTGCCGGCGCCACCATTAGTGGTGGCCCCGAAAGCCTGTTTACCGGCGAGCCGGTAGGCAGCGAGCCCACCGTAACCGCCCCCGAAGGCCATACCTTTGGCGAGTGGGAAATTTGGGTAGACGGCGAGCTGGTAGACACCGTAGCCCCCGGCGATTTGGCCAGCTATGTGGTGCCGGCAGGCGATGTGGAAATTAAGGCCGCCTTTGCCGAAATTGATTTTACCGCCGATGGCTTTACCATAAGCAAAGACGATTTGGCCGCCTTAACCGATGAAGAATACATCGAAAAAGCTGGTGCCACCGCCACCAAAACCGTGGGCGATGGCCCTGCTACCAGTTTGGATATTGCGGTAGACAGCGACGCTGTAGAGGAAGCGGCTGGCACCTACCCGGTAGAATATACCGCCGGTGGGCGCACCATTACGGTGCCGGTAACCGTAACCGATGCCGACCACGTTACGGCCGACAATACCAAGCAAGAAGCGATCCAAGCCAACGATTTTGGGCTGGATAGCGATGAAGTAGCCGGCTTAACCCCCGACGATTACATTGCCAAAGCCGGTGCCAGCGCTTGGAGCTGGAACGATGAATTTGTAAACACCCCCATCACCGACATTAGCGTGAACAGTGACGCTGTGCTGGAAACGGCCGGTACCTATCCGGTAATCTTCAGCACACCCGATGGCACCAGCGTAACGGTGTACGTAACCGTAACCGATGGCGACAACGGAACTGTAGACCCTGAAAAGAAAGAGGCCATTCAGGCCGATGACCTGGCCCTAACCGCCGAAGAACTGGCCGACATGGACGACAGCAAGTACTACGACGCTGCCGGTGTAGAAGCTTGGACTTGGGACGACGAGGGTAATACCACGCCTATCCCCAAAGAGGATATTGCGGTGGATAGCACCGCCGTGGAGGAAGCCCCCGGCACCTACCCGGTAAGCTTTACCACGCCAAACGGCACCACCGTAACCAGCGCGGTTACCATTACCGATGGCGACAATGCCACCGTGGATACCGACAAGCAGGAGGCCATTCAGGCCAACAACTTCGAGGTAAAATCGGACGAAGTGGCTGGCTTAACCCCCGCAGATTACATTGCCAAAGCCGAAGCGACTGCCTGGAGCTGGAACGATGAATTTGTGAACACCCCCATCACCGACATTAGCGTAAATAGCGATGCGGTGCTGGAAACTCCGGGTACCTATCCGGTAATCTTTACCACCCCAAATGGCACCAGTGTAACGGTGTTTGTGGTGGTAACCGATGCCAGCGACGTGACGGTGGACCCTGAAAAACAGGAAGCCATTGAAGCCAATGATTTTGGCTTAACCGCCGATGAAGTGGCCGGCTTAACCCCCGACGATTATATTGCCAAAGCCGACGCTAAAGCCTGGAGCTGGGACGATGAATTTGTGAACACCCCCATCACCGATATTAGCGTGAACAGTGACGCCGTAGAGGAAACGGCCGGTACCTATCCGGTAATTTTTACTACGCCAGAGGGCACCAGTGTAACGGTGTATGCCACCGTAACCGATGGCGACAACGGCACCGTAAACCCAGACAAGAAAGAGGCCATTCAGGCCGATGACCTGACCCTAACCCCCGAAGAACTGGCCGACATGGACGACAGCAAGTACTACGACGCTGCCGGCGTAGAAGCTTGGACTTGGGACGAAAACGGCAATACCACGCCTATCCCCAAAGAGGATATTGTGGTGGATAGCACCGCCGTAGAAGAAGCCCCCGGCACCTACCCGGTAACCTTTACCACGCCAAACGGCACCACCGTAACCAGCTATGTAACGGTGCAAACGGGCGATGCAATAACGGTAGACCCAGAGAATGGCGAAGCGATACAGGCCAGCAACTTTACGGTTAAGGTGTACCAGGTAGAGGGCTTGGATATGGCAGCCTATATTGCCAATGCCTATGCCACCGCTTGGGTAACCGATGGAACCAATACCCCGGTAGAGATTACCGCCGTAGATTTTAGCCTGGTAAAAGCCGAGGCCGGCAGCTACCCTGTAACCTTTAGCACCGCAGCGGGTACCAGCGTAAGCATTATGGTTACGGTGGTGGATAACACCCTAACCTTGGTAACCTTTAACGGCAACGGTGCCGATGTGCAGGCCGCCCCTGCCAGCATTACGCTGGAAGAGCCGACCAACACCGTGGGCACCCTGCCCACCGCGCCCAGCCGTGTAGGGTATACCTTTGCCGGATGGAACACCGCGGCCGATGGCAGCGGCAGTGCCTTTGCAGCCGACACCGTGGTAAGTGAAGACCTAGTGGTGTATGCGCAGTGGAGCGTGAACAGCTACACCCTAAGCTTTGATGGCCAGGGTGGCAGCCCTGTACCTGCCAGCCAAACCCTGGCATACGGCGCCCTTGCCAGCCAGCCGGCTGCGCCCGCCAAACAGGGGTATTCCTTCTTAGGTTGGTACACCCTGCCGCAGGGCGGCACCCAGTGGAATTTTGCCACCCGAACCATGCCGGCAGCGGATACCACGCTGTATGCGCAGTACCAAACCAACCAATATGTGGTAACGTATAATTACAGTGGCGCTGGGCCCGATGCTTATGCCACCGTAGACTATGGCACCGCAGTACCCCAGCCCTCCACCCCCGAATGGGCAGGCTATGCCTTTAAGGGCTGGTTTACCGCCGATGGCACCCAGTGGGATTTTGCAAACGGCACCATGCCTGCAAGCGATATTACCCTTACCGCCCGTTGGGAGCAATTGATGTTTACCGTAACCTACCTAACCTACGATGGTGGCACGGTGGTAGCCACCTACCAGGTATATGCCGGCCAATTGGTGCCCTATATTGATGGGCCCGCCGTAGCAGGCCACCACTTTATGGCTTGGGCACTGGCCGAAGATATCGGCATCTGCTGGAACTTCTATACCCCCATGCCAGCCAGAGACCTTGTGCTATTGGCCTTGTACGATAAAAACGCACCGGTAGAACCCCCGGCCAGCAGCACCAATGCCAACCGGCCCCCGGTTGTTGCACCGTCTAGCAAACCGGGTACCGGGGCTGCCAGCAGCACAAGCAGTGTGGCCAGCAGCAGTGCAGCGGCATCTTCGTCGTCTGCTGTATCTGCCAGCAGCAGCGCACCGGCCTCTTCGTCGGCCGTGCCTGCCAGCAGCAGCTTGCCTACGGTTATTGCCCCGGGCGAGCCCCCCACCGCCACCATAGATGGCTGGCCGCTGCTGAACCTGCTGATTGCCATTGCCGCCGCCATACTGGCCGTTGTGCTTTTGGTGGGGCTGGTAGGCAAACGCAACAACAAACTGTGGCGTGTGCTTGGCCTATTGGTAGGCGTTGCAACTGTTATTGTTACGCTGCTTACCTCGCGTTTCTTCCAAGGCGTAATGGTGCTTACCAACCGCTGGACTATTCTTCTATTTATTATGTTGGTGGTGCAAATTGTGCTACTTATTGTTGCCCTTGCCAAACGCAAACAAGAGGAAGAAGAGGAAGAAGTAGAAGAATAGAAGGGAAAAGGCCCTAATAAGCATGGTATAAAACCAACTAAAGCAAAAAAGATGTATTAGAGAACTTTAGCAAAGCCCCGCCCACGCTTTTATACAAAGCAGGGTGGGGCTTTGTGTTAGCAAGCTGCTTGCCCTTGCCTGCGGTAGTTGGTATAATTTATGTGCTTGTATAAATTAATGGGTACAAACAGCACAAAGCTTTTGGAGGCAAAAATGCGTTACGATATTGTTTTGGTATTGTACAATAGCACAGGGTGGCTGCCAGGCTGCATTGCGGCGCTGGCGGGTGCGCAGTATAACACAAGCCAGTTAAATATAGTGCTGGTAGATAATGCCTCTACCGATGATACCCTAAAAGTGGCCGAAGAATTGGGGCAAAAATACCCTGTTTTTGGCGGTTATACAATTTATCAAAACAAAAAAAACAAAGGGTTTGGGGCAGCCTGTAATTTTGGGGCGGCCCAAGGCAGTGCGCCGTATTTGTTTTTTTTAAATGTGGATACAGAGGTAGAACCCGATGTTTTTACCGAGCTGGATAAGGGCATTTTGCAAAACCCCGGTGCTGGTGGGTTTGAGTGCCGCCAGCTGCCCTACGAACTGGGGCACCACATAAACCCCGTTACGCTAGAAACCCCTTGGGCCAGTGGCGCTGCCTTTGTGCTACCCCGCGCCGTGTTTAAAAAGGTAGGCGGGTTTGATCCACATATTTTTATGTATTGCGAAGACGTAGACCTAAGCTGGCGGGTGTGGGCCACAGGGCGCCCGCTGCTATACCTGCCGCATGCGGTGGTAAACCACTATGTTTTAAAGCGAGAGAGCAGTGGAACGAGCGAACTGCGCGAATATGCCGGCACCCAGCTAGGCAAGTTGTTGTTGGCTTATAAATACGGCAGTTTTGGCCAAGTGTTAAAAGCCAATAAGCTGTATTTGCAAGTGCTAAAAAACCCGCAGCATTTTGCCAATGTGCGCAAAGTGCTTGCCAAAAACTACCTAAAACATTTTGTTAAGCTTTGGCCTTTTTGGTTTTGGCGGTGGGGCAATAGGCAGCTATTTAAAAATGCCCCCGCTGTGCTAAACCAGCCGCAGTTTGCGCCCGAGCGTGGCCGCGAAATACTGGAAAAACGGATAGAAAACGGGCCCAAAATTAGCGTGGTGGTGCGCACCTGTAGCCGCCCGCAGGTACTGCGCCAAACACTGCTAAGCCTTACCCACCAAACCTACAATAATTTCGAGGTTATTGTGGTGGAAGATGGCCCCGATACCAGCAGTGCCATGATAGAACAGGAGTTTGCTGGCTTGGGTGTGCGGTATTTTGCCAGTGGCACCCATGTGGGGCGTGGCAAAAACGGCAACCGTGGGCTGGCAGAGGCCGCCGGAGAATACCTGAACTTTTTAGATGATGACGACTATTTTTACCCCGACCATTTGGAGCTGATGGCCCAAAAAGCCATGCAAAACCCCGAGGCCGATTTGATTTTGGGCTGCGCAATGGTAATGAAGGTGGATGTGACAAGCAAAAAGCCGTACACCTACACCACAAAAGAACTTTACCCGATGCGGTTTGATAGAGTGGATATTTTTACAATGTGCCAACTTTGCCAAATTCCTATTCAAAGTGCCATGTTTAAAAAAAGTTTGTACCAGCAACGTGGCGGCCTGCAAGAGGGAATTGAGGGCAATGAAGACTGGGCTATGTGGCTAAGCTTTTTGGCGGTGGCCAAGCGTATCAACCCAAAGCACATCGATATTCATCGTGCCACTTCTATTTTTTTGTTGCCGGCAAGCGCACAAGAAGAGCAGCAGCGCAACGAAAAATATGCAATATACAACGAGGCATTTTATGCAGATCCATCTATAAAATTTACAGTTAGTTTGCAAGATATGCGTGGTTATTTTGATGACATGATTGCGGATATGCGGCATTTGCAAAACACGGGCGAGATGACACGATATTTACAGGAACAGGCAAACCGAGCCAAGGAAGACACCCGTAGCAAAAAACAGTAATACATTTATATTGCCTAAAAAGAGCTTTGGGTTTTATCACCTAAGGCTTTTTTAATGGTGCGCAAAATTCAATTTTTGCTAAACGGGCAATGGGTGTATTTGCAAGAATATGCAAAAGCAACTTTTGCGTTTAAACATTGGCTTATAAGGGCAATTTAGCCGTAAACTGCGGACTTAAAATTATTATTTTAAATATACTGCATAAGTATTGTTAGCCACTAAATATTGTGGTATAATTTTTAGGCAGCACAAGTTATAGCGAGAAAGCTTTCTAAACCATCTGCCTGGCATTGCGGCGCTGGCGGTTTGCAAAATTTTTGCCGCAGGCAAAAAATTACAATATCGATGTTTTATACAGGAGGATAGCGATGGAAATTATTAAGCGGGATGGCCGTGGCCAGCAATACGAACCCGGCAAAATTACAAATGCCATACGCAAGGCGTTTTTAAGCGTAGATGGCACCGCGCCGGAAGATACCCTGCAAAGCATAACGGCAGCGGTAGAGGCAAAAATAAGTGCGGTTACCGGCGAAATTACGGTAGAAACCATACAGGATATGGTGGAGCAAACCCTGATGGAGAAGGGGTTTTACCAGCAAAGTAAAAACTATATTTTATACCGAAACGAGCGTGCCCGCCACCGTGAGATACGCAAACGCATTGCGGTGCAGTTTGCCTATGCCAATGAAGTGGATGATGTACTACGCAAAATTCAAAAAGATTTTGTGGGCGAAAGCTATGGAATGGAACGGCTGGAAGAAAAATTCCTTTCTTTTTTAAAGCAGGATATGCAAGACGAGGAGAAGCTGGCCATGCTAATAAAGGCAGCGGTAGAGCTTACCACCCAGCAGGCCCCCCGCTGGGAGTTTGTGGCCGCCCGTTTGCTTATGCTGCAATTTAAGCACGAGCTTGCCCCGGTTTTGCAGCAAAATGCCCTTACTACCTTTGCCGAAAAGGTAGAATACCTAACTGCGCAAAATTTATATGGCGCTTATATTTTAGAAAATTACACCAAGGCCGAACTGGATGAGGCCGCAGGGTTTATTCAAGAAGAACGCAACGAATTGCTCACCTATTCGGGGCTGGAGCTATTGCTAAAACGTTATGTAATACGCAGCCATGCGGGCCACCCGCTAGAAACCCCGCAAGAAATGTACCTTGGCATAGCGCTGCACCTTGCCATGCTGGAAAAGAAAAACCGGCTGGTTTGGGTGCGCAAGTTTTACGACATGCTAAGCCAGCTAAAGGTAACCATGGCAACCCCCACGTTGTCCAATTCTCGCAAGCCGTTCCACCAGCTTTCTTCTTGTTTTATAGATACTGTGCCCGACAGCCTAACCGGAATTTACCGAAGTATCGACAATTTTGCGCAGGTTAGCAAGTATGGCGGCGGCATGGGGCTGTATTTTGGTAAGGTGCGTGCCAAAGGCAGTACCATACGTGGCTTTGAAGGTGCGGCCGGTGGCGTAATACGCTGGATACGCCTTGCCAACGATACCGCCGTTGCGGTGGACCAGCTGGGTGTGCGCCAGGGGGCCGTGGCCGTGTATTTAGATGTGTGGCATAAAGATTTGCCGGAGTTTTTGGCCCTGCGTACCAATAATGGAGACGACCGCCAAAAGGCGCACGATGTGTTCCCGGCTGTATGCTACCCCGATTTGTTTTGGAAAATTGCCCGCGAAAACCTGGACGCCGATTGGTACTTGATGTGCCCGCACGATGTGCTGACGCACAAGGGCTATGCGCTGGAAGATTTTTGGGGCGATGAGTGGGAAAAACGTTACCGTGAATGTGTAGAAGACCCAGCCATTGAAAAACGAGTGATACCGATTAAAGAGATTGTGCGCATGGTAATTAAAAGCGCAGTAGAAACCGGTACCCCTTTTGTGTTTAACCGCGACGCCGTGAACCGTGCCAACCCCAATGGCGACAAAGGCATGATTTATTGCAGCAACCTGTGCACCGAAATTGCCCAGAACATGAGCGCCATAGAAAGTGTAGACCAGCGCATTGAAACGGTGGACGGCGAAACGGTGGTGGTAACCGTTACCAAACCCGGAGATTTTGTGGTGTGTAACCTTGCCAGCCTTTCGCTGGGGCAAATTAATGTAAACGACGCCACCGAAATTGACGACCTTACCCGCAGTGTGGTGCGGGCGTTGGATAATGTAATTGATTTGAATTATTTCCCGGTGCCATACGCCAAAATTAACAACGTGCGCTACCGGCCCATTGGCCTTGGCATTAGTGGCTACCACCACATGCTTGCCAAAAACGGCATTGGCTGGGAATCCGAGCAGCATCTGGAATTTGTGGACAAGGTGTTTGAGCGCATTAACTACGCCGCCATTAGCGCCAGCTGCGAAAATGCCGCCGAAAAGGGCCAGTACGAGCTATTTGACGGCAGCGACTGGCAAACCGGCGCTTATTTTGACAAACGCGGCTATACCAGCCCCGAATGGCAGGCCTTGCGTGGGCAGGTGGCAAAGTACGGCCTGCGCAATGGCTGGTTACTGGCGGTTGCCCCCACCAGCAGCACCAGCATTATTGCCGGCACCACCGCCGGGGTAGACCCCGTGATGAACCGCTACTTTTTGGAAGAAAAGAAAAACGGCCTAATGCCCCGTGTAGCGCCAGATTTAACCCCCGACACCTATTGGTTTTACAAAAATGCCCACCAGATGGACCAAACCTGGAGTGTGCGGGCCTCGGGCGTGCGCCAGCGGCATATAGACCAAGCCCAAAGTATGAACCTGTACATTACCAACGAGTATTCGTTTAGGCAGATATTAAACCTGTATGTGCTGGCGTTTGAGCAAGGGGTAAAAACCATCTACTATATCCGCAGCAAAAGCCTGGAAGTAGAGGAGTGCGAGGTTTGCTCGTCGTAAATAGCTGCTAGCCCCTAGCCAGTAACCGCTAGTTAAGGGCGAGGGCAAAACAGGCAAAACACCCGTCAGGCTAACGCCTGTCATCCTCTTTTGTAAAGAGGATGCCCCGAGAGGAGTGGGTGCTTCGCCTTTAATTGCTAAAACCAAGCGCTTATTTGTAAGGATGTTATTCTGAGCGAAGTGGAGAATCTTTTGCGGAAAATCGACATTAAAAGATTCTTTGGACGGAAAGATGCCCACGGAATGATAGATGTTTCTTTGAAAAAATTACTTTTTATGGAAATTACAAGGAGGATATGCCACAATGATGGACAAAAAACCTTTGTTTAACCCCAACGGAGACACCAACGTAAACAACCGCCGCATGATAAACGGCGACACCACCAACCTGAACGATTTTAACAATATGAAGTACCCCTGGGCCAGCGATTGGTACCGCCAGGCCATGAACAATTTTTGGATACCCGAAGAGGTAAACCTTTCGCAAGATTTAAAAGACTACCCAAACCTACCGGCGGCCGAGCGACGTGCCTACGATAAAATTTTATCCTTTTTGATTTTTTTAGATAGCATTCAAACCGCCAACCTACCCTATGTAGGCGAGTACATTACCGCCAACGAGGCCAACCTGTGCCTGGCCATACAAACCTACCAAGAGGCCATACACAGCCAAAGTTACAGCTATATGCTAGACACCATTTGCGAGCCACAACAACGCGACGAAATTTTGTATCAGTGGAAGGACGACGAGCACCTGCTGGCCCGCAACACCTTTATTGGCGAGCAATACAACACCTTTTACAACAGCCAAACCCCCGAAAACCTGATGAAAACCATTGTGGCCAACTATATTTTAGAGGGTGTGTATTTTTATAGCGGGTTTATGTTTTTTTACAACCTTGGCCGCAACAACCGCATGCCGGGCTCGGTGCAAATTATCCGGTATATCAACCGTGACGAAAACACCCACCTGTGGCTGTTCCGCAATATTTTGCTGGAGCTAAAAAAAGAAAACCCCGAGCTGTTTACCCCCGACAAGGTAGAGGTATACCGCGAGATGATACGCACCGGCTGCGAGCAAGAGATTGCCTGGGGCCACTATGCCATTGGTGATGAGGTAAGCGGGCTTACCAAGCAAATGATTACCGATTACGTGCAGTATTTGGGCAACCTGCGCTGCACCGGCCTTGGCTTTGAAAAAATTTACGAAGGGCACGATGATGAGCCCGAAACCCTGAAATGGGTAAGCCAGTACAGCAATGCCAACACCATTAAAACCGATTTTTTTGAGGCCCGCAGCACGGCCTATGCCAAAAGCGGCGCCTTGGTAGATGACTTATAATTTGGATACTTTTTGCGCGCTAACAAAGCCCCCTGCCGGTGTAATGTTACACCGGCAGGGGGCTTTGTGTTTGTGTGGTTTATAGTAGCTGGGTGTTTTGGGCAAAACCTACACCAGTGCCAACTAAGGCCAACAACCCTTGCATGCCCTAAGGTTGTGGCAGCTGGTTGCGATATTCGTTTGCGCTTTTATGCTCTATCTTTTTAAAGATGCGCGAAAAATGGGTCACATCAGAAAAACCAACCCGCTCGCTAATTTCCCATATTTTTAACGAGGGATCCTTCAAAAGCTCTTTGGCTTGTTTAATGCGCACGCCGTTTAACAAATCGCTAAAGCTTTGGCCGGTGGTGCGCGAAATAAGCTTGGAAAGATGCCACTGGCTTACATACACCTGCTCGGCTACATCGGGCAGGGTTAGTTTTTCGGCATAGTGGTCTTCTATATATTTTACGGCGTTGCTAATAATAAAATTGCCCGCGTTGTCTTCCTCTTTTTCGGCGGCGGGGGTGGTGGGCTTTGGCACTGTTGCTTTTTGTGGCGGCGGGGCTGCCTGTGCCGGGCCTTTTGGCAGGCTGTTTAGCCGGGTGGTCATCTTTTTAAGGGCTTCTTCCAGCTCGTCCATTTTGCTGGGTTTCAAAATATAGTTGCTAACCCCCAGCCTAATAGCCTGCTGGGCACACTCAAAATCTGGGTATCCGCTTAAAATGGTAATTTGCATATCAGGAAACTCGCTACGCAGGGCGGCAATTAAGCTTAACCCATCCATGCCGGGCATGCGGATATCGGTAAAGAGAATATCGGGCTTATAATGCCGCACCAGCTTTAGGGCGGCTTCGCCGTTGTCGGCGGTGCCAACAAGCTCGCAGTTATATTTTTGCCACGGCAGCAGTTTGCTAAGCCCGGTTACAATAATGTCCTCATCATCTACAATAATTGCTTTGTACAAAAAATTGCCCTCCTTGCGCTTAGTAAGCCAATTGGGTATCTATTGTTTATCATACCAATTTTGGGGGCAAAAGTCACCCCGCATATTGTTAAAAAAGTAACCTTTATTTTTGGTAAAGCTATAAACAGATACATACAATCGATAAATTATCTTTTGCTTGTACAAATTTTACGTGGCAGAAAAAGCCGTTTACACTTTGTTGTGCGGGCTTGCACTGCTTGGCAGGCACTAAAAAAGCTATTGGGTGGCAATGATATAATTGCCACCCAATAGCAAAAGAAGGAGTGAAAGGAGATAATTGATTTTAATGTGGGCAGGTTAGCCCTTAATTGCGCCGGCGGTTAAGCCTTTTACAATATTTTTTTGTAAAAATACATACACAACCAATACCGGTATAACCACAATTACAACTGCAGCAGCCATCCAGCCGTGGTTGGTACCGCCCGATTGGCTGGAGATTTCGTTCAACAGGCGGGTAATGGTAAAGTAATCGGCGCTGCGCAGGTAAAACATTTGGGTAAACAGGTCGTTATAGCTCCACAAAAACGAGAAAATGGCGATGGTGGCAAAGCTGGGCTTTGCCAGCGGCATAATAATGCGGAAGAAAATGCGAAATACTCCATAGCCTTCCAGGTAGGCAGCCTCTTCTAAATCGATAGGAAGGCTGCGGATATAGCCCATAAGCACCACGGTGCCAAAAGCAATGTTGCCCGCAATTTGTGGCAAAATAACCGATACCCAGCTAAGCGGCACCGTGTTGTTAACAATGCCCCATTTGGTTTGCATAGAAAACACTGGAATGATGGTGGAAAATACCGGGAACATCATGGAAGCAATTAAAAGGGTTTGCAAAATTTTGCGGCCCCTAAAATTATACCGGGCCATGCCATAGGCACACAGCCCCGAAATGATGATGACCGCAATGGTTACCGTGCCCGAAATAATAAGGCTGTTGCGGTAGGCGGGGCCTACGGCAAATTTTTCAAAGGTTTCGGTAAAGTTATTCAGGGTAAAAAGCTCGCCAATGGGTAGTGCGAAGGATTGGGTTAGGATGTATTTTCTCTCTTTAAAAGAGTTGATAATAACCCAAATAAAAGGGAAAATGGTGGTGACAGCCCACAGCGAAAGAATGATATATGTAATAATTTTAGAAGGGGATATACGACGACGTTTTAACTGTACGGCAGCAGTTTTGTTAGGCATATATTGTTCCCTCCTTAATAATCTTTCTCTTTAAAAATGCGGTTGGCCAGCTGGCTAAGCAAAACGCCCAAAATTACAATAAAAATAGCAATGGCGCTGCTGTACCCAATGTTGTTGGCACCACCCAAAGAGTATTTGTACATATAGGTGCCGGTAAGCCAACTTTTTTCTAGCGGAATTCCCTTGGGCATCATGGTCCAGGGTAAATCGAACACTTTTAGGGCGCCGGTAATGGCAAGGGTTAAGCAGGTGCACAGCGTGTTGTACAGCAGTGGCAGCTTAATGCGCCAAACCACCTGCATGCCGGTAGCGCCGTCTATTTCGGCCGCTTCGTACACATCGGGCGAAATATTATTAAGCCCGGTTACAATAATTACAAAGTAATAACCAACATACTGCCACATAACCGGGGTAAACATGGTAAACATCCAATGGTCCTCTTTCCAGTTTACCAAATGGTCCCACCCAAATTGCAGTAAAATGGTGTTAATGGGGCCGGTATCGTACCAAAACAACAGGTTAAACATTAGCCCAAGCGCTGTGGCCGAAATTACAATGGGAAAGAAGTATACCGTGCGGAAGAACCCGCTGCCACGGCGGATATTATCTACCAGCATGGCCAAAATTAGCGCAATACCTACCTGAAACACAATGGTGCAAAGCATCATAAGCATGGTGTTAACAAAGGCGGTGCGCATGTAGGGGTCGGTAACCAGGCGCTGATAGTTGGAATACCAGGGGTCCAGCCATCCTTTGCTGCTAGCCCCCAGCGAGGGGATATCGCTAAAGCTGTTAATAATATTCATAACAAAGGGGTAAAACAGGTAAACTGCCATAAAGGCAAACGCTGGTACAAGAAACACCAATAGCGGGGTTTTCTTTTTAAATATCATTGAATTGTTATGCATGAAAAGGCCCCTCCTTCTTAAAAAGCCGGAGAGTGCTTCTGCTACTCTCCGGCTTATGGCACACAATGGTACTAAAACTGTTTGCTTGCTAATTAGCCGTTGGCTTTAATCATGTTTTCCAAAGCTTGGGCAGCAGTAATACTGCCGTTAGCAACCAATTTGGTATCGGTTTCTAAAATTTGGGCTTTGGCTTCGGGTTTAATATAGTCTTGCACGGCGGGGGTTACGCTGGTGGCGCCGGCAACCATGTTAAAGGCAGCTTCTTGCAGGCTATTCAAATCGGCAGGTTTGGGCGGGGCAACTTTTAAAGCGGTAGCAGCCGAGCCAGCAGCCATCTCGATAATAACTTCATCAGTGGTCAAAGCTTCTACAAAGCTTACGGCAGCAGCACGTTTGTCTGGGTCTGCCCATGCTTTTTCGGTAATATAGTAACCCATCGAAAGGCCGCCGATAATATCGGTAGGTTTGCGGTCGCCTTTGGCAGGTACGTAGGTACAGGTGTAGTCGGCCAGGTGGTCGGCGTCTACGTTATCTACAATTTGGCCGGTTTTCCAGCTGCCGTCGATAGCAAAAGCAGCTTTGCCGTCGTACATCAGTTGGAAGGTTTCTTCGTCGCTGGCAGAAAGGGTGTTAGCGGGGAAGTAGCCTTTTTCATACAATACTTTAATGTCTTCCAGGCCAGCTTGCCATGCTTTACCAGCAGCATCGTCGGCAGTTGCAGGTACGTTCAGGTGGCCGGTAACGCCATCGTTATTTAGGATGGTGAACTCGAACCAGTAGTGAGGAACCTGCTGCAAAGAAGCGGCAATAGGGGTATAGCCTTTGGCTTTAATGGTTTCGCACATTTCCAAAAATTCATCCCAAGTGGTGTTGGCATCTGGGGCGGTTAGGCCGCAGTCTTCCAGCACTTTGGTGTTGGTAAACATGCCTTCCCAGTAGCCAGCAGTGGGCACAGCGTATTGCTTGCCATCTACGGGCGAGGCGGGAATCGAAGAATCGTTCATGTTGGAAGCATAGTTCGGGTATTCTTTGCGGATATCTTCGATAGAAACAACTTTGCCACCTTCTACAATGGTGTTGGCGTCGTTGCCATTAAAGAAGAAAAGAACGTCGGGGTCGCTGCCGGTTTCAAAGTCGGCCAAAACTTTGGCTTTCCAAGTTTCGTCCGAAGTTTGAGATTCGTCTTTAACGGTGTTGCCGGTAGCGGCTTCCCATGCTTTATAAGCAGTTTCGAAAGCTTTGCGGTTACCGTCGGTGCCAGAGAAGGACGAAACCACGCGTAGCTCTACAGGTTTTGCTTCGGCGGCTGTGCTAGCGGCTCCAGCGGTAGAGCCGGTGCTTGCCGGGGTAGAAGCCGGGGCGCTGGCGCAGCCGGCTAACAAAGCGGCAGAAAGGGTAAGAGCAGAAACAAGTGCAAGTAGCTTTTTCATAATTTACCTCCTGATAAATTCGCGGCACATATGTTGTGCCTGCTGTCACTATTATGATAAGCCAGCTCGAACCTGTTTTCCATGGTTACTCTTGTTTTATCTTGTATTATCTTGCGGTTCTTGTAAATGTCGTATACACATTGACGAAATTGTGTGCCCACTTTTGGTAGTTTTGATGGATAAACCGCTTTTTGGCCCGTAAATAATGCGCAAACGCTGGTGCACATTGCGTATGCCAATGTTGCGGGCGGTGTCGTTTTCGGGGGGCAGGTCATTTTCTAGCAGCTTGCGCACATTCTCTTCGTCTTCGGGGGTCATGGCGTTGTTGTTTTCCACTTCCAGCAGCATCCAATTGTTGCTGGTTGGGGTGGCGCGTATAGTAATAACACCCATGGTGTGGGGGTTTACGCCGTGCTCTACGGCGTTTTCTACAATGGGCTGCAATATCAGGCGTGGCACATACCAATCCAGCAGGGCGGGGTCCAGCTCCTGCCGTATTTCCAGCCGTTTACCCAGCCGCTCGCCAATAATATACAGGTAAGAGTTTACATACATCATCTCTTCCGAAAGGTGGATAAGGGGGCGATGGCGGCGGTCCAGCACGGCTTCCAGCATGGTGGACAAGGCCTCTAGCATTTGGCTTACCTTTACGTTGCCAGCAAGCCTTGCTTCCCAGTTAATAATTTCTAGCGTGTTGCCCAAAAAGTGGGGGTTTATTTGGCTTTGCAGGGCTTTTATGCGGGCGTCTCGCAGGGCTAGTTCTTCACGGTAAATGCGTTCAAACTGGCTTTCTAGCCGGGCGCTCATGTTGTTCATTTGGCCGCCAAGGTGGGCAAACTCGCGGCTGCCAAGCCCCTGCGGGTGTATCTGTGCGCCAAAATCGCCTTCTTCTATAATGCCGGCAAACTGGGTAAGGGTATCGATAGGGAGGGTAACCTTGCGGTAAAAGAACAAAAATACCAGGGCGATGAGTGGAATAACCAGCAGCGCTAAAAATACAATGATGTAGGTGGAACCGCTCATTTCTTTAAGCAGGGGCTGCAGGTTGCCGTGCGCATAATATTGCAAGGAAAAGCGGGTGCTTGGCAGGCTGCCATATACCAGTAGCTGGCCGTCCCCCAAATTGGTTTGCTGGGGCTGGGTAGCTTCGGCGGCTTTTTCCATAGGCTCAAGGGCATTTCCGTACGCAACCAGGGGGATATCGTTTAAATATAAGGTTACATCGGTGAGGGTGGGCAGGTTTTGCAGGCTTTCGTACAAGGGGGCCAGGTTTACCTCTACGGCTAAAATGGCATAGGGGTTAAATTTATTTTCCACCACGGTTAGCATGCGCACGGCATACAGGTGTTCGTCTTGCTGAATAAAAGCAATATCGCTGCCAAGCCCGGGCATTAAATTTAGCGCCTGCTGCGCCGCGCCATTTTGGTAAAAGGCAAGGCTGCTGGTAAAAGATGTGGTGCCTGCGTTATAGGCATAAAAGTCCTTTTCGGGCACCGAGGGGAAGAGGATATAGGAGGCATGAATCATAGAATTGCGGGAATAACTGCGGGTTAAAAAGGTTTGTATGCTGTTGCGCAGCGTAACCAGGCTTAGTGCTTTTTGGGCGGGGTCCTGCGCGGTTTTGGCTTCTCGCTCGTAGGTGGTGTAAGCACTGCGGATATCGGGCACATAGCTGGCGTTTAACATTTCGCCAATGGTGCTTTCAATATCGCGCTTCACAATATCGGTGGCGTTTTCTACCGAAAAGGTAACAATATCTGAAACGTGGGCGTAGGTTTTTTGCGAGTTTAAGTACCCGCTAAAGCCCACGGTTAACATAATGGGCAGCACCCAGCAGCCCAGTATTAAAAAAACAAGGCTCCACTGCAACGAGGGGGATTTTTTATTTTTTTGCTTGGTTTTGGGTTGCATAATAGGCTTCCTCTCTATTGGCTTGCCGCGGTGTGCTGTAAATGATATGATTAAAACTATCATACCAATTTTTTTAGCAAAAGTCAGTACTTCAATAATAGTGGAAGTGCCCTACAAGCGTGTGTAATAGCAAAAAAGAAAAAATAGATGTGCTTCCCCGGCCGGAGGTGGGGAAAGTACACTAAAAATCCATTTGGCAACAACGCAGAAAGGACACCTCAACAAGAGTAAAGGGAGATTGCTTATGTATACCAAACAAGATTTGCTGGGGCACCTGCAGGGGCTGGGCATTCAGCGCGAGGGCACCTTGATGGTGCATTTATCGTACAAGGCAATTGGCGAAGTAGACGGGCGTGGCGATACCGTGCTGGACGCACTGGCAGAATATATGGAGCCCGGCCTGCTGGTGCTTGCCAGCCACACCTGGGCCAATGTTAATGTAACAAACCCGGTGTACGATGTGCTGTATACCCCCAGCTGTGTGGGCGCTATAACCGAGCTATTTCGCCACCGGCCTGGGGTGCACCGTTCTTTGCATCCCACCCATTCGCTGGCGGCCCTTGGCGCCGGTGCTGCCCAGTTTGTGGCAGGCGAAGAAAATATAGGTACCCCCTGTGGGGAAGGCGGGGCTTACTATAAGCTGTGGCAACGCAACGCGCAAATTTTGCTGCTGGGTGTTAACTTTTCGCGCAATACCTTTGTGCATGGCATTGAAGAATGGGATGGCGCAATTGACACCATTTCGCCCGAAAAGACCGATTTATATACCATTACCGCCGAAGGGGAGCGGCTGTATACCCCGCAAAACCGGCATTGTGCGCCGGTTGGCTCGCTAACCTTTACCAAGCTAGAGCCACAGGCGATACAAGAAGGTATTGTAACGCTGGGCCATTTTGGCGATGCCACCACCCGCTTAATGAATACGGTACCGCTGCGGGAAATGACGGCGGCCCACCTGAAAAAGAACCCTAAATATTTACTGCGGTATTAAATAGTCGCCAGTTAAGGGCGAAAAGAAAAGGTCAATCCCCCAGCGTAACTACGCTGGGGGATTGGTTTTAAGGTTTGCTATTTACGCTTACAGCGCTAAAAATTCTTGTAGGGTATCGGCTACCTGGTTTGCGCTTTTTTCGTCCTGCATTTCGCAAAAAATGCGCAGCAGTGGCTCGGTGCCAGAAAAACGCCCAATAACCCAGCCGCCGTTTTTAAAGTATACCTTGCAACCATCTAGGTAGCTTACGTGGTCAACTTCAAACGGGAAAGAGGGCAGCAGCTTATCTTCTAACAGGGTTTTATATACCTCTTTGCGCTTTTGCTGGCTAAAGTGGTAGTCCCGTTCCACCATTTCAAAATGGCCGTAGGTTGCTTCAATGTCTTCCCATATTTCGCTAAGCTTGCGCCCGGTAATCGCAAGCATTTCTACCAGCAAGGCAGCGGCATAAATACCGTCTTTACCCTGGATATGCCCACGCACGGTAAGCCCGCCGCTGCTTTCGCCGCCAATAATGGCGCCGGTTTCTACCATTTTAGAGGAAACATATTTAAAGCCAACCGGTACTTCGTAGCAGGTTTCGCCAAAGGCATCGGCTACTTTATCTAGCAAATGGGTGGTGGCAATGTTGCGCACAACCGCCCCACGCCAGCCCTTGTATTTTAGCAGGTAGTAATACAAAATAACCAAAATTTTGTTGGGGTGCAAAAACTCGGCCTTGTCATCAATAACACCAAGGCGGTCGGCGTCGCCATCGGTGGCAATACCAATGTCGCAGTGGTTTTCTTCTACGTGGTTTAGCAGGCTGGCAAGGGTGTGCACGTTGGGGGCAGGCAGGCGGCCGCCAAACAAGGTGTCGCGCCGCTCATGTATCACCTCAACATCGCAGCGGGTGGTTAGCAAAATGGTTTGCAGTGCGGTTTTGCTAACGCCGTACATAGGGTCTAGCACTACTTTTAGGCCACGGTTACGTATGGCGGTGGTATCAATGGCATCTAAAATGCTGTCAATATAATCGTTCATCGGGTCAATCAATTCAATTAACCCTTTGGCCAAAGCCTCGTTATACTCCATAGGGTGGATATCATCGGGGGTGAGCTCGCTAATATAACCCTCAAACTCCTGGGTTAGGTTTTCGTCGGCATCACGGCCACCGTCCATAAATACCTTAACGCCGTTATAAATAGCGGGGTTATGGCTGGCAGTTACGGCCATGCCGTACGGAATTTTAGAGCGGTTAACTGCGAACATAATAAGTGGGGTGGGGCTTTCGCGGTTGATAATTTGGCAATGAATACCCTCGCCAGCCATTACTTCGGCAGCCCAACGGGCGGCAACCTCGCTTAAAAAGCGGCGGTCGTACCCAATTACAAAGCCATAATCTCCCATATCGTCGTCTTTTAGTTTGCGGGCAATGGCGGTGGTAAGCAGTTGCATGTTTTCCTTGGTAAATTCATCTCCAATTATTGCGCGCCAGCCGCCTGTTCCAAATTTAATCATGTTGTGCCTCTCTTTCAGTAAGGGTTACGATACTGTTGGGATACGCCCCCACCAGCGGGCAGGGAGCAGGCCTGAAAATTATGTTGTGCATTGCTTAAAAACGGTAAAATTTATTACAATAGTTTGCCTTGCGGGGGTATTTGGGGCACTATACTATCCCATTACTACCCGCACTTCGCATTCGGTGCCACCGGCCAGCACGGGTATTTCTTGCATAAGTTGGCCGTTTACAAAAATTTGTTTAATGCCACGGCTTACGTGGTTGGGGTTTTCTACCTTGATATTGTACAGTGCCCCACGGAAACGGCGAGAGAGGCTGAACCCATCCCAATCGGCCGGAATGCAGGGGTCCACCGTGAGAGAATCGAACTCGGGCTTAATACCCAGCATAAAGCGGGTGGCGGCGTAGTAGCTCCAGCCGCCGGTGCCCGTCATAAACGGGTGGTGTGCTTCGCCAAATTTGGGGTGATCCTTGCCGGTGATAAACTGGCAGTAGCTGTAAGGCTCGCACTTGCGGGTTTCAATTTTATCGTTTTGGTAGTAGGGGCAAAGGGCGTTGTAATACTCCATGGCGCGCTCGCCACGGCCCAGCTTGCACTCGGCCGCCCAGGCCCAGGGGTTGGGGTGGCTAAAAATAGCGCCGTTTTCTTTTAAACCGGGGTATACACGGGTTACAAACCCAATGTCATCATCGGGCACGGTGTAGGCCGGGGCGTTTAGCATAAGCCCCCAAGGGGTAGAAAGATATTCACGCACCGAATCCATGGCTTTAAGGCCGTGCTGCTGGCTGGCAGCGCCCGAAATAACCGCCCAGGTGTTGCTTTCCATGTGCACCTTGCCCTCGGCATCGGCGTGGGTGCCAATGGGGCGGCCGGTTTTGGTAAAGCCACGCAGGTACCACTCGCCATCCCACAGGTTGCTTTCGCACACCTGCATTACGGTTTGGCGCATGTGGGTGTAGGTTTCCACATCTTCGGTGCGGCCCAGGCGCTGTGCCAGGGCAATAAAATGGTCTAGCGCCCAAACGTGCAAAAAGCTAACCATAGCACTTTCGCCGCCGCCCAGGTTCAGGCAGTCGTTCCAATCGGCCCGCAGGCCAAGGCACACGCCATGAATACCCGTCATGCGGGCGGAGAAGTTAAGAATGGTTTTCATGTGGTCGTACACAGTGTCTACGCCGGCATCGGCATAGGGTACGGGCAAATCGGCAAAGGCAAAGTCGCCGGTTTCGCGTATAAACTCTACAATAGAGGGGATAAGCCACAGGGCGTCATCGCTGCAGGCATCGTCGATGCCGTGAATCATGTTGTTGGCATCGAAGGTGGGCACCACGGTGGGGCTTTTAAAGCTTTGTTGCTCGCCGCTTGCTTCAAACCATTCTGGTTGAAACAGGTGTAAACCGTACCCCTCGCTGGTAAGGCCGTTTAGCAGCTGCAAAATGCGCATGCGGCAGCGGGCTGGGTTACTGTGCTGCACCGTCATCGAGTCCTGCGCGGTGTCACGGTAGCCAAGGCCGGTGCGCCCGCCAACCTCTATAAAGCTGGCAAACCGGCTAAACTTAACGTTAATTTCAGATTGGTACAGCGTCCAGATATTGATCATGGTGTTCATGCCTTGGTTGGGGGTGTTTATTTGCAAGGCTTTGCACTTTTCGTCCCAGTAGCTGGCAAGGGCAGCAAGGGCGTCGTCGCGCTGGGCAGGCTGGGCATATTTTTCGCGCATTTGGCGGCCATCTTCACGGTTGCCCTCGCCCAGCATAAAGCAAAGGCGCTGGGTGGTGCCGGCCTCTAGCACAAACACTTTGTGCAGGGCAGCACACTGGTTGCCACCTTTTTCAAAGCTGCCACTTAGGCGGCCACGCTCTACCCCAATGGGGTTGTCTTCGGTGCGGTAGGGGCCAATAAATTCTTCGCGTACCGCGTCAAAGCTATCGGGCATAAAGCTGGCGGCAAAATATTGGTAGCCGTTTTCTTCATAGTGCAGGTCCTGCTCAATAATGCCGTCGGCATAATCGGCCCCGGCGGCGTACAGGCTCATTTGGAAGTTGCGGTTGTCCATATCAATAAGATGGAACGAGAGCTCGGCGTACGAAAACACACTTATTTTGCGGGGCTTGCCGCTGCGGTTTTCTATTTTAACATCCCACAATTCCACGGCATCTCCACGTGGAATGAAGAGGGTTTGCTCGGCATAAATGCCGTTGTATTCGCAGCTATAAGTAGTGTACGAAAGGCCGTGACGGCAAACGTATTTGGCTTCATCCAGCGGTTTTGCCACCGGCTGCCAGCTAATGCTCCAGTATTCGCCGGTTTCATCATCGCGCAGGTATACATAGTGGCCGGGGCGGTCCATTGGTACGCTGTTGGCCCTAAAGCGGGTAATGCGGTGATATTCGGCGTTTTTATAAAACAGGTAACCACCGGCGGTATGGTTTACTACCCCCACCATATCATCAGTTCCAAGGTAATTGGTCCAGCTCATGGGCACGTCAATTTTATCAATTACATATTCGCGGCGTGCGTCATCAAAATAACCATACTGCATAGGGCTTGCTCCTTTTCATAAAGAACGTAATGGTACACTAGCTTTACAACGGTTTGCCTGTGTTGGTTTTAAAACCGGTTTACTCTACCTGTATCATAAGGCATTCATGTTTTTAAGAAAAGGGTATGGTTTGGCATTAATTGACAATTCTTGTTTGTTGAAAAAATAAACTATGCAACCTTACTAAAATTATGGTTGGGTTTTTGCCCTAAAACACAAAAGGCATACCAACCGGGGCATGCCTTTTGTGTATGCTTATTGGTTACCGGCAAAGCTGTTTAGTGCTTGCCCTTGTAAGGCAAAAGAGGTGTTGCCATTTTGTATGGTGGCACCAAGATGCAGGTAAAAATCGATGCTGGGCTGGTTCCAGTCAAGGCAGCTCCATTTAAGGGCGGGGCAGCCACGGCTTTGGGCCAGTTTTGCCAGTTGGCGCAGGGTTTCTTTGCCAAGACCTTTGCCACGTAGGGTGGGGTTTATAAATAAATCTTCTACATACAAGCTGGGCACCCCGGCAAACGAGCTAAAAACAGGATAAAACAGAGCATACCCCACCGTTTCCCCCTCGTATTCGGCCAGCAGCACCTCGGCGTATTTGCCATTAAACAAGCTGTCTGCCAGTATTTGTTCGGTGGCGTGTACATCTTGGGGGCGTTTTTCGTACAGGGCCAGCTTTTGAATAAAGCCAAGCACCAGCGGTACATCGTGCCGGGTGGCAAACCGCAGCGAAAAATTTGGTATGCTTGTGGAAATAATTGGCATGGGAGAGAACCTCGCTTATATAAAGTAGTATATGCCTACATTTTTTAAAACCACTTTTTACGTTTAAAAACAATAAGGCAAACCAGCACAATGGCAATGCTAACCGCAATAACAATGGGGTAAGCGTAAGGGGCGTGTATTTCGGGCATGGCTAGGTTCATGCCATACCAGCCTACAAGCAGGGTAAGCGGCATAAAAATGGCCGAAAGAACCGTGAAAAGCTTCATGGTTTGGTTCAGGCTAATGTCAATTTGCGCCTGATAAGACTCTCGCACCTGGGTAACGTAATCTCGCAGGTTTAAAATGGCACGGCTCAACCTGTCGGCCCGGTTGGTTAAGATGTGAAAATAGTGCAGCTGGGCTTTGGTAAACAGGCCATTTTGGTTTTCCTCAAGGTCCACCAGCAAATCAAATAAAGATTCGTAGTAGCGTTTCCACTGCAGCAGCTTTTTGCGCAGCAGGCTTATTTCGTCGGTGTAATTAATCTCGGTGTTATCTTTGGCAAGTTCGTCCTCTAGGGCGGCAATCTCTTCCTCAATGTCCTGCAAAAAAGAACTGTCCTTTTCGGTTAGCAAGTTAAAAAAGATATACAAGGCCCGCTCGGGCTGCATGGGGGCATCGTGCGGGGTGTTTAATAGGGCAATTAGTGCATCTACAGCCGGCAGCGGTTCGTAAATAAAAATAAGCCGGTTTTGGGTAAGGTAGGCCTGCACATGGGTAAGGGGTTTTTCAATGTCTTGCTGGTTCGGTATGCTAAGGGCAATGCAATCCATGCCGGTGTGGCTTTCAAAGCGCGAAGATTTATCGTGCTGCTGGCTGGGCGCCAATGGGGTAAGCAGGGTTTGCAGTTGCAGGGTATCGTTGGCCTGTGCAATTTCATCGGCCGGTATAAAAAGAATAGCCGGGGCGTTTATATTTTTGGCGTATTGGCTGCCCCGCACCGGCAGGCCGTTTAAAAAAATCGTCATAGTGTTATATCCTTATATAATGTTGGTAGGGTTGTAAAAACATAGCTACATTGTACCCTACATAGATAGATGTCTGCAATCGTGGGTTTTACTGGCAGGGTATTCCGGGGCTTTTCGCTTGCCCTTTGCCCAGGTAGTTCGGCAAAAGAGATTCGAGCCCGTAGCTATATTTTAAACAAACATCTTCTGGTTTTAACGCTCCTTAGCAAGGTCAAGGGCGTTTCCTTAAGGCCATTTAGCGGTAAATGGCCGAAACCGCCGGGGTCTTGCCCCCCGGACGACGAAAAGGGAGGGTGTAGCTTAGCACAGTGATGTGTTCTACTCGTCTTCCATGGGAATTCACCAGCCAAATTCAAATGGTAAATTTCTGCTTCCCAGTTGTTTCCTTTGGTGGGATAAATTACGCTACGAAATTCCCCATTGGCATGGAAATAGGTAGCCATATCGGGAAAGCTAACGGCGGCTTCTTACCTTAAAGCCATGGAAATACTTTGGCCGGTGCAACAAATAGCCTGTCGCTCCGCATTTGTTTCCTTTGCACAGTAAATTACGCTGCGAAATTTCTTATTGGCGGGGTTGCATAAGGTCAAGTTCGAGATTGGGAAGCAATGCCCGGCAGCTTAGGTCAGCTCAAACTGGCCGGTGTACAGTTGGTAATACCGCCCTTTGGCGGCTACCAGTTCATCGTGGTTGCCGCGCTCTATAATCTCGCCGTTTTCTAGCACCAGTATGGCGTTGGCGTTGCGCACGGTAGAAAGCCGGTGCGCAATAACAAACACTGTGCGGCCCTGCATCAAATGGTCCATGCCAATTTCCACCATTTTTTCGGTGTAGGTGTCTATGCTGCTGGTGGCTTCGTCTAAAATAAGCACGGGCGGGTCGGCCACGGCAGCCCGTGCAATGGCAAGCAATTGGCGCTGGCCGGCACTTAAATTGCCGCCGTCGCTAGTTAAAAAGGTGTTGTACCCCTGTGGCAGGCGCCGAATAAACGAATCGGCATTGGCCAGTTTTGCGGCCTCTATCACCATGGCATCGTCGGCCGCAAGGTTGCCGTAGCGGATATTATCGGCAATGGTACCGGTAAACAGGTGGGTGTCTTGCAAAACCACCGATAAAGTTTGCCGCAGCGATGATTTTTGCATTTGTCGAATGTCGATACCATCGTAGGTAATTTTGCCGCCGTCAATTTCGTAAAAACGGTTAATAAGGTTGGTAATGGTGGTTTTGCCAGCCCCGGTAGAGCCAACAAACGCAATTTTTTGGCCGGGTGCCGCATGTAAACTAATGTTTTTTAGCACCTTGTGGGTAGGGGTGTAGCCAAAGGTTACCTCTTCAAAACGCACATCGCCCTTTATGGGGGTGTAGTGTGCGCCGCCGGGGGCGGGGGTTTTCCACGCAAACTGGTTCGAAAGCTCGGCTTCTTCGTAGCTGCCATCGGCTGTGTGGCGCACCTTTACAAGGCTAACGGTGCCGCTGTCGGTTTCGGGCGCCTCGTCCATCACCTCAAAAATATGCTCGGCCCCAGCCAGGGCGGCCAAAATCATGTTTACTTGCTGCGAAAACTGGTTGATGGGCATAGAGGTTTGCCGCACAAACACAAGGTAAGAGGCAAGGGTGCCTAAATCGATGCTGCCGGAGATGGCGAAAACAGCGCCCAGGCAGGCGGTTATGGCATAGTTTAAGTACGAAATGCTGACGCTGACCGGAATAAGAATGCCCGAAAAGGTAAGTGCACCGGTGCCGGCTTTGCGCAGTTCTTCGTTTAGGGTGGTAAAGTTAGCCAGGTTTTCCTCTTCGTGGTTAAAAACCTTTACCACTTTTTGGCCGTCCACCATTTCCTCTATAAAGCTGTTTACACCCGCCATATGTTTTTGTTGCCGGGCAAAATAGCGGTGGCTTTTTTTACCGCTGTACCTAAAAAACAAAAACATAAGCACAAAAGAACCAATAACAATAAGCGAAAGCCGATAATCGAGCACAATGAGCAGGGTAAAACTGCCGGCCACCGTTACAAAACTTTGTATAAGCACGGTAAAGCTGTTGTTCAGGGCTTCGGCAATGGTGTCAATATCGTTGGTAAAGCGGCTCATCACATCGCCGTGGGTATGGGTGTCAAAAAAGCGCAGCGGCAGGGTTTGCACATGGTTAAAAAGGTCGTCTCGCAATTCGCGAATAATGCGCTGGCCCACCCGCACCATTAGCTGCGAATAACCCAAGGTGCAAAGCACCCCAAGCAGGTACATGCCCCCCATAAGCAGCAGCGCACGCAACAGCCCCGGTATGTTGCCGGGTAAAATATAGTTGTTGATAATTGGTTTTAACAGGTAGGTACCCAGCACCCCGGTAAAGGCGCTAACGGCGGCCATAAAACCAACCAGCGTTAGTGTAAAGGCGTGGTTTTTAAAGTATACGCTAAACTTTTTTAGTGTGTATTTTATATTTTTGGGTTTAGAACGTGCCATTAGCCAGCCACCCCCTTTTGCTGTGCGGCTACAATATCTTGGTAAATGGGGTTGTGGGCCAGTAGTTGTTGGTGGGTACCAATTTCGTTTATCTGGCCGTTTTCTAAAATGATAATTTGATCGGCATGCTCTACGCTGGTAATGCGCTGGGCAATAATAATTTTGGTGGTGCCGGCAAGGCCACTGGCAAGGCCGGCGCGTATACGGGCCTCGGTGGCGGTGTCTACCGCACTGGTAGAATCATCTAAAATAAGTACCTTGGGGTTTTTTAGCAGGGCGCGCGCAATGCAAATGCGCTGTCTTTGCCCGCCCGAAACCCCGGCCCCTTGCTGCCCCAATACCGTGTTTAGGCCATTTGGCAATTTGTCTATAAAATCGGTTACACAGGCAATTTGGCAGGCACGGTCTATTTGGGCGGCGGTGGCAGTGGGGTTGCCCCACAGCAGGTTTTCGCGTATGGTGCCGCTAAACAAGGTGTTGTTTTGCAGCACCATGGCAATGGCGTTGCGCAGGTGGGCCACCGGGTAACTTTTTACATCGTGGCCATCTACCAGCACCTGGCCGGATGAAACATCGTACAAGCGGGGGATAAGCTGCACCAGCGATGTTTTAGCAGAGCCGGTGCCCCCAATAATGCCAATGGTTTGCCCGGCCTTAATGCTAATGTTAATGTTCGACAGCACAAACTCTTTGGCCGATTGCTGGTATTTAAAATACACCTGCCTAAACTCTACCGAGCCATGCTGCACCGTGTTGGTGGCATTTTCATGGTCTGCAATATCAATGGGCTCGTCCATAATTTCTAAAATACGGCGGGCCGAGGTAATAGAGCGGGTGAGCATCATAAACACGCCCGAAATCATCATTAAACTGTTTAAAATAAGCAAAACATAGCTTAAAAAGCCGGTTAACTGCCCCACCTGCATGCCGCCAGTTTGCACCAGCCCCCCGCCAAACCATAACAGGCAAACAATGGTGGCGTACATTACACCCTGAAACACCGTGGTGTTTAATACGGCGTAGCCAAACGCTTTTTCTGATGTTTTTTGCAGCTCCTCGTTTACGGTGCCAAATTTTTCACTTTCGGTTTGGCCCCGCACATAGGCTTTTACCACCCGTATGGCGGTTAGGTTTTCTTGCACAATAGAGTTTACTTTATCTAGCGCATGTTGCAATTTGCCATACATGGGCCGTAGTTTGCGCATAATAAGCAGCAGCAAGCCTGCTAGCACCGGAATAGCCACAAGAAACACAAGGGTAAGCTTGTAGTTAATAAGCAGTGCCATAACAAGGCCCATAATAATCATGGCAGGGCCGCGCACAATGGGGCGTATGCCGTTGCTTAGCGCATTTTGCAGTATGTTTACGTCGCTGGTAAGGCGGGTAACAATAGAAGATGTTTGGAAATGATCGAGGTTGGAAAAAGAAAATTGCTGTATTTTTTCGTATTCGGCACGGCGCAGCTGGGCACCAAAGCCCATGCCGGCCACAGCGGCCATGCGGTTATATAAGGTGCCCAGCACCAGCGAAACAACGGCGCAAACCACCATAATGGCACTGCGGGTAAAAATATAGGGCAGGTCTCGGTTGGCTACCCCAACGTCTACCATGTCGGCCATTAAAAACGGAATAATCAGCTCAAACCCGCATTCGGCAATGGCAAAAATAACAGCAAGAATCAATTCTTTTTTGTATTTTCCAGTGTAACCAGCAAACCGCTTTAACAAGTGGCGTCCCTCCTTAAAAATAATGTAGCTGGTGGTTTAATCGAAGATGCGGCCGGTAAAATTTTGGTAAAGCCGTTGCAGGTAATTTTCAAACGCCTGCTTTTCTTCTGGGGTAAACCCATGCAGCTCGGTTTGTTCTACTTCGCTGCAAATTTCTTCCCAGCGGGCGTTGGCTGCCCGCCCCTTGGCGGTAATGCAAATAGCGGCTGCCCGCCGGTTGCCCTTGGCCGCCGTGCGTTCAATCAAGCCTTTTTCTTCCATATTATTTAAAATGCGCGAAACGGTGGCCGGTTCAATATCGCAGTGTATGGCAATATCTTTTTGCATGCTGTTGTTGTGCCCGGCAAGGTAGTACAAAATTTTGGGCTGCCCGGGCGAAAGCCCCACGCTGCCCATACGCGGGCGCAGGGCGTTTTTTTGCGCATGGTAGGCATGGGTAAGCGCCGAGTGAAATGGTATAGCCAAAGTATCCCTTCTTTCTATTACAATAGGGTAAACCCTCAATCAGTAGCATCCTAATAGTTAGCAAGCTAATTATAAAACTGGCAAGCTAATTATAAAACTGGCAAGCTGTATTGTCAATCCTCTTTAGGGGGTTATAATTGCTTTTTAAGGTGCAAATATGGTTTAATGTAAGCACCAAAATAAAGGCAGGTGTGCGTGTGAGCGCAAAAGACAACAAAGTTGTAAAATGGGTGCTTATTTTTAAAACCCGCTTTACCCAGGCCGAGGTTTCGTCCTCCTCGGTAATTGTGGCGTATTATTTGCTGCTTTCTTTGTTTCCGCTGCTTATTGCTGTGGGCAATATTTTGCCTATGTTTAATATTACGCCGCAATCGTTACTGCCGTATTTAAATATCATTGTGCCTGCCAGCTTGCAATCGGTGTTAGACCCCATTGTGGTAAGCCTACTTACCACTAGCAGCGGGGGGCTTTTTTCTATTAGTGCTATTGGGCTGGTGTGGAGCGCCAGCAGGGGCATTGGGCACCTGCAAAAATGCATGAACAAAGCCTATGGCGTAGAGCCCGAAAGTGGGCTGGTGGTAAAAAAGGGTATTTCGTTGCTAATGGTGCTGGTGCTATTGCTGCTAATGGTTGCGTTTGTGCTTGTGTTTAGCGTGGGGCAGGTGGTGCTAGATAAATTATCGGAAGTTTTTTTGTGGGCAGAGCACCTTGTTGCCTATTTAAACGATTTTAAATGGCCGGTTGCCATTGTGGTTATTTTTGTTGTTTTAATGCTGGTATACCGCATTACCCCCGATGTTAAGCTGCGCCTGCGAGATGTTTGGCCGGGCAGCCTGGTGGGGCTGGTGGGGTTGTTGGCACTTACCCAGCTGTTTACGGTGTATTTACAGTTTGTTGCGGGCCGGGTTAGCAGTTATGGCGCACTGGGTACCTTTATTGTGCTTATGTTTTGGCTTAACTTTTCGGCTATTATTATATTGTCTGGCACCATATTAAATGCCACTTTGTACGAGTATAAATACGGAAAAGCGCAGCCCCAAAATAGCCGGTTAGACCAATACCTGCGCCAAAAAGCCGCTGTAAGGCTGGCCAAGCTGCAAAAAAAGTTGCCGCCTACCGTTTTGCCCAAAGAAACCGGGCCAGAGGAGCCACAAGAGCAAAAAGAGGATACCCACCCTTAGAATGGGCGGAGCTTGGCTATAAAGTTGCAAAATTAGCTGCTATAAAATAAGCAAATGCGCGAGGTGATAGAATGCCAGTAGTAACCCCAAACCCCACCAATGCAGGCGATGGGCTGGACGAAGAACTGAACGAGGACGACATTGTGCTGGTGGATGAAAACGGCAATAAAATTAGGTTTAGCACTTATTTAGAGTAACTGCACCGGCGTGCCGCAACCGGCTACATTTGTTTGGTTTTAAATAAATGTGGTCGGCTTGGCTTGTGGGTGATAAAAGTGCGCCCTATTTGCGTTGTTACCGCATATATTTCGGGTGTATTTCCCCCGCCGCAGGCGGGGGAAATACACCCGATTTTTTCTCTTTTGCTATTCAATACGCTCGCAAGGCACTTCCATGTAATAAATATTGATTGACGGCGTGGGTAAAATGCGGTATTATAATTTGCAAGCACGTTATTACAGCAAAGTGATAAATTGCTAAATTATTACCTGGCTGGGTAAAAGGCACAACAACCAGAGGAGTGGGAAAGCATGAAAAAAGTTTTGGCGTTATGTTTGGCCGTGGCCTGCACGGCTTTGGTTTTAGCGGGCTGCAATACTGGTGGCGCAGGCAGCGCAGGGCAAAAGGTTAAAATTGGGGTTATCCAATTTGTGGCGCACGATGCACTGGACGCTGCTTATAAAGGCTTTGTAGATGGCCTTGCCGAGGCCGGCTATAAAGAGGGTGAAAATGTCAGCTTCGATTTTCAGAACGCGCAGGGCGAAATTGCCAACTGCAGCAGCATTGCCACCAAATTGGTAAACGATAAAAACGACCTGATTTTGGCCATTGCTACCCCGGCAGCACAGGCTGTTGCGCAGGCAACGGGCGACGCAAAAAACCTGCCGGTGCTGGTTACCGCTGTAACCGACCCGCAAGACGCCGGCCTTGTGGCCAGCAACGAGGCCCCGGGCGGCAATGTTACCGGCACTAGCGACCTTGCCCCCGTGGCAAAACAAATAGAACTGTTAAAGCAACTGGTACCCGAGGCAAAAACCATTGGCTTTTTGTATTCGTCCAGCGAGGCAAACTCGGTGTTTCAGATAGACCTTGCGCGTGCTGCCGCCGAAGAACTGGGCCTGACTACGCAGGACTTTACGGTGTCCAGCACCAACGAGATGCAGCAGGTGGTGCAATCGATGGTGGGCAAGGTAGATGCGGTGTATGCCCCTACCGATAACATGATTGCCAGCGGCATGCCGGCCGTGGCTGCCATTGCCAACCAAAATAAGCTGCCAGTTATTGTGGGCGAGGTTGGCATGGTGCAAAATGGTGCCCTTGCCTCTTATAGCTTAGATTATTATGAACTGGGCAAAATAACCGCTGGGCAAGCTGTTAAAATTTTAAAGGGAGAAGCCACCCCCGCCACCATGCCTATAGAATACCAAACCGAGTTTAAGCTGGAATTGAACGAGGAAACCGCCCAAACGCTGGGCATTACCATACCGGCAGATTTACAATAAAACCGTGCTTTTTGTACTTTGCAAAAAAAGCTATTCCATTCTTGAAAAAGGAGAATGGGGCTTGGGGAAGAGGGCCACGACCCTCTTCCCCATTTTTAGATAACCAATATTTTGGCGTAAATATGTATTTTATAAAAACCGCTTTGGAATAACAGCGTTAAAACAAGCGTTTAATTTTTGTGTGGTTTACACATAACGCTTTACAATGGTAGCAAACCCCTTTATTATACTAACAATGCTAAAGAATAAAATGGATGTTGGGGTGCGCTAAAGGATAGATTTTATGGGATGGGAGAGGGAAGCGGATGAGTATATTACTTGCCTTGCAGGTGGCGGCGGCACAAGGCCTTTTGTGGGGTGTTATGACATTGGGTGCCTACATTAGCTACAAGATACTGGATTTTCCGGATCTTTCGGTGGATGGCACCTATGCGCTGGGCGGCGCAGTTTGCGCCGTGCTAATTGTGAATGGGTGGAACCCGGTTTTAAGCATGTTTGTTGCTATGCTGGCCGGCATGCTGGGCGGGCTTGCCACAGCATTGCTGCACACCAAAATGAAAATGACCGGCCTTTTAGCGGGTATTTTGGTAATGCTGGGGCTGTATTCCATCAACCTGCGCATTATGGGCAAATCCAATACGTCGCTGCTAAACGCAAACACAATAAATGCCCTTTTAAAGCGGGTTATTCCGGCCAGTAACGAGGTGCTAAGCATTATTTCGGGCGCGGTTATTTGCGCTTTGCTTATTGCGCTGTTGTATTGGTTTTTTGGCACCGAGGTTGGTTGTGCCCTGCGTGCCAGCGGCAACAACAAAAACATGGCCCGTGCCATGGGCGTAAATACCGACCAAATGGTTGTTCTTGGCCTTGTGCTTTCCAACGGGCTGGTGGGGCTTTCGGGGGCGCTTTTTGCGCAGTACCAAGGCTTTGCCGATGTTGGCATGGGCACTGGCACCATGGTAATGGGGCTTGCCTCTATTATTATTGGCGAGGTTATTTTCCGTTTTATGCGGCGCAGCTTTGCGCTGCGTATGCTTTCGGCCGTGTTTGGCACAGTGGTGTACCGTGTAATTATTGGCATTGTGCTGCAACTGGGCATTATGGACGCAAACGACATGAAATTAGCATCGGCCATTATTGTGGTGCTGGTGTTTGCGCTTTCGATGCTGTTGGATAAGGTGCGGGCAGCAAAAGGGGGGCAGCAAAATGTTAAACCTTAACAATGTAAGCAAAACTTTTTTGGCCGGCACTGTAAACGAAAAACAAGTGCTGGCAAACCTAAACCTGCACATTAAACCCGGCGAATTTGTAACGGTAATTGGTGGCAACGGGGCGGGTAAATCTACCCTGTTAAACCTTGTTGCCGGGGTGTTTCCGGTATCGGCCGGCAGCATTGTGCTAGATGGCAACGACATTACCCGCATGCCGGAGTTTAAGCGTGCCAAACTGCTGGGGCGGGTGTTTCAAGAGCCTACCATGGGCACCGCGGGCGATATGATTATTGAAGAAAACCTTGCCATGGCAAAGCGGCGGGGTATGCACCGTGGCCTTAGCTGGGGCATAACCCGGCAAGAGCGTGAATTTTACAGCACCTATCTTCGGCAGCTGGGTTTAGGGCTAGAGAATCGGCTTTCGGACAAGGTGGGCTTGCTTTCGGGCGGGCAGCGGCAGGCATTAACGCTGCTAATGGCAACGCTGCAAGAGCCAAAGCTGCTGCTGTTAGACGAACACACCGCTGCGCTAGACCCCAAAACTGCCCGCAAAGTGCTGGAGCTTACCCAAAAAATTGTGGATGAACACAGCCTTACCACCCTAATGATTACCCATAACATGAAGGACGCCATACGGGTGGGCAACCGCCTAATTATGATGTATGACGGCCAAATTATTTACGATGTAGCCGGCGAAGAAAAGAAAAACCTGCACACCGCCGATTTAATGGCCAAGTTTGAAGCCGCCAGCGGCGGCGAGTTTGCCAGCGACCGCATGATGCTGGGATAGTGGAATAGAGCAATAAAACCCTGCCAATGTTGCAACAATTTTTGGCAGGGTTTTTGTTTCCATGTTTTGGTGACATAGTTACAGAAAGAAAAACGAATAGAGAATATACTAAACCAATAGTAACCTATTGGAGGAAAAACATGTTTAATATATTTAGAAAAAAATATGAAACCAAAGACATTAACACCGCCGGGCAAGAGCTAGCCGAAAACCCCAACATATTGCTGCTGGATGTGCGCACCCCGGCAGAATACAATGCGGGGCATTTGCCCGGCAGCATCAATTTGCCGTTGGACGCAATAGAGGGTATTGCGCAGAAATACCCCGACCGTGACCGCCGCATTTTTGCCTATTGCCAAAGTGGGGCACGCAGCGGCGCAGCTTGCAATATACTGGCCAAACTTGCCTATACCGATGTAACCAACATTGGTGGTATTATGGCTTGGCAGGGCAAAATAACCACAAAATAATTTAGCAAAAACCCCCTTACCTAATTGGCAAGGGGGTTTTTGCTAAGCGGCAATTTTTTAGGGTGCTTTTTCTATATAGTCCAGCATCTGCTGGCGGGTTACACGCTTTATGCCGTCACGTTCAATATCGGTGCGGGGGTCAAAGGTGATGTTTGGCTGCTGGGCCATTATGGCGGCGGTGCGGGGGCGGCAAAAAGTGCCCCCGCAAAAACCCATGCCCGCCCGTATACGGCGTTTTACCGCATCGGCAGTGGTAACCGGTATACCACGGGTTATAGCGTCTTGCAGGGCGGCTTCGGGTATTTGCTCGCACCGGCACAGCATGCGGCCGGGGGCACCCTGGGGCAGGTTTAGCAGCGGGGTAAGTTCACTTGCGGGCAAAGTGGCATGCGGGGTATAGGTGGGGCGGCGGTTTGGGTTAAAGTTTGGTTTTTGGGTTAGCACAAGGCCGTTCTGCTGCAAAATATCCTGCACCATGGCCGCAATAGCAGGCGAAGCCGTTAGCCCCGGAGACTGAATGCCAGCCACATTAATAAACCCTTTTACCCGGGTTTCACCAATCACAAAATCATCGGTGCTGCTAACCGGCCGCACCCCGGCAAAACTACGCAAAAACTGGGTAATATCCAGCGCAGGGGCGGTTTGCAAAGCAGCGGTATAAATGGCATGCAGCCGTGGGGCATGGGTGCCACGGTCGGCACTTTGCTCGTCAATGGCATCGGGGCCAATAAGCAGGTTGCCATACACGGTGGGGGTAACCAAAATGCCCTTGCCCATTTTGGTGGGCATTTGGAACAACACGCTATTAACCAGCGCCCCGCTGCCTTTGCGCAGCAAAATATATTCGCCCGAGCGAGGGTGCACCGTAAAATCATCTACCCCCACCATGGCAGAAACCTGCCCCGATTGCAGCCCGGCGGCATTTACCACATAACGAGATTTAAAGCTGCGGCCTGTGTTGGTGGTAACGGTAAACCCGTCTATGGTTTTTTCAATGCCGGTAACAGCGGTGCTTAAAAATAGCTCCAGCCCATTTTGTACAGCGTTTTCGGCCAAAGCAATGGCGTATTCAAACGGCGAGCACACCCCGGCACCTTCGCAGTACAGGGCGTATTTTACGGCGGGGTTTATGCCCGGTTCTTTTTCCAGTATCTGGCTGCGGTTTAAAATGGCAAGGTCTGGCAGGCCATTCTGCCTGCCATTTTCTAGCAGGGTTTGCAGCTTAGGCAGCTGTTCTTCTTCAAACGCCAGCACCATGCTGCCAATGGGCTTAAAACCAAAATTAAGCTGCTGGTTTAAGGCGGCAAACGCAGTGCGCCCCGGGTAGCAAAGGCGGCCTTTTAAGGTGGTGTGTGCCTCGGCATAGCCGCCGTGCACAATGGCGCTGTTGGCCTTGGTGGCGCCGGTGGCTACATCGGCGGCCCCTTCTAGCAGGGCAAGTTTTAGGTTATAGCGGCTTAGCTGCCGGGCAATGGCTGTGCCGCACACACCGCCGCCAATAATCAGCACGTCAAACAATTGCTTCACCCCTTGTGTTTGTATTTCCTCTATTTTAGCATTGCGAAGAGAATGAATCAATATAACATAAAATAAAAATATTTATTGTAATTGTTGAAATAATCATATATAATATAACAAATACAAAATTTTATTGCTGGGGTGTGGTTGCTTGCTTTGATGACTGAATATATAACACATGACTTTATTTTACAGATTGCATGACAGTAGTCGAATCGCGAGTTAGACAACTTAAGGAGGAATACAACTATGTTAAGAAAAATCACATCTGTAATGTTGCTTTTTATTGTATTACTTACAGCTTTTTCCACTCCAGCTTTTGCGGCAACAACTGATGCCCCAGGACTGGTATCAGAACGTATTGAATCTGACGGTAATGGGAATGAAGTAATAATTCGCGTATATAAGCTTGATGAAAACGGGAACTTACCAATCCCTCAAACTAGAGCGAGCAGATTATTATATAATAATGGAACTTGGGTATCAACAGGCGGTTATTCAACACTTGTCTCACGCCAAGCAGTGCAAGGTTTATATAAAGAGGCGGTATCTTGTTACAACGATGGGACTGGTGCGCTGACTTTTTATTGTAATTATGCTTCGGTATCTGAACAAGCTGTAAGTCCCGGATATGCAGTTCAATTTATCATACAGTGGTCTGGTTCTAGGCCAATGTATGATGTTGGTGTCAAGGCAAATTGGAGTGCCCACCAGACTTGGATAAGGATATACGCTGGGTAGAAGTGGATTATTTACACATAAGATTTTTATATTAACTTTCAATCTGTAAAATTGGCTAGTTTGGCGTAATAGATTATTGACAAAAACAATACTTAGGTATACTATGCATAGTATACCTAAGTATTGTTTTTGAAGTTGGAGATTAATAAAGTGGAAAGATATGAGCAGCAATTTAAAAAAGGCGTGCTGGAGTTGATGATATTGAAGCTAATTTCGGTTGAAAAAACCTATGGGTACGATTTAATTACCAAGCTTAAGCGAAATAGCAATGGGCTGTTTTGCCTAAAGGAAGGAACGCTGTACCCTCTTTTATATCGTTTAGAGGGAGATGGGCTGATTTGCTCAACCGAAGAAGTCTTAGCGGGTAGTAACAAGAGAAAAAAGAAATACTATGAAATAACGGAATTGGGCCGTGAAACACTGGATGGCTTAATAGATTACTGGGATAGTTTTTCTGGACATGTTAACAAAATATTGCAGTTGGGAGATTAGCCATGAAAACTGAATATTATGTGGGCAAAGTGATGAAAAAAATTAGACTGTTGCCGAAGCGAATTAGGAATAGAATTAAAAGAGATATGGAAAATAGCATAACCGACAGGCTGGAGAATGGGGAAACCCTGCAAAACATTGAAACGGAGATGGGAATTCCATCACAAACAGCTTTGGATATCCTTGATGGCTTTCGCCCAGAGTTTAAATGGCGGGTGAGCCTGCTTCGCTATGCCTATATTTTTTGTGCACTGGTTCCCCTTTTATACATTCTGTCTGTTCTAGTCTATGTTTTTACTACACCCAACCCAGGCGGTTTTATTTCGTATACCAAGTTTTTTGCGGAGTTATTTCGCGAGCTTTCAGCAGTGGCTATGAGGCCAACAATTATAAGGCTTATGGTTAATTTTGTGCTATATTTGTTCATATGTGCTTTCGGATATATATTGTATAGCCAGCAATTGCTATTAAAGCGAAATTATATATTGGCAATGTTTTGCTTATCCTTGGTTATTGGCATAACGCTTCATCCATCTGTTTATGGAGTAGACACATCGCATATACTATACAATACGGTGGGCATATCTATATTTGGAAATAGCCCGGTTTTATGGGGGTTGCTACAGCCACAATTTTTTCTTGCAATATACACGGCAATAGCATGCTTGCTATTTTATATCCGGAAAAGTTCACAGCTTACTACTTTTCAAAACGAGTTTCCAGAGTAATTATAAATTGTTTCCGATAAACAGGATAAAATTTTATTTATCATCCATCTTTACGGTGGGTGATTTTTTTATATTTTGCCTTTTTATCGCTAATATTGCCAAAAACATTGATTTCATCACTTTAGCAGGGTACAATACAACTACATAGCAAGCGCAACCCATTAGCAAGAAAGAAGGGGAGAGAAATGAACAGTTTTTTGCAAATGGCAAACAGCGGCACCATGTACCTAATTGTGGGTGTGGTAATTTTGTTTGTTACGGTAATGGCAATTGTTTTTATGGTAAAAGCATGGCGCGAAGGCATTAAAATTGGCATGGATAAAAAGAAGATGCGCAAGGCCATTACGGCCAGTGCCACCTTTACGCTGGTGCCCTCTGTTGGTATTTTAATTGGGGTTATTGCGCTGGCGGGTTCTTTGGGGGTGCCGGTGCCGTGGCTGCGGCTTTCGGTAATAGGGGCGCTGCACTACGAAACCATGGCCGCCGATGTTGCCGCCAAAGCGGCCGGGCTGCCCGCCCTTGCGGCCGAGTATATGACCGGGGAAGCCTTTGTTTCTATTATTGCGGTAATGACGGTTGGCATTATTTGGGGCGCTATTTTTTGCATTTTTGGGCTTAAAAAATACCAAAGCAAGGTATTAAACAAGGTTGGTAAAAAAGATGACCGCTGGGGCAACATTATGTTTAATGCCATGTTTGTGGGCATGGTGTGCGCCTTTATTGGTGCCGGCTTTGCCGATTTGCGCAAAGGCAGCATTACCAGCATTGTTGTAATTGCGGTGGCGGCGGCCTTTATGGCGCTGTTTAGCTGGCTTATCGATAAAAAAGGCCAAAAATGGCTAGAAAGTTTTTCGCTTTCGTTTGCCATGGTGCTGGGTATGGGGGCATCGGTAGTAATGGGCCTTTTGGGGGTGAAATAGCATGGAGAAAAACAAAATGATGGAAAAAAGCTTTGATGACAGCATGCACCGTTATGGCCGCGCGTTTAGTGCGGTTGCCATTGTTTTAATGCTATTGGTACCGGTGTTTGTGGCTTTTTATTTTAAAACCACCCCTAATATGCGGGGGCTTTTGGCGGGGCTGGCCAGCATATGCCTTATTTACCTGCCCAGCAGCATTGTAGAGGTTGTAACCTATGCCCCCATGCTGGGCACCGGCGCTACCTACCTTGCTTTTATTACCGGCAACCTTACCAACCTAAAAATACCCTGCGCCATGAGCGCCCGCGAAATTGTGGGCACCGAGTTTGGCACCAAAGAAAACGAAATTGTGTCCACTCTTTCGGTGGCGGTGTCCTCGTTGGTAACCTGTGGTGTGCTGGCCATTGGGGTATTGCTATTGGTGCCGCTAACCCCCGTTTTAAGCTCGCCGGTGTTGCAGCCTGCTTTTAGCATGGTGGTGCCGGCGTTGTTTGGGGCACTGGGGTACAAATATTTTTCTAAAACGCCGCTGGTTGCGGTGGCGCCGTTTGTTAGCATGGTGCTGCTTTGCCTGCTGGTACCAGCCGCGGCAAGCCAGGTGGCGGTGCTGGTGCCGGTTTCGGCGGTTATCTCTATTGCGGTGGCCCGCTTGTTGTATAAAAAGGGGAAGATATAGAAAGGCCAAACCCCGACGGCTTCGGGGCCTTGCAGAACAAGTTCTGCATTTTGGGATAGGGCTCCAAAACCGAACCGTTGCTATGCGAATTTGCTGGTAAATGGCCAAAAAAACACGCCCTTGACCTTGGTTTTTGACGTTGGAGTTATCAATGCACCTGCGTTGAAAAGAAGTTTATAGTTTGAGTTTGTCTGTTAAACAGGAGGGGAAAATGATAATCCTTTATATTTTGTTGGCCTTGCTGGGGGTTGTAGCGCTTTTGTTGCTGGCGGCTTGCATTAACACGCTGCGCATTAAAAACAAAACCCCGCTGGGCAGTGCCCTGCCGGTAAACGAAGAACTTGCGATGAAATATGCCAAAGACCTTGGCCGCATGCTACAGTGCGAAACGGTGAACGACCCGGGGGCAGACCCCGCCAAAACCAGCGCCGAATTTGCGGGTATGCGCAGAGTGTTGGCAGAATTATTTCCCTTAAGCCACCAAACCCTGCACACGGTAGAGGGCCTTGGCGATGCCCTGCTGATGCGCTGGCAAGGCAAGGACCCTAAGCGCGGTGCCATTGTGCTAATGGCCCACAGCGATGTTGTGCCCGCCACCGGCGAGTGGAAGTACCCGCCCTTTAGCGGCGAAGTGGCCGAAGGTTGTGTTTGGGGCCGTGGCGCGGTAGACACCAAGGGCTCGCTTTGTGCCATTTTTGAAGCCGTGGAAACCTTGCTGGCCGAAGGTTTTACCCCGCCGTGCGATGTATATATAAGCAGCAGCAACAACGAAGAAACTATGGGCGATGGTGCCCCAAAGGCCCTTGCTTGGCTGCAAGAACAAGGGGTAAGCATTGATGTGGTAAGCGATGAGGGCGGTGCCATTTTACAAGCGCCGCTGCCCGGGTTAACCGGCAGCTTTGCCATGCTTGGCATTGTAGAAAAAGGCTTTGCCAACCTGCGGTTTACCGCCAAAAGCACCGGCGGGCATGCCAGCATGCCGCCCAAAGGCAGCCCCATTGTCCGGCTGGCCGCTTTTGTAAATAGGGTGGAAAAAAAGTCCCCCTTCAAAAAAGAAATATCCAAGCCGGTGCGGGATATGTTTAGAGAGCTTGCCCCCTACATGAGGTTTGGCATGCGGCTGGTGCTGGGCAACATTTGGCTGTTTGGGCCACTGTTAAAAGTGGTGCTGCCCAAGGTTAGCGCACAGGCGGGCGCTATGCTGCAAACCACCTGCGCCTTTACCATGGCCAGTGGCAGCGAGGCCGCCAACGTAATGCCCGAAACCGCCAGTGTAACCGCCAACCTGCGGTTTATTATGCACCAGCCGGGGGCAGAATCGATTGCGGTGATTAAAGCCCTTGCGGCCGAATATGGCCTTGAAACCGAGGTGCTGTATTCGCACGATTGCTCGCCCTATGTGGATATTGCCAGCTCCAAATATCAGTACATGATGGACTGTGTGAAAAAAGCCTTCCCCGATGTGGGGGTTGCGCCCTACATTATGCTTGGCGGCACCGACGCCCGGCATTTTGCCCATGTGTGCCCCTGCACGGTGCGGTTTGCCCCGCTTAAAATGAACAAGCAGCAACTGGGCAGCATGCACGGCCTAGATGAAAATGTGGACATAGACGCACTGGCAGGCGGGGTGGGTTTTTACCTTACGGTGCTAAGAGATTATGTGTAATAAGCACGATGTTTCATCAAAACGATGCCCCTGCTTTTGTGGGGCATCGTTTTTTTAAGGCACAGTGATGGCCGGCAGGCTTAGTTTGGTTTGCCAAAATCGGCTGGCTTTATTCAGGTGCCTATGGTAAAATATTTGCTGGGTAATTTATCATTTGTTTTGGAGGACCATGCATGGTTTTTAGCAGTGTTCCGTTTTTATTTTACTTTTTGCCGGTGCTTATTATTGTGTACGTCATCACCCCCAAAAAGCTAAAAAATGGCGTTATGATTTTGGCCAGCATGGTGTTTTTTGCCTGGGGAGAAATTCGCTTTATCCCGGTTATGCTGGCGCTTTCGGTAGTAGATTTTGTTTGTGGCCGCATGATGGAGCAAAACCGAGACAACCAAAAACGGCGGTTGGCATTTATGCTAATTGGCGTGGGTGCCAACCTGTTTGTGCTGTTGTTTTTTAAATACACCAACTTTTTTGTGGCAAACATTAACGGTGTGCTTGGCACCGCGATACCCGACCCCAACATCATTTTACCCATTGGTGTTTCATTCAACTCGTTTCAATCTATGAGTTACGCCATAGACGTATACCGCGGCACCACCCGGGCCGAGAAAAAATATTACGATTACCTTTGCTATACCACCCTTTTCCCGCAAATTATTGCGGGGCCTATTGTGCGTTATGTAACGGTAGAAAAAGATTTGGATGACCACGAAATTACCCGGGACGGGTTTTCGGAAGGAATGCGGCGGTTTTTAATTGGCCTTGGCAAAAAGGTGCTTATTGCCAATAATGTGGGTTTGCTGTGGAGCCAGGTGTCCGCCGGTACGGCGGGGCAGCCCACTGTAATGCTGTATTGGCTGGGCATTATAGCCTACACCTTCCAAATTTATTTCGATTTTTCGGGCTACAGCGACATGGCAATTGGCCTGGCCCGTGTGTTTGGCCTTACCTTTGACGAAAACTTTGACACCCCCTACATTGCCAAAAGTATTACCGAATTTTGGCGCCGCTGGCACATTACGCTAAGCGCCTGGTTCCGAGATTATATTTATATCCCTATGGGGGGCAACCGCAAGGGTAAATTGCGGCAGATGCTGAACATTTTTGTGGTGTGGGCGCTAACCGGGTTTTGGCACGGTGCCAGCTGGAACTTTGTGCTGTGGGGCCTTTATTTTGCCGTGCTGCTGGTGTTCGAAAAATTTGTTCTGTTCCGTTTTTGGCAAAAGGTGCCCAAGGTCTTCCAGCATGTTTACACCATGCTGCTGGTTATTATCAGCTGGGTAATTTTTGCCGCCGATGATTTGGTAGGGGTAACCCTGGGGCAATATTTAGCCGGGCTATTTGGGCTTGGCAACCTGCCGCTATACAACAACGGGGCCCTGTTTTACCTGCTGCAATACGCCATTATTTTTGTGGTGGCGGCCTACTTTGCCACCCCGCACTTTAAAACCCGGGTGCTGCAACCGGCCGAAAAAAACCAAAGCAAACTACTATGGGGTTTTACTACCGCTGGTTACGTAATTGTGTTTTTGGCCTGCGTAGCCTTTATTGTAAATAGTAGCTACAATCCGTTTTTATATTTTAGGTTTTAAGGAAGGAGGGCAACCACCGTGCAAAATTTTAAAAATAAGTTTTTCTTTATTATATTTGTGGTGGTTTGGGGCGCTATTATTGTGTGGAACTTTGTTACCCCAAACCAAAGTTTTTCCGAAGCTGAGAACCGCACGTTGGCTTCTTTCCCCCATTTTACGGTAGAAACCCTGCTGGATGGCGATTATATGGACGGGGTGGACACCTACCTGAACGATCATTTTGCTGGTCGGCCCTATTGGGTAAGTGGGCAAAGCTTAATGGAGTACGGCCTTGGCAAGCGTGAAATTAACAATGTGTTTATTGGCAATAATGCCCTGCTTGGCAGCACCGGCCAGCCCGATGCCGACATTGCCGCCGCCAATATTGCCGGGGTAAATGCCTTTGCTGCCCAGTATAAAATACCCACCTATACCTTGCTAATACCCAGCAGCACGGCGGTGCAGCCCCAAAACCTGCCCACCTTTGCCGAAGACTGGGACGAAGAGGGCTTTATTAAAACCAGCAATGTAGCTTTTGGGCAAGGGGTAACCCCAGTAGATGCCTGGACACCGCTTGCCGCCCACAGCGATGAATATATTTACTACCGAACCGACCACCACTGGACCACCTACGGGGCCAGCCTTGCCTATGCACAACTGGCTGGTGCCATGGGCCTGCCCAACCGTGCACAAGAGTTTACAACGCAAACGGTAAGTACCACGTTTGAAGGAACCTATCAATCTAAAACGGGGTTCCCGCTTGTTCAAAAAGACACCATTGAGCTATACCAAGCAGGGCAGGCCACCACTTTTAGCGTGTTTAATGGTGCCGAAGAAGTGGAGTATGATTCGATTTTCTTCCCCGAGTTTTTGCAAAAGAAGGACCAATATTCTTACTTTTTGGGGCAGGTGCAGCCTTATGTAACGGTGTATACCGGTGCGGGCACCGGCAAAAAACTGCTGCTTTTTAAAGATAGCTACGCCCACTGCCTTACCCCCATGCTACTGGCAGATTACGACGAAATACGATTGGTGGATTTGCGCTACTTAAACGGTGCCAACATTGGCAGCCTTGTGCAGGCCGAACAATACGACGAGGCTTTGTTTTTATACAGCGCCGATGTATTCGCTCATCAAAAGGTATCCGGTAAGTTGCAATAGGCATTCAGCATGTTTCCATAGGCCGAACAAATGAAGAAATTATGAACGGAAAGCTGCCTGCCTACAAAACTAATTGTGTGAAACTTTGTAAAACGGGTTGTTTTGGCGGCGGGGTTCATGTATCATTGTAAAGGTTGGAAGAATATGTGTAACCATTTTGTAATGTTTAAAGCAATGTGGTTGGCTATAGAACCAGCCGCTGATAGATAGCACAAAGCGTGCAATGTTTGCACTGTGCAGCTGCAAAAATTAATTTGGCAAAAGAGAGGAATTTGGTTTATGGCAATTACGTTAGCCGAGTTTTTGGGCGAACTAACCACCAATATACCATTGTTAATAACATCGCTGCTTACCTTGGCGGTTATTTTGGTAAATGGATGGACAGACGCCCCCAACGCAATCGCTACCTGTATTTCCACCCGCTCTATGGAGCCACGGCCGGCCATTTTAATGGCTGCTGTGTTTAACTTTTTGGGCATTTTGGTAATGACCTTTATTAACAAAACAGTGGCTGAAACCATTTATAATATGGTAGATTTTGGGAATAACTCTCACGATGCGCTGGTGGCGCTGTGTGCGGCCATGGTAGCCATTGTGGTGTGGGCAACCGCCGCATGGTGGTTTGGTATACCCACCAGCGAAAGCCACGCCCTAATTGCCGGGCTTTCGGGCGCGGCCATTGCCATACATGGCGGGCTGGGCGGCATTAACGGCGGCGAATGGATAAAGGTAGTTTACGGGCTTGTGCTTTCTACCCTGTTGGGTTTTGCCATGGGCTGGGTAACCGTGAAACTGGTAGAATTAATTTTTAAAGGGATAGACCGGCGCAAAACCAGCGGGTTTTTTCGTGGGGCGCAAATTGGCGGCGGTGCCGCCATGGCCTTTATGCACGGCGCGCAAGATGGCCAAAAGTTTATGGGCGTATTTTTGCTGGGCACTGCCCTTGCCAAAGGGCAAAGCGGCGGCGGCATGGTAGAAATTCCATTTTGGCTTATTATTTTATGCTCGCTGGTAATGGGGCTTGGTACCTCCATTGGCGGCTACCGCATTATTAAAGCGGTGGGTATGGATATGGTAAAGCTGGAGAAATACCAGGGATTTGCCGCCGATGCCGCAGCGGCGGGCTGCTTGCTTATTTCCTCGTTAACCGGCATACCGGTTAGCACCACCCACACCAAAACCACTGCCATTATGGGCGTGGGCGCGGCCAAACGCCTGCGCAGCGTTAACTGGGGCGTGGTAAAAGAAATGATTTTAACCTGGGTGCTCACTTTTCCTGGTTGTGGGCTTATTGGCTTTTTAATTGCAAAGCTGTTTTTACAAATATTTTAAGGTTGCAACTACACTTGTGGGTTGGTTGCATTTATGCAAACCAGCTTTAATAAAAAGTAATTTTGTGCCTGCAACACCGCAGGTAAAACAGAAAGGGAGAACCCAGTATGGCTAAAAAGAATGAATATTTTGATACTTTTCAAACCTTGGTAGATTTTTCTTGCCAGGCGGCTAAAGAGTTGCAAACCTCTTTGCAAGAGTTTGACCCGATGACCCTGCAGGGCAAAATGGAAAGCATGCACGAAATTGAGCATAACGCCGATGATGAAAAACACACCATGATGACCAAATTGGCGCAGGAATTTGTTACCCCCATAGAGCGGGAAGACATTATTTTGCTTGCCAACGAAATTGACGAAGTAATTGATAAAATTGAAGATGTGCTAATGCGCATATATATGTACAATATTAAGGCAATACGCCCAGAGGCCCTTGCCTTTACCGATGTTATTGTGCGCTGCACCATGGCTTTGCAGGTGGCGATGGCCGAATTTTATAATTTCCATAAATCGAAAGAGATTAAGCAGTGCATTATTGATGTAAACACCATGGAAGAAGAGGGCGATGCCCTTTATATCGAGGCTATGCGCACCCTGTATACCTCCGATGCTGACGCCGTTACCATTGTAGCCTGGAGCGAAACCTTTGACCGGCTGGAAGAATGCTGCGATGCTTGCGAGCATGTGGCCAATGTGATGGAAAGCGTAATGATGAAAAACGCCTAGGCAAATGGGCACATACAACAAGCGCTCAAACACAATCCCCAAGATGTGCCTCTCGTTCAAAAGCCCCAACGAGGTTCCGGGATGCACTGTGTAGCACGTCATTGGCCGGGGAAGCCCCCTCGCCCATGGCTTCCGCCCTTCCTTGGCTGGTTTACACCGCAGTTTCTTCTTTTTAGAGAAAAGCGTCCCCTCATCATGGACAACCCAACACGGTTTTTACCATTGTTTCCAGCAAAATCATTGCATTTTGCGAATATTTGTGCTATAGTTTTAACTACCTTTTTGGGCTTTCATTATGCTTAAAAAGAAGAAGTCTGAATTTCAAAAAACAGGAGGAAGATTATGAAAAAAGTTCTAGCTATGGTTTTCGCGGCGATTATGCTGTTTAGCTTTACAGCTTGTCGCGACGCTTCGGCCGGGGCCGACAACGGTGATTACAAAATTGGCATTATCACCGGCACTGTGTCTCAGGGTGAAGAAGAGTTCCAGGCTGCGCAGGCAATGCTTAACAAATACGGCGCGGACAAGATCATCACCGCCACCTATCCCGACAAATTTAGCGATGAGGTTGAAACCACCATTGCCCAGGTTTTGAGCCTGGCTGACCAAGGTGCTAAAGCAATCGTGTTTGTGCAGGCTGTTCCGGGCGCTATCGCGGCGATAGAGAAAACCCGCGAGACCCATCCCGACATCCTGTTTGTTTGCGGTGTTGCGGCCGAGCCTCCCCGTGAGATTGCCGCTGCTGCCGACGTTGTAATGCTGGTTGACGAAATAGGCATGGGCACCACGGTTATTGAGCAAGCTGCCAAGCAGGGTGCCAAAACTTTTGTGCACTACTCTTTCCCCCGCCACCTGGGCTACGAGACCATCGCTGCCCGCACCGCGCTGTTTAAAGAAACCTGCGCCGCCATGGGCATTGAGTATGTTGAAGCCACCGCCCCAGACCCCACTGGTGATGCCGGCGTTTCTGGTGCACAGCAGTTTATTGTAGAAGATGTGCCGCGCAAGGTTGCCGAGTATGGCGCCGACACCGCTTTCTTCTCCACCAACTGCTCTATGCAAGAGCCACTTATTCGCAGCGCATTAGAGCAGAAAGCTGTTTACCCGCAGCAGTGCTGCCCGTCTCCCTACCATGGCTATCCCGCTGCGCTTAACATCGCAACCGACGGCCACGAGGGTGACGTACAATACATGCTAGACCAAATTGCTGCCAAGGTTGAAGAGGGCGGGAATACGGGCCGTATGTCTACATGGCCGCTGCCTGTAAACATGCTAATGGTGCAGGCTGGTGTCGAGTACGCCATCGAGTTCTGCGAGGGCAATACCGAAGGCCGTTACGATGAAGCCAAATTCCGCGCAGCGGTTGACAAGGTTGCCGCTGAGTACGATGCCAGTGCCACTTTGTCTTACTACGCCGACGACGAGGGCGAAGTTGACAACTTCTACATGATCCTTTGTGATTTCTACAATTTCTAAGGACCGATTGAACTAAATCATTCGGAGCCGCCGGGCTCTTGTGAACCCGGCGGCTTCGTTGTATATTGAAAACCACTTGCTAGGCCAGTGGTTACTGGCAAAGTTTTGGCCTATAATGCGAACACAAACTCCTTTGCTATCATTCAGGTGTGGCCGCATGCTGTATAGGTAGTTTTCTGAACTAAAACTCAAGTATCGAAACCAAGAATGTTAGCGCCGCGGGCACTATGTGGGCATTGCAGGTAAAAATGCAAAGAAGATACCGGGGTACATACAGAATTAACTTGAAGAAGACCAGATAGGGGAACAACTGACGATGAGCAGCCAGGCCGTTTACGGGTGGCAAGCAACAAAACCCCGCAGATGTTAGGCTCTTATTTACACCATGTGGGGCGTAGCGAGTGTTTAGGGGCTGTGGTTGCACACAAAATACTACCGGCTATGCCGGGGAAGGGTTATTTGGTGTTTGTCTCTGCCCGCGCTTTTTGCCAAGTACGGCTAGGTTGGCCGGCTGTTTGGCTGATAGCGCGAATGGAGACCGAAAGTTGTTTAAACTAGATGCTTTTTGTAGTGTGTATCACACGCTATAAATGTTAATAAGATAAAAAACAGGATGCTAAGCCGGGGCATATGCAGCCCCGGAAGCGGCAACCTGCACAGGAGGCTTGAAAGTTGGAACCTGAGTACATATTACAGATGGAACATGTCTCTAAAAGTTATGGAGACAACCTGGTGTTGAAAGACGTAAGCTTCAACGTAAAACCAGGAGAAATTTTTGCCCTTGTGGGCGAAAATGGCGCGGGCAAATCAACCTTGATGAACATCCTTTTCGGCATGTCGGTTATTCACAACACCGGCGGCTTCGAGGGGGATGTAAAGCTGTGTGGAGAAAAAGCAAACTTTGCTTCGCCCAACGATGCCATGAAAGCCGGTATTGGCATGGTTCATCAGGAGTTTATGCTTATCCCTGGCTTTACGGTGGCCGAAAACATCAAGATAGGCCGCGAGGATACTACCCCCACGCTGGCAAGCCGGGTGTTTGGCAAAACCCTTGAAAAGCTTGACCGCGAACAGATGAACAAAGACGCAAAAAAGGCCTTGGACACCATTGGCATGAACATTGACGAGCATGTTAAGGTGGCCGGGCTACCGGTTGGATATATGCAGTTTGTAGAAATTGCCCGCGAGATTGACAAGGCGGATATTAAGCTGCTGGTGTTTGATGAGCCCACAGCGGTGCTAACCGAAACCGAGGCCGCGCGGCTGCTAAAGGTAATGCAAACGCTGGCCGCAAAGGGCATTGCCATTGTTTTTATTACCCACCGCCTTGGCGAAGTAATGGATGTGGCACAGCGCATTGCGGTGCTGCGTGACGGTGAAGTGGTGAGCACCATGAAGCCTGAGGACACCGACATTGTAAAAGTAGCGCAGCTTATGGTAGGGCGCAAAATTGAAAAAATGGTGGACGACAGCCAAGTGCCAGAGAACCTTGACACTGCCCCGGTGGCTGTGCACATAAACAAGCTGTATGTGGATATGCCTGGCGAGGTGGTTAAAGGTGTTTCGCTGGATATACGTGAGGGCGAAATTTTTGGCATTGGCGGCTTAGCAGGGCAGGGTAAAATTGGCATCCCTAACGGGATTATGGGGCTGTTTCCCGCCGTGGGCGATGTGGAGATTTTTGGCCAGAAAATAGCCTTTTCTAAGCTGGGCGACGCGTTGCACAAGGGCGTGGCGTTTGTGTCGGAGGACCGGCGCGGCGTGGGCCTGCTGCTGGACGAATCGATTGAAGATAACATTGCTTTTAATGCGGTGGCAGTTAAAAAAGAGTACCTGACCAATTTTGGCCTTACCAAGCTGCTAAGCCGCAAAAAAATACGGGAGCATGCGCTGAACATGATCAAGCTGCTGGATATTCGCTGCACCGGCCCTGCGCAGCGTGTGGGCAGCTTGTCGGGGGGGAACCAGCAAAAGGTTTGCCTTGCAAGCGCGCTTACGCTGCACCCCCGCCTGCTAATTGTGTCCGAACCTACGCGCGGCATCGACATTGGCGCAAAAAAGCTGATTATGGAGCATCTTGTTAAACTGCGTTGTGAAGAGGGCGTTACCATCATTATGGTTAGCAGCGAGCTGGTAGAGCTACGCAGCATCTGCGACCGTATCGCCATTGTCTCCGACGGCGCGGTGGCGGAAATTCTTCTGCCGGACGCGCCGGACGCGGATTTTGGCCTTGCGATGAGCGGTGCACGTGCAAAGGGGGTGCGATAAAATGGGAGCTACTTCTATTAAAAAAACAATTAAAAACTTTGGCTTACCACGCATTATTATCTTTTCTTTCTTTGTTTTATTAATGATTACCGCCGGTATCATTAATATGGATGTGCAGAGTTTGATGGGCGACGTAATACGCCGCTGGGGCATGTATGGCATTCTTGTGCTGGCAATGGTACCGGGTATCCAAAGCGGCATTGGCCCCAACTTTGGTGTTACCATTGGTATTGTGGGCGGCCTGTTGGGCGCGCTAATTTCAGTGGAACTGCGTTCAAATGACTTTTTTGCCGCCTACGCCAGCAATCCAACACTGGTTGCCATGATGAGCATTCTTGTGGCGCTGGTGCTGGCCGTTATCATTTCTAGTGTATTTGGTATTTTATATGGCATGCTGCTTAACCGTGTAAAGGGCAGCGAAATGACCGTTTCAACCTATGTTGGGTTCTCGGTTGTGGCGCTTATGAACATTATGTGGCTGATACTGCCTTTTCGCAGCCAAACCTCCATCTGGCCCATAGCACAGGAGGGGCTGCGCAATACTATCAGCCTGGAGGCCGACTTCAGCAACGTCTTTAATAACCTGTTGGGTTTCTACATCGGCCGCACCTATATCCCTACCGGCCTGCTTTTAATGTTCTTTTTGCTTTGCGTGCTGGTGTGGCTGTTTACCAAAAGCCGCATTGGTGCCATGATGGCCGCAGCGGGCACAAACCCCATCTATGCAAAGGCAAGCGGTATCAATGTAAACCGCATGCGTATTTTGGGCACCACCATTTCCACGGCACTGGGTGGTGTTGGCATTGTAATGTATGCGCAAAGCTTTGGCTTTTTGCAGCTGTACAACGCGCCCCAAATGATGGGCTTCTCCTGTGTTGCGTCAATTCTCATCGGTGGCGCTTCTATTCGCAAAGCGCGTATTTTTAACGTGCTACTGGGCACCTTCCTTTTCCATGGTATTATGGCGGTGGCGTTGCCGGTGGCTAACAACTTGATACCGGAGGGCAACCTCTCTGAAATTTTGCGCATCATCATCTCTAACGGCATCATTCTGTATGCGCTGTCCAAGTCAAAGGAGGAGGGGAAATGAAAAATCCATTAAGAGAAAACGTTGGCGGTTTTTTTGCCCGAAACAACGTAACAATTCTGTTTATTGTCCTGTGTATCGGCAGCTATATTGCCTCCGGTACAAGCATGAGCTACCTTCTGCCGGAGCTGTTTACACGGTTTGGCCGTAACGCATTTTTGGTTTTGAGCCTGCTGGTGCCGGTTGTGGCCGGCCTTGGTTTAAACTTTGGTATTGTTATTGGTGCTGTAGCTGCACAAATTTCCATCTTTTTGGTGGTGCTGTGGGGCTTTAGCGGGTTTGGCGGGTTGATGCTGTGTGTGGCCATTTGCACGCCGTTGGCCATTTTGTTTGGCTGGCTTATAGGCAAGCTGTTTAACAGCATGAAAGGCACCGAGATGATTGGCGGCCTTGTAACGGGGTACTTCTCCGACGGCCTGTATCAGCTGTTGTTTCTGGTTATTTTGGGCGGCGTAATTCCCATCAACAATCCTACGCTGATGATTTCTACCGGCGTGGGCGTAAAAAACACCATCAACCTGAAGGACAACCTCAAGTATGCGCTGGATGACGTGTCGATGCTTACCGTTATCCGCGTGGCATTTTATGTGGTGGCGGCAGTTTCGGTTATTCTGCTAATTTTCCGTATTGTCAAAAAGCAAGGTTTAAAAATTTCGAGCCTGCTTAAACCGCTGGTGCCGCTGGCTATTTTGTATGGTGCAAGCTTTATTCCGGCGGCAAAAACCTTTTTAGACACAACCCGGCTGGTGCTGGTAACCGCTGTTGAGATTGCTGCGCTGGTTACGGTGGCGTATAACCTGTATCTCATTATCCGCAAAAAAGCCATAAATAAAGAGCCGGGCGTGCCCAAAAAAGAGCTTGCCCGTATTGGCTTAATGGTAGCGTTGTATGCCGTTACATGGATACCGCAAATGTACGATGCCATGATGGCGGTGCATCTGCCGGTGCTCACCTACCTGTGCATCGGTGCCCTGTGCTTGTTTATCCCGTGGTTTATGGATACCAAGCTGGGCCAAAACATGCGCACCGTTGGGCAAGATCGCGGTGTGGCGGCCTCCGCCGGCATCAATGTAGACCGCACGCGTATTATCGCGATGATTATATCTACAGTGCTGGCTAGCTACGGGCAGCTGATAAGCTTGCAAAACATTGGTACATTGCAAACCTACGGCTCTCACAACCAGGTGGGGCTGTACGCTATTGCGGCGCTGCTGGTGGGCGGTGCGTCGGTAAATAAGGCCACCACAAAACAGGCGGTGCTGGGCATTTTGCTGTTTCACACCCTGTTTATTTTGGCGCCCAATGCCGGCAAGGCCTTGTTGGGCAATGCGCAAATTGGCGAATATTTCCGCGTGTTTGTTGCTTATGGTGTTATTGCGCTGGCTCTTGCTATGCATGCATGGAATTCTAAGGGTAAAAAGAGAAAAGCACCAAATGAGGTGGAAGACGGCTCTATGGCTATTCCGTTTGGCTTGTAGGCAAAGGCCTTATAGGCCAATTTAGGGCAACCACCGGCCACAGCAAACCGCAGTGTTTGCTGTGGCTTTTTAGCTATAAAAAAATAGCCTGCTTCCCTTTTACATGCTTAGGGAAACAGGCTATTTTTGTGAGAGTGTCCTATCTGCGTTGCTACCAAATAAATTTTCAGCATACTCCCCCGCCTCCGGCGGGGGAGTTCGTTTTTATAAACAGCTAACACTGCTTATTTGCTTAGCTCTTGCAGTTTGGCATACACAGCGTCGTAATTAGGGTGGTCGGTCACTTCGGGCACATACTCGGCATAGGCCACGGTGTTGTCGTTATCCACTATAAAAATGGCACGGGTTAGTAGGCCCAGTTCATCTATATAAGTACCGGTAGCCTCGCCAAAGCTGCGGTGGTGGTAGTCCGACAGTGTCTTCACGGCTTCGATGCCGTTGGCACCACACCAGCGTGCTTGGGCAAAGGGCAAATCCATACTAACGGCGTAAATATGCACACCGGGCAGGCTGGCCGCTTTTGCATTAAAATTGCGCACCTCTAAATCGCACACGCTGGTATCTAAAGAGGGAACCACCACAAATGCACGCAGGCCGGTAAGGTCCTCGCTTTTCACTTCCTTCAGGTCGTTATCTACCAAACTGAATGCGGGAATTTTGTCTCCTTGCTTTAGGGCGTTGCCTTTTAGGGTAACGGGGGAACCACCAAATGTAATTGCCATTATAAAAGCCTCCTGTTATTTATTAAATAGTTTAATGCTTGGGTATAGTTATTGGGCGCATAACCAATAACCACTTATTACTTAGTATACCATAAATATAAATGTTTGTATACTGTTTTTGTATAGTTAAAAAAACACAAAAATGATGACAGCAGTTTTAAACCGCTGCCATCACCTATTATATCTAAGTTAGCAACCTAGAAAGTAAGGCCAAAGTTTTTAGAAATCTCACGGAACTCTGGGGAGTAAACAAAGCTGTTAAAAACATCCACACGGGTAGAGCCGCTTTTTAGAATGTTTTGCCAGTAGGCAAGGCCCCCTGCATCAGCTTCGCGGCCCATAAAGGCACGGTACATCACCTTTAAAAATTCGGTATCATTTAGCTTGCGGCCGTTCATTTCATTCGAGAATACAAAGCCATGGGCTATGCTTGGCACAGCGGCACCGCCAAGTAGTTGCCCGCACCAGTAGTTTAAGCCGCTAATATCTAGGTTACCATCGCGGCCTAGGCATTGTTTGTACATGCGGTATACAAACATGGTAAGGTCTGGGCGTTGGTCGCGGGGTTCAAGGCCGGTAACTTCGCCAGCCTCTATGCCAGAATCTAAGCAAAGGTTAACAAATTCGGGGCTTTTGGTAAACTGGGCAACAATGCCGGGGCGGCCAACACCATTATCTAGGCGCAGGGTCCAGTATGCTTTACCGGCGGGGTCGCTTGCACGGTTCATGTAGGTTTTATAAAGGGTTTCTAAAAAGGCGGCATTGTTTAGTTTGCGGCCTGCAAACTCTTTGCTGAAGAAAAACTCGGCAGCAACCTGTGCGCCGGTGCCTCTGCCAGTAAGCAGCTGGCTCCACCAATACTCGTGGCCTGCCAGTTCTGGATCGCGAACCAATGCAACATTATACATACGTTCTACAAAATCATAGGCGGTAGCGCCAAACCACCAATAGCTGGTAAGGCAAGCCCAATACCTAACACCTTCATAGGTGTAGCAGGCAATACCTATGCTACCAGGGTAATCGTCTCTTAGCCAATCAAGGTCATATGTTTTCACATACTCCATAAATTGGGCAGCAGTTGTATCGGGGCCGCCATATGCGATGAATAGAGCATAATAATCACTTCGGTCATCAAGAACGGTATAAGAGGGCAAACCATTTGGGCGGGTATTTATATCTTTATTTATAGCATATTCAGCAGCACGGGTTCTGGCACCTTCGGCTAAATACCAGCTCCACTCCAGCGGGTAAAGGTTTTTGATTTTTGCATCTACACGATATTGATTGATTTGGTAAAAAAGTTCTTTCGCTCCAGCATCATTATATACGCCGCCGGCTAAAGGAGAATTAAGGGTGCTAAAACTGATAGCAGGTTCTTCTTTGTTACGGTTGCCAGTAAGGCCGCTGCCTTCACCAGTGTTTTCTACAGTAACAAAGCCGTCTTCTTCAAGGGTATCTAGGCTGGCAGTTTCGTCTAAAGGGGTTTCCTCGGCCGCTTCTTCCAAAACAAAAACTTCCTCGGCAGGTGCAGCTTGTTCAGTTTTGGGTGCTGTTTTTTCGGCTTCTTCTACTTCAGGCAGCACAGAGGTTGCCTGGCTTTCTGACAAAGCAGGAACTTCTTCGGCTGCGCTTGCAAATACCGGCAGGGTGAATTGCAAAGCAAGCAACGCAACAAGTAGAAACGATGTGATTTTTTTCATGTCTGACTCTCCTTTTAAATAATTTTCAATGAAGATACACCTTCATGGGGGAACGAGATAAAAGGGCCGCAGGCAGAATGGTTGCAATTAAAACCAGCTTTTTTACCCATAAAGGATAAAAAAATTCAAAATAACATTCATATCAACAGTATTAGTATATCGTATTTTGTGGTAAATAGAAACAGATAATTTACATTTTTACGAAAAAAATTTATTTAGAAGGCAAGGCCGAATTTGCTAGCGATGGTACGGAACTCGGTGGAATAAACAAAGCTGTTAAATACATTGGTACGAGAAGCCCCACTATTTAAAACTGCTTGCCAGTGGGCAAGGCCTGCCGCATCGGCTTCGCGGCCCATAAAGGCACGGTACATCACCTTTAAAAATTCGGCATCACTTAGGTTGCGGCTGTTCATCTCGTTCGAGAATACAAAGCCGTAAGCTATATTGGGTACGCTGGTGCCGCCAAGCAGCTGCGCACACCAGTAGTTTAGGCCGCTAACGTCTTGGTTGCCATTGCGGACCAGGCATTGCAGGTACATGCGGTGCACAAACATGGTAAGCTCTGGGTATTGGTCACGTGGGTCAAGGTTTGTCACTTCGCCGGCTTCTATACCAGAATTTAAGCAAAGGGTAACAAATTCGGTGCTTTTGGTAAACTGGGCAACAATGCCGGGGCGGCCCACGCCATTATCTAGGCGCTGGGTCCAGTATGCTTGTCCGGCGGGGTCACTTGCCCGGTTCATGTAGGTTGTATAAAGGGTTTCTAAAAAAGCGGCATTGCTTAGTTTGCGGCCCGCAAATTCTTCGCTGAAAAAGAACCGAGAAGCAACATCGGCGCCGGTGGCAGTGCCGGTAAGCAGGGTTTGCAGCCAGTACAGGTGGCCAGGTTGCTCGGCGGGGCGGCCCAAGGCAACGGTATACATACGGCTAACAAAACCAGCGGCCGTAGCATTGGGGGTGGCCATGCTGGTAATAAGTGCCCAATACCAGCTGCCGTTTATAGCGTAGCAGCCAACCCCAATGCTGCTAACATTTGGGTCCAGCAATATTAGTTGTATGCTTTTTTGCTGTAGCCATTCGGCAATGGTGGCGGTGGGGTTATTGTAGGCGCTGGCCCCCACCACGTGGCCGGTTATGCTTTGCCCGGGCAAAACGGTGTGCCAGGGTGTGCCATTGGGGCGGATGGCGGTTTTAGGCAGGGTATGGTATTCCTGTGCGCGCACCTGGGCGCCGGTGTGCAGTGTGGCTGCCCATTCCAGCGGGGGCACCTTATTGGCAATACGGGCTTTGTTCAGCTCGTAAAAAAAGGTTTTTGCGCTGCTTATATCCTGCTCTCCGGCGGCCAGCGGGGCAATGGTACCCTGCTGCAAAGCGGGCGGCTCCTCAATTATTAGCGAAGAAACAGGCGCTTCGGCCTCTTCGGTTACGGCATTTGCGGCCGTCAAATCTTCCAAGGCTGTGCCGGCGGGCAAAGGCTCGCTAATTTCCTGTGTGCCAGGCAAAGCTCCCGAGGTAGATTCGCTTATTACCGGCCCAGCAGCAGCACCACCACCGGCGAATACCGGCACCGCCAGTTGAAAGACAACCAGCATGCAAAGGAACAATACCAGTGTCGCTTTTTTCATAGCACCCTCCAAATTCGACATTATTTTACAAAAACCGCGCAAAATATGGCAAAAGAATACCGGCCAAAATGAAGTTTTAGCCGGAATGCAACGCTGCAAAACCATAGTAGCATGATAATTAATGATAATTATACTATAATATTGGGCTTTTTGGAAGGTAAAATATAAAAACTAAAAAAATATGATACATTTGCCTGCTAAAAACAAACCCCTGTTTTGCGGGGAAGCAAAGCAGGGGCAGTAACAATAACTTTATGAATGGTTTGCCCGGTTAAGCAGCTTGTTATAGAGGGAGAAATCTGCCGGATTAAACAGCGTAGGGGTAAATTGCTGCCGGGTAAACCAGCGCACACCCGTGTTTTCATCGGGTTTTATCTGCACCGCTTCGGCTTCGTCGCAAACCAAAATATACGCTACCGAAAGATGCAGGTGTGCATTTACATACTGGCCGTTTTTTATGTGTGCCGGCACCGGTAAAATGTCCAGTGCGGCAATGGTAGGCAGCAGCGGCTTTACTTGGCAAACACCGGTTTCTTCCTTTGCCTCCCGCAGGGCAACAGCCAACAAGTCGGCATCGCCATCGGCATGGCCGCCCGGCCACACCCAAGTGTTTAGTATGTTGTGGTGCACCAGCAGTGCCTTGTTACGTGCGGGGTTTACCACAAAAGCCGAGCTAGTAAGGTGCGCCAGCTTATTCTTTCGCAGCAAAATATTGTGTGGGTACTGCCGTATGGCCTCTACCATTACCTGTTGGTCGTTTTTTTCTTGCGGGTTTTGGGGTTGGTAGTTGGCAATTTGTGCAAAAATATCCATCTGCGCTATCCTCCTGTGGCGGCAACTTTTGTGGCGCCCTTGTTAAGGGGGAATGTGTGCCCCTTTTTATCGCACAACCTTTATTCTGGGGTATGTGCCTCCATCGAGCAATTAATTTCCTGCCCGTTTTCCTCTAAATAATCGGCCCCCCAGGCATACATGGCCTCTAAAATGGGGCGCAGGCTGTGCCCAAAGGCAGAGAGCGAATACTCTACCTTTGGCGGCACCACGGGGTATACCTTGCGGGTTAGCAGTGCGTCGTCCTCTAGCTCTCGCAGTTGTTGGGTTAGCATTTTAGGGGTGGCCCCCGGTATTAACTTTTGTAGCTGGCTAAAGCGTAGGGTGCCATCTATTAAATGCCACAATATAAGGGCTTTATACTTGCCGCCTATTAGCGAAATAGTTGCGCCCACCGGGCAGTTATAGGGTTTGGCTGTGGTTTTCATAAGTGGTCTCCTTAAATAACCATTGGTTAAATGGCTGTTGTTATACTATCTTTTAGGGTACTATATACCAAAAAAGTGCATTCTTGCTATTTTTGCTGTACATGTTACCATAATATCATGAAGAATAAATGGCGTCAAAAAAAATAGTATGGCACTGCTTGGCGCTAGGCACTTCCACAACAAAATAAGAAGCAGGAATAAATGAACAACAAGCAGCAAAACACGTTAAAAGCGTTTGTTTGTATAGAAAGCAGAGGATAGCATGCGTAAAGAACAATTTGATGTTACAGGGATGACCTGCAGCGCCTGCGCAGGCCATATTGAAAAAGACGTTGCCAAGTTGCCGGGGGTTAAAACGGTGGCGGTAAACCTGCTGCAAAATAGCATGGCGGTAACCTACGACGAAGCCACCGCCAACACAGCGGGCATTGTAAGCGCCGTAGAGGCCGCAGGCTACGAGGCCGCCCCGGTGGTAAAAGGCGGCACGGCCCCGGCCGCTAAAAAAGCCGTTAACCCCGCCGTGCAAGAGGCTGAAAACCTCAAGTTCCGCCTTATTAGTTCTATTATTTTACTCATTCCCCTTATGTACATTTCTATGGGGCACATGTTGGGCTTGCCGCTGCCGTCGTTTTTCCATGGCACTGGCAACGCAATGATATTTGCACTTACCCAGTTTTTGCTAACGCTGCCGGTGGTGTACATCAACCGCAAATTTTTTACGGTGGGCTTTAAAGCGCTGTTTCGCCGTGCCCCTAATATGGATTCTTTAATTGCGCTGGGGGCAACGGCGGCCATGGTGTATGGCGTTGCTGCCTTGTATGCCATTGGCTATGGCCTTGGGCATGGTAATACCGCTTTGGTAAACCAATATACCATGGATTTGTATTTTGAATCGGCCGCTACCATTTTAACCTTAATAACCGCCGGCAAATATTTAGAAGCACGCTCTAAAAGAAGAACCTCGGACGCGATTGAAAAATTGCTGGATTTGGCCCCTAAAACAGCCGTTGTGCTGCGAAACGAAGCCGAAGTAGAGGTGCCGGTGGAAGAAGTGGTGCCCGGCGATGTTGTTGTGATGCGCTCGGGGCAGGCCATACCGGTAGATGGTGTGGTGCTGGAGGGCACTGCGGCGGTGGACGAAGCCGCCCTTACCGGCGAAAGCCTGCCGGTGGACAAAACCCCCGGAGATAAAGTGATTGGGGCTACCATCAATCGTTCGGGTTATTTTACGTTTAAAGCAACCAAAGTGGGCGACGACACCACCCTTGCCCAAATTGTAGAACTGGTGCGCGAGGCCAACAGCAGCAAAGCACCCATTGCCAAATTAGCCGATACAGTAAGTGGCATTTTTGTGCCGGTGGTGCTTGGCATAGCGCTGGTTGCCACGGTGGTGTGGCTTTTGCTGGGCTACCCGTTAAGCTTTGCGCTTTCTATTGGCATAGCGGTGCTGGTTATCTCTTGCCCGTGTGCGCTGGGGCTTGCCACCCCCACCGCTATTATGGTGGGCACCGGCAAAGGGGCCGAGCAAGGTATCCTAATTAAATCGGCCGAGAGTTTGGAAATTGCCCACAAGGTAAACACCATTGTGCTGGATAAAACCGGCACCGTTACCGAGGGCAAGCCCAAGGTTACCGGCTTGGTGCCGGCGGCTGGTGTAACCGAAGAACAGCTGCTTTCGGTGGCCGCTTCGGTAGAAAAAATGTCGGAACATCCGCTGGCACGTGCCATTGTAGAAGAAGCCCAGCGGCAAAACCTGCCGCTGCTGCCCGCCACCAATTTGCAGGCCACGGCGGGCAGGGGGGTGGCCGCCCAGGTGGGCGAGGGCACCATTTATGCGGGCAACCTGCAAATGATGACCGAACTTGGCGTAAACACCGATGATTTTGTGCCACAAACCGAGGCGCTGGCCCAGCAGGGCAAAACCCCGTTGTACTTTGCAAGCGGCAGCAAAATGCTGGGCGTAATTGCCTTGGCCGATGTTGCCAAACCCACCAGCAAGGCCGCCATAGCCGAGCTTAAGGCGATGGGCATAGAGGTGGTTATGCTAACCGGAGATAATGCCCGCACTGCCGAGGTGATACGCCGTGAAATGAATATAGACCGGGTGGTGGCCGAGGTGCTGCCCCAGGATAAAGAAGCCGAGGTGCGGCGCATACAGCAGCAGGGCAAAAAGGTTGCGATGATAGGCGACGGCATTAACGATGCGCCTGCCCTTGCCCGTGCCGATGTGGGCATTGCCATTGGCGCCGGTACCGATGTAGCGATAGAATCGGCCGATATAGTGCTGATGCGCAGCGATTTGCAGGACGCAGTAACCGCCATTCAGCTAAGCCGTGCGGTTATTCGCAATATTAAGCAAAACCTGTTTTGGGCGTTCTTTTACAATGCGGCGGGTATTCCGCTTGCGGCGGGTGTGTTTTTTGGCCTGCTGGGCTGGCGGCTTAACCCCATGTTTGCCGCTGCAGCTATGAGTTTAAGTTCGGTTTGTGTGGTGTTAAATGCCCTGCGCCTAAAATTTTTTAAGCCCCGCAGCCATGCGGGTAAAAACACTGTTGCAGCCCAGGTGGCCACCCCGGCCCCTGTATCTATACCAATTAAAAAGGAGAATGTACAAATGAAAAAAACCATAACCATTGAAGGCATGACCTGCGGGCATTGCTCTGGCAGGGTAGAACAAGCGTTAAATGCCCTTGAAGGCGTAGAGGCCAAGGTGGATTTGGACGCAAAAACCGCCGAGGTAACCCTGCAAGCCGATGTAGCCGATGATGTGCTGCGCAAAGCAGTGGAAGAGGCAGGCTACCAAGTGATAAGCATTGCGTAAAGAGATAGAACAAAACCCCCACTTGCCACCCGGCAAGTGGGGGTTTTGCCCGGTAAATGGGCCAGTTTGTTTTAATAATTTGGGATAGTTACCTTTTATTACTTTTTTTAAACTTATTATTGAGTTTGTAGCGATGGTGCGGTACAATTATAAAATAGTATTACTGCTGGTAAAAAGATTGTAATGCCATTGCTTTTTTAAACAGAAGGGTTTAAAAAGCAGCAATGGCTTATGGGTACAAAAGGCTTGCTGGGGAGGCCGTAAAACAGCCTGGTGTAGCTTTGCAACAAAGCAACACAATAAAAAGGGGAATTATAAAATGAAGCAAAACAAAAAGAGCCTAAAACGTGCCTTGGTACTGCTATTGGTAGCGGTGCTATCTCTCTCTCTTTTGCCATCGGCGTTTGCGGCAGGCGAAGCCATGAACGAGAGCAGGCAGGCGGCTAGCTTGGTGGCAAGCCTGCCCGCGCAAGAAACTGGCGAGGAGCCTAGCGGCCAGCAGCCGCCGGCCAGCGAAAGCTTGCCAGTGCAACAAGTGGATATTTTTGAGCCACGGCACCAGCCCCTGGGTATGGAGCCCCAGCTGGAAGATGCCTTTGCCGTGCAGCAAACGGCTGCCCTTGATGAAGTGCCCGAGGGTATGCTTGCCCCATTGGCAGCGGCCGAGCCAACCTTCCAGTGGGAGATACCGGATAATGGCGGCTATGCCAACGACCTTACCACCGCAGAATTACAAACCGATAACTGGACGGGCATACTGTTTTTTAGCTACCCGGTGCCCGAAGGCGGGGACGATGTTGCACCCGGGGCCTTGGTGGCTACCATTGATATGGGCGCTGCCTTTACCGGCGAGTTAAGCCTGCAATCAGGCGGATTGTTCGAGATTTCTTCCCTTGGCAGTGGCAAATGGCAGCTTACCAACACAGCGGCCTTAACCACTGGCTTTAATGCCGATGTTGGCATTAAAGCTACGCTGGATGGAAAAATACGCGCCCTGGCTACCGACACAAACGGTATTATTTCGTTTGCCGATATTAAGATGAATTATACCGACCCGCTAACCGAAGCCCCGCAAAGCTTTGCCCTAACCCTAAATGTGGTTACCAAAAAAGATAACTTTACAATTAGCAAAACAGCCCAGCCAATCGATCTTACGGCTAATATTGGCCTTGCCAATGCCGCCGATTTGCTAACCTATAATTTTGTAGATTATCGCATTGTTGTGGGGCAAAACCTATATACCCGCGAAATATATGAGTATGTTTTGTCCGATGCTGTTCCCGCTATTGGGGCAGGGCAGGGGGCTATTGTTTCGGTTGCGCGTGGCACCACCTTTTTGTTTAGCGAGGTGAATGGAACCACAGCCGAGGGTACCGCAGCGTTTGGTGCCGGCAACAACCTTGCCACCGGCAACTTGGTTATTAATGCACCCAGTGGTAGCGGCCTTGGCAACAGCGTTACCTATTCGGTGGTGGTAAAATACCCCAAAGCCACCAACAGTGTTACCAACATAGCCAATATCAATGGCCGGTACGACGGTAACGCCAGTAGCGAGCTGCTGGGTACCTCGCAGGTAACCATAGATACTGGCGACGGCCGTTTTGCGGTAGATGGCAGCAAGGCTTACAGCATTAGCAAAGCATTGCGCAGTAACTTCCAAACCTACATGGGGCGCAGCGGTGTGGTGCCCAGCAACAAGTTTGGGCAAAAACAGGGCGAAATAAACGAGCAGATTGTTGCCGAAATTGTGGCCCGCAAAACCTTACCCGGAGACCCCGCAAACGGAACCAATGCTGCGGTAGACATGATTATATACGACGACGTGCTTACCTTTAACAACGGTGCTTCTACCACAGGCCGCCTGTTAACCGGGGCCGAGCTGTATATCGAAAATATTAACGTTACCGCGTTTGGCGGTGCTACCGGCGTGCAAAGTGCCGATGTATATTTAAAGCAAAATGCGGCCGACGCTTGGCCTGCTGCACCTACCTATACCCTAACTGTACCGGCCGATAGTACCAATATTAGCCAAGCTGTGCCAGCGGATAGCCGGTATGGCTATGCCAAAATTGTGTATAAAAATGTGCACGATACCGGCAGTGCTACCATTAAGCTAACCTATTCGGCTTCAGAGGCTTTTACCGATGAAGAGCGCACCGCCGCCGAAAGCTTAATTGCAAACTATGCGGCGCTTTCGGTAATGGTGGCCGGCACAAACACCAATGCGCTGCCAGCAGTGCCCGATGAACAAGCCTACCCCAACACCACCATTAGCAAAGGGGTAACCAGGTATCTGGGTGTGCTAGAGGTGTTGGATTCTTTGCAGCACAAGCTGGACAATGGGGCAACACCGGTGCTGCGTGCCCTTGGTGCGCTGCATTTTGCCACCTACCTTTCGTTCGATCATTACTACCTGTACCCCAACACCTATGCAACCTGGAGCCCTGAACTGGAGCGCTACGATTTTAATGCCCATATTGGTATGTTTATTAGCGGCGCGCAGGGCTCGCCCGTTAAAAATGTAACCTATGTAACCTACCTGCCCACCAACATTTTTTTGAACCAAGACCAGATTTATGAGGGAAAAAGCATTGGCAGCTTTGATGCAAACGGCGCTGCCATTATTGAAAAATTAACCACCGAAACAGTGATGGTGAACGGCGAGCCACGCCAAAAGGTTACGGTAAAATTGAAAGAGCTTGCTGGCAGTGGCTTTCAGGAGAGAAATGCCCGCATAACTTTAAGCTTTTACACCTACGATATCGAGCGGTATCAGCCGGGCACCTCGGTTCCATTTCCTAACAACTACACAGTAATTGGAGATTATAGCCACCTTTCACGTGGGTATATATCGGGCAGCACTGCAGAATACCGTATTATGCAGGACAATGGCAAAAGTACCCCCGATGGTGCCAAGATGACCAACCAAGACAACGACACGGTGGATTGGGTTTATTTAACCGATTACCAAAGTATTGCCCTGCCGGCGGTGGCAAACATCACTTACTCTGGCGTAACCAAAGGCATACTAGAAGAAGATGGCAGCGTGGTGCGCAGCGCAGTGCGCAACGTTGGCAAAACATGGCAGTACCAGCTAAAGGTGGTTTCTAACAAGGGCAAGCTGCAAAATGTTGTGGTGTACGATGTTTTGCCCGAGATAGGCGATGCTTCGATGGGAACAAATACCGCCCGTAATAGCCAATATCAGGCGCAATTGCTGGATATTGATATTACCAATGCGGTAGAAAATGGGCATACACCGGTGGTGTACTACAGCACCGTGGCCCAGCCCGGCACAAACCTTACCAGCGGCGAGTGGAGCACCACCCCGCCCGAAAATGTAAGCGAGGTACGCGCCCTGGCTTTCGATTTTGGGGAGAGCCTGTTTAACGGCAACAACCCAACCAACACCCCCGACGAAGCCAATATTATAATTACGGTACGCAGCGATGCCGACCCCTTGCTGGACCAAAAAATTTCATACAACAATGTTTACTCTACCTACGATATTATAAGAACCGGCGTAAACCAGGGTAACCCGGTGGCCGCCCCCAAACGCGACACCCTGCCTGTAGATGTGAAGCTGTTGGCCTCGAACGTGCTAATTGGCTCTACCTTGTTTGCCGATGTTGATGCCGATGGCATTATGGGCACAGAAGAAGTGGGTATAGAAGGCCGGAAGGTATTTTTATACCAACTTAACCCCGAAACTGGTGAAAAAGATTTGGTAGACCAAGTGCTTACCGATGGCAACGGAAACTACCTGTTTGCCGCCCCAAGCGATGGAACTTTTTATGTAGGTTTTGAAAAAACCGACAAAGAAAAATTTTCTCCCCGGCCAGAGACTCTACCGGTGGCCGCCGAGGGTGAGGAAGAGGTTGTATTTAGCAAAATAGACCCCGCAACCATAGAGGGTAACCTTGGGCTAACCAGCCCCGTTGTGGTAGATGTTAACGACTTTTTAGACCCCGGCCGCAAAATTTTGGATATGGATGCTGGCGTAAGCATTTGGCACAAGGTAATTTACGATGCCAATGGCGGTACTGGCGAGCAAATCGATAAGCAATCTCCCTATTTAGATGGCAGCACCGTAACCATACTGGGGCAGGGCGGCATAACCCGCCCGGGCTATACCTTTAAAGGATGGAACCTGGCCCCCGATGGCAGTGGAACCATGTACCAAGCAGGGGATACCTTTGTAATTACCGAGGACACCACCCTGTACGCTATTTGGGTGCCGGAAGAAACGCCCCCGGTTAGCAGCAACCCAACGGTTTCAGAAGACCCCGCCAGCGAGCCTATTAGCGGAGTGCCCTCTACCAGTACCCCTGTTAGTGAAGTGCCGCCTAGCAGCACGCTTACCAGCCAAACACCTTCGGCCAGCGCACCGGCTGGTGGTGGCAACGGGCAAAGTGGCACCGCCGCAACCGGCGATGCCACCCCGCTGGTTTGGGTGCTTGCATTGTTTGCTTTAGCGGGTTGCGCAATTGTGGTTATTGTTGTGCGCCGCAAAAATGCCAGCAATAAATAAAACCCATGTTTTAACATAAGTTTATGCAAAACCGCCCTTCGCTATAGCGAAGGGCGGTTTTATGTTTGCTAAAAAATAATGGTTTATACCTGTGCTTTGGGTTAAAGGGTGGTGGGCGGTTTATACGGCGGGTTTATACCAATCCGCTTATGTTTCCGCTTTGAATGAATGGTAAATGGCGCTGTATCTCATCAAAAGGCCAATGCCACCATTCACTTTGCAGTAGCTGCCTTATGGTTGCTTCATCAAATCGTTTTTTTATTTGTTTTGCAGGCACACCACCAACAATAGAGTAAGGGGCAACATCTTTTGTAACAACTGCGCGCGCCCCAACAATAGCGCCATCGCCAATGCAAACGCCCGATAGCACAATCGCTTCATAGCCAATCCAAACATCGTTGCCAATAATAATGTCACCCTTGTTGTCCCACGCTGCGGTAACATCTCTTTTGTCCAACCCCCATTCCTCGTAAAAAAGAGGGAAAGTATAGGTGGATAACGATTGCATGGTGTGGTTAGCGCTGGTAAAGATGAACTTTGCCCCGCAAGCAATAGAGCAAAACCTGCCAATTGTTAACGTATCGTTATTAACGGGGTAATGGTACAGTACGTTGTTTTTTTCAAACTGGATAGGGTCGGCAGTAAAATCGTTATAAATGGTGTAATCTCCAACCCGGATATTAGGATTGCTAATAACACTTTTTAAGTAAATGGTTTGTGTGTCGCCAGCCCGTGGGTATATTTTTTTCTCTGGAATAGTCATAAAGTCCTCCTATAGAGTATTTATTGCCCAACTATTCCAGCCGCTACAATGCACCGTTTCACTCCATCACCTTCGATATAATAAATTTGCACTATCTATAACCCAACTAGGAATACATGTTTTTGCCAAAAGCATGGGCTTTTTCAAGCCAATCGGTCTTGTCAATTTGTGGTTTTCCGTTGGTGTCTCCGCAACCACCGGCCAGCAGCATGCCTTTATCAGCAAAACCAATATAGTTAACAAGCGTAAACTGATAATACGACACTGCCTGTTCAAAGGTCCAAAACAAATTATCTGCCGCGGTCATCAGTAGTGCACAATCCTTTACGGGGTACTTTTCATATCGCCCAAGTGGTGGGGCGGCGTCCTCCTCTGCCAGGCAATAAAACCGTTCAATAAAAGCCTTAATGCGCGAGGAAAAAGTCCAGAAATAAAGTGGCGACGCAAACACAATTAGGTCTGCCGTTTTAATTTTGGGTGCAAGGTTATAAAAATCATCCTTAATAACGCAGGGCTTGCCAAAACGGCAGGCATTACAACCCATGCAGCCTTTTATCTCGGTTTTTGCCAAGGCCACCACTTCTACATGGTGGCCGGCTTCTTCGGCGCCTTTAACAAAGGCATGGGTAAGTTGTGCGGTGTTGCCATTGGGGCGCCCGCCGCCTAAAACCACTAAAATGCTCTTCATGTATAACCACCCTTCTCTTAATAAAAAGGAGCTTATTTTACGATAAATAGCTACTTTATTATACATTACCCACCTGCCAAAAACAACAAAAAGGGGCAACCCTTTAACAACAAATCAGTTTGCAATAACGCCAGCTTTAGCGGCAAAACAACACCATAAGGCTGTACCTTATGGCAGAACAATAGCCAGTTTTGCTGACTTTTTGCCCTAAAAAAGGTATAGTAAAAATAAAATCACAAAAAAGTGGCGGATTTTTTGGGCTTGCTGTGCCTTATATAATAGAGGCCTGAAAACTCTTTTCCGTTTACGCAAATATAAAGTGATTCTGGGGGGAGTCTCATGAAAGAGGAACAGGCAAAGTTATTGGTGCAAAAGGCCATGCAGGGAGACAACCAAGCTTTTGTAGCCCTGTGCGAAGCCAAAGGCAGCGAGATTTTGTATGTCTGCATAAAAATAATGCAAAACCAACAGGACGGAGAAGATGCCGCCCAGGAGGTTTTTATTCAGATGCAAAAATATATTTTGGGGTTGCAAAGTGCCGATGCATTTAATGTGTGGCTAAACCGCATTATATTTCATGCTTGCCTAAACCTAAAACGCAAAACAAAGCGGGCCAAGGGGGAGCTACCATTGGAACACTATGTTGGTTTGTTGGAAGAAAATCGCGCAGAGTTTTTGCCCGAAAGTTATCTGGAAGATAAACAAAAGCAACAGCTTATTATGGAAAGTATAAACCGTCTTTCGCCAAAATACCGCAAGGTGGTTTTGCTGTACTATTTCGAGGGATTGAACCAGCAGGAAATTGCGCAAGCAATGGAAATTAGCGAAAATGCAGTGAGCCATGTTTTGCGCCGTGCCCGCAATATTATAAAAAAAGAGGTAGGTGCCCCCCAGCAAGATTTATTAGGCTTTACAGCGGGGCTTCCGGTAATTTCCAGGCTGCTTATGGATGAAGCAACACAACTGGCGCCCAACGCTACGGTGCAAAAAATAATTTTTGCCAGCGGCATAAAAAATGCCACTATTGGTACGGTGTCAACCGGTGGTGGTGCAGCGGCTGCAAGCCACCTTTTTGCACGGGTAGCCGGCATGTTGTTTTTGGGTGCCGGTGTACTTGTGGGAGGTACAATGCTTGTTACCACCCAAACAAAGCCCAACACCCCTGCTGCCAGTGTTGCAAGTATCCCCCAATACTTGCAGCCAGGCAGTAACAAGGGTTTGGATATAGAAGATGCTACCGAAAGCCAAGCGCCTGGCGGTAATTGGCAACCGGGCAAAGCAGTGTCTTCAGGGGTCTCTTCGTTGCCACCTGCCGGGGCACCGGCAGGTGGCAGAGGGGACGCCACAAAGCAAAAAGATGGTTTTGTGGTTTCTTTTGGCGGCGGGGTTGTTTTTGTAAATGTTGATGGCCAAACCGTACAAAATAAAGGGCACTACACCGAAGGCTGTATGGTGCAATTGGTAGATGCAAACCAAACCGTGCTGGCACAAACAACAACAAATAGCCAAGGGAATTATATATTTGAAAACCTGGAACTGGACGCAGCAGGAGAATATACCCTGCAACTAATTTTGCCCCAAGGCAAAGGCCTTGTGTTTGCCCCACAAATGGCGGGTGGCCAGCAGCAGGTGCTGTTACAACAAAATGCCACTGTTACCCCAAAGCCGTTTGCCATTACGGCAGGGGCGGGGCCAACCGTGGGCCTGCTATTATACAATGCGCAAAACCAGCGCAGCAATATTAACCCGGTTAGGGCCCAGGTTATAACAAAGGGCCCGGCACAAACCACTTATAGTTGGGAAATAGCCGACCGGAATGGACAGATTATTTTGCAAGGTGGCGAAGCGATAGGTGAAACGTTAGCCCAAATGCAGGCCAGCGGGTATAGGGGGCTGTTCACCCTTACCGTAGCTGTAACCGATGACGCAGGAAACAGGGCGGGGGAATGGCAAACAATTTATATTAGGTAAAAATGATGTGGGGATTTATACGCAATATTATGGGAGGCCAGAGAAAATGAGAAAAAGTAAGCATTCTATTGCCCAAAAATGGAAAGCGATGCTGTGTAGCCTGCTTGTTGTGGGGCTTATTGCCACAGCCATGCCGTTTGCAGCGCGTGCCCAGGGTGAGGAACCGGCAGAAATTTTGGCAACGCAGCAAAATAGCACAGCCCCGGGCGATGATTTAGGGATTGAAAATGACGAATTGCCCGAAAACGAAGTGGAAGTTATTGAAGAAGATATTGCAGCAGGCGAGCAAACGGCCGACGATGCTGAAATAGAGGAACTTTTGGCAGAAAACCAAGAAGCCGAAAAACCAGAAAAGGTTGAGGAACCTGAAGACGAGCCCGAAGACGAGCCGGCTATGGTGGACGAGGAAACCGAAGAGGAAGATGCCCCGGCAAAGGCCCAGGCCGATGTGATAGGGGAAACCGAAGCCTTTCAAATGGCTTCGGCTTTTGGGCTGCAGGCGTTAGCGATGGATTTTGCAACCCTGCAACAGATGATTGATGATGCACCAGCCGGCGAGCAAACGGTTATCACCATCGATAATGAAATAGTGGTAGAAGATACGCTGCTGATATTGGGAAAAAATATTTTGCTAAATGGTACCGGTACGCTGCAGCTGGATCCCAGTATTTCTGATGGATTTTCGGTGGAAGAAAACGGTGCCCTTACGGTTACCGGCATCACGCTGCAAGGGCAGGAGTATTCGCCTTTTGGTATATACGTAGAAGGTACCTTTGAAATTGGAGCGGATGCCGTACTGCGGGAAACCACCACATATGTTAATGAAAATGCAATTTTAAACCTGAGTGGCGGTTTAATAACCGGTAATACAGATGTGTCGGTTATTAAAAACCATGGTACATTTACCATGGCCTCTGGTAGTATAAACGATAATATAGTGGGCAATAAGCTGATAGAAAACAGCGGTGTTTTTACCATGGCCGGCGGTAGCATACAGGGCAATACAGTGGATGATGCGCTGATAGAAAATGATGGTGTATTTACTATGGAAGGCGGCAGTATTCACAATAACCATCTAACGTATGAATCTGACGATGCCAGTGTTATCTCTAACCAAAAAACATTTGTTATGCAAGGGGATGCTGTAATTTCTGGCAACGAAATGCGAGCAGTTACCAGCGAGGGCCTGGCCAGTAATATCATGCAGGGAAAAGCGGCTATAACAAACAACACCAGCACGGGCAATGGCGGCGCTTTTTATTTATATTATGGTGCTAGCCTTACCATGCAGGGCAATGCCCGCATAGAGGGGAATAAAGCCGTAAGTGGCGGCGGTATTTATGCCGAACAAAAAAGTGGCACAACCAAAACCGCAGTTACCCTGGCAGAAAATGCCCTTGTAACGGGTAACCAGGCACAAAGTAGTGGTGGCGGCGTTTATATTGGCCAGTTTGGTTTTTTTACCATGCAGCAAAATGCTGCTATTACTGGCAATACCGCCTTTAGCAAGGACCCCGACAGCAGTGGCGATGAAGAAGAGGAAGAACCCCCCGAAGAGGACGAGCGTACCCTGGAAGAAATAGCCTACGACTATAAAAGCATTGCCTATGGTGGCGGCGGCCTGTTTATAATGGATGGCGGCAACCTTTTGGGCGGAGAAATTAGTGGCAATATTGCCCAAAATGGCAATGGCGGCGGTATATATGCAGCCGTAAGCAACCAACAAACCGATGATTTTGTGATTGATGGTACCAATATTAATAACAACACCGCCACCTATGCCGGTGGTGGCATGTTCTCCGAGGGAAGCTCGATTTACAACTCAGATCGCCATCAATTGTTAAAATCTGTTATTTCGGGTAATATGGCAGAGTATGGTGGGGGGCTTTTTTCCTCCAGCTTGCATATAGAAGATGTAGAAGCGGCAAATGCCGACGAGTTTGTGCCAAGCGGCCAAATAGAAGCCCCACTGGTAACGATTAGCACAAACAAGGCGCTTGTAGCTGGCGGCGGTATTTATGTAGCCGGAGACATCGAGAACTCAGATCGCTCGGTGCTGGTGGAAGGCAATGAGGCAGCTTATGGTGGCGGCATTTATGTGCCCACCTATAGCGGGCGCTGGCATTCTGTGTGCCACCCAACCAACGCCGGGCACGACCAGCTAATAGAATTAGCTGAAAATGCAAATGCCCCAATGCCCTATATCCTTACCATAACCAACAACAAGGCAAGCCAAAGTGGCGGGGGTATCTATAATAATGGCGAAATAGGTATATCCCTTATACACGTGGAAGTGAGCAAAAACACTGCCGCTGATGGCGGCGGCATGTACCTTGCCGAAGCAGGAAAATGGGCATGGCAAGACGGCGGTGAGGATGAAGGCTACCCCTATAGCTGTAAGGCAGAGTTTACCGGCAACACCGCAACACAAAACGGTGGCGGCATATATTATGCCAGCCAAGAATGGAACATGTTTAACAGCTACTATAACCTGGTTACCTACGAAAGCCAAGAGGGCAGTGAAGAAGATATAACGGCTTATTTAGAAAAACCGATGTCTATTTATGGCAACGTGGCACAGGGCGATGGTGGCGGCATGTACGTTGCAAGTGGCAGTGCGCTACTGCTAGGCGTAAATTTTGGCCAAAATAACGCACAGGGCAACGGTGGCGGCATGTATGTTGCAACCGGTGCCGAAGCGCTGATTCGTGCGCTGGGTAGCGAGGAAGATATTGTTGTTTTAGAAACACCGGAGCCCACTACTTTTACCGGCAATACAGCCCAGAACGGTGGTGCTATTTACAACAGCGGTACCGTAAAATTGCACGGAGCGGTTATGGACAATAACACTGCAAGCCTGCTTGGCCAAGGTGCCTGCCATAACGGCGAACTGTTTGTTATTTGCAGCGATGCAGAATTTGGCGCCGAGAGTGAAAACAGCATCTTTTTGTACCCAGATAAATTTTTAACCATCGAGCCGGACGGCCTGAGTGGAATTTATTCTATTGAGGGCTTTTTACCAGGAGATGCGTATGAAGGCCGGGTAGTTGCCGTGCGTTCTTCCGGCAACAGCGCCGAAAGTGAAGTAGAGGCGTTTTCGTACCTGCCAAAAACCCACCCGGTAACCTTTGCCAGCCCCAATATGGTGGTGCTGGGCGAAGGAGCAACAGCAACCCTTACCTATGTAACCATTAATGGCGCGGCCCAAAGTAATGCGCCAGCAGATGAAAATGCACCGGAACCCCAAGCATATGTTATGGGTACCGAGGTTAGCATAACCAGCCATATACCGGTGTGTGTAGGGTGGGAGTTTACCGAATGGAATACCGATCCCGATGGAAATGGCGATGCATATAGTGGTGGGCACCTGCTTACTATTACGCAAGATACTATCCTGTATGCACAATACATCCATACGCCTTATTGGGTAACCTTTAACTATATGGGGGCAGCGCCCTCAAGCTTGGAAAAATACTATTACAACGACCTGCTAAACCAGCCCAATGGCATAGAGTATGAAGGGTATACTTTTGGCGGCTGGCAAAAAGAGGATGGAAGCTTTTGGGATTTTGAAAAAGATACCATGCCAACAGAGGATATTGAATTGTTTGCCTATTGGGTGGCAAACCCTGCTTCGTCAAGCAGCCAGGATGTATCCTCCAATGTACCACCTGTTTCCTCTTCTTCTCAACCAGAAGCGGTAAGCTCGTCTTTGCCGGTATCTTCTCAGGGCGAACAACCTGCCAGCACAAGCACGCCGCAGGGTAATAGTACAGTAGCAAACACGGCAGGCACGCCACTAACAGGCGATGACTTTAGCATTGTACTGGCAATAAGCTTGCTGCTAATTGGGTTTGCAACCACCTGCGTAACCCTTATAATTTATAGAAGAAGAAGCAAACAGTAAGCCGAAAGCTTTTATAAATTAACCTATAACATGCTTTTGCAAACCACACAAACCCAGCCCCGGCTTTTTGGCCGAGGCTGGGTTTTGCTACGATGATACGATTGGAGATAGATAGCTTTTTCAATAAATTTAATTAAAATCAATGGTTTGCATGCGGTTGAAAGCCAATAGTTCCAACATTTTTGCAAAACGATAACTTTTAAGTAGCGTGAACTTAAAATAACCACCCTTTTGTGTGGGGCAATTGTGTATTAAATCTGATATAATTTTTAAAAGACTATATTGCGGTACAACACAAACCACCTTACAAAAGTACATTTTAAACGGTACAAGCTAAACACCATGCGGTGTGTAACAGAGGGTGACCTTATGATGTTGCGAAACTGGAAGAAAGTGAAATGGCTTGCAGTGGCTTTTTTGGTGTTGCTGGCCGTCTCCATCTATCGGCAAATTTGCATACAGTTTTTTCCAAACGACATGGTGCGCCCGGTTATTGTTTACTTTGTGTACCTGTTGTTGCTTTCGGGGTGGAGTGCCTCTATCCGTAACCGCATTACCCACGGCAGTATGCGAATGTTTTTGCTGGTAACCCAAATTTTAATGCTGCTGGGCATCACCATTCGGTTTTTGCACGATGCCATGGTGCCGCACTACGATTTTTTTATGCAGCACTATGCGCCCCTGATGCGTTCTAGCGGGTATTTGGTTGGTATGCCTATCTTTATTCTTCCCCTGTTTGGCTTGTACGCAGCTTTTTGCCTGGGCCGTTCAGAAGAATACCGTTTTAACAGGGGCTGGTATGCCTTGCTTATCCCGGCCGTAATACTTGTTTTTTTGCTGCAAACCAACGAATACCACCACCTTATTTTTGGTGCGTTTGAGGAAGATATTTTGTCTTACCGCCCAACCGTGGGCATGGTGGTTATTGTGCTGTGGGCGCTGGCCCTGTATTTGGCCCGCATGTTTGTTATTTACCGCAGAAGCCGGGAGGTAAAGGACTTTCCCCGCTTGCGCTTTGCACCCCTGCTTTTAATTGTTTCTATGCTGGCGCTGTGCATTTACTACTTTTCCATTTCGTTTGTTGTTAGTTTTGAGATAATAGAGTTTAATGTGCTTGTTTATTTTTGCGAGATTTTGATTTGGGAAAGCTGCATTTATATGGGAATGGTGCCGGTGAACACAAATTATGAAGAGGTGTTTGACCGCTCTACAGTGGCCATGCAACTGGTGGATAGCAATGGAATATCCCACATGAAAAGTACCAATGCGCCAGCGTTATCCAACGAAATATTTGTGCAGCTAAAAAAACAATCCCCCATCCTTACAAATGAGGGAAAAGAACTGCATTTGCACGCCATTAATGGCGGCTATGCCATTTGGCAAAACGATATGTCGCAAACGCTTGCGGTAATTGAAGAGCTGCGAAAGAGCGTGGAACGCTTAGAGTATGAGGGGGTTATCCTGCGCAATGAATTGCGGATTCAATCGGACAATGCGACGGTGAAAGAGCAAAACCGCCTTTATAACCAATTAACAGAGGAAATACAAGGGCAGCTTACGCTGCTGCAAAATTTGCTAAACAAGCGGGAATGGACGGAGGACAAAACTACACTGTTTAAAAAGGTTTGCTTGGTTGCCACCTACATTAAAAGAAGGTGTAATTTGCGGCTTGTAGAGCAGGCCGAAGGTATAATATCTAACGAAGAGCTAAAACTTTGCTACGATGAAATGAGTGCCTGCTTGCGGCAACTGGATATAGGGGCGGGTGCAGTTTGGCACAACGCGAACCCGCTTGCCCCCGAATTGGCAATTTTTTCGTTAGATTTATTTGAGCTTTTGCTGGAATACGATGACTTTAATTTGTATACCATCCATATTTCTTTCGAATCCGAGACCAAATTCATGTTATATATCCATTCCAAAAGCGATGCTTCTGCCCAAATTCCCACCGGCCAACTAAAAGCGCTTAACAAAGAAAATTATCTGGTAAAATGGCAGCCAGTGGAAAAGGGTGCGCGGGTTGTGGTGCAAATGGTATAGGGCATGCCTTGCTATAGCAATAAACTTCAAAGCTGGCCGGCTTTGTGTGTGCAATAGGTTTGCGTACGCACCCAAAAGGGTGGCGTTTACGCCGTTGCTAGTTGCTTTGTTTAACAATAAAAGCATTAAAAACAGGGAAGAGGTGATGGGTTTTGAATCTTTCTGCCAGCTTTGTTTGGGCGGGTGCGGTGCAATTGTTTTTACTGATATTTGCCGTGTATAGCCTTACCTTTTGGCAGATAAGCCGGAAAATCTCCCCGACGGTAATCGACCTTTTTTTGCTGGGTGTGCAGGTGGCAAATCTGGTTGTTCTGCTGCAATATATGTCCGGCACCAGCCAACTTATTTTTTCCAGGAAAGAAAACTATGGGTTCCTTTTGGGTATTCAGGCCCTCATTGCCCTGCTTGTGCTTTTCCGCTTTTTCTTTTTAATTTTTAGGCGCCGCACCCAACACCAAAAAGTGCTGTCGCCCACGTCGGTTCGCGAAGCGATTGATTACCTGCCCGGTGGTATTTGTTTTGCCGCTGTAAATGGCCGGCCAATTTTAACCAACCATAAAATGAACGAATTGGTTTTTAGGCTTACCGGCCACACCATTATGAATGCCGAAACCACCTGGAAAGAACTCAATATCTTAAAAAATGCCAATGGATATACCAAGCTGGAAAACCCTTGGCTGAACCAAGAGCATTTGGGGCAGGCTTCCGATGATTCTATTTATTTTTCTCATGCCGGCGGCAGTATTTGGCGGTTTCGTAAGGAAGAGTTGACCGAGCAAACGCCACACTACATTCAGCTGGATGTTATGGAGATAACCGAGCTGTACCATTACAGCAAAGAATTGTACGATAACAACCGGCGGCTTGCACAGCAGTATGCACGCCAGCAAAATCTTCTTGCCAACATTGTAAAAATAAACAACGACAAAGAGATTTTGTCAATGAAGATGAGAATTCATGATGACCTGGGGCGCAGCATTATAACCACCAAACAGTATTTGAACGATCAAACACTTTCAGAGAACACCCCTTATTTAGCAGAAATTTGGAAACACACCATTCGAGGCCTGGAGGATTTTTCACAGATGTCTCCCCAAGAGGATATTTCGCCCGAAATTGAGCTACGAAAAGCCGCCGAAATGATTGGTTGCCAAATTCATTTTGCGGGCCAGCGCCCGACGGGCCGCAAGGCGACACTTTTGCTGTATGCAACTGTGCGAGAGGCCCTAACCAATGCGGTAAGGCATGCTAACGCAAACCAGCTGTATGTTACCCTTCGGCACAAAAACAATAGCTACCACGCTACCATTAAAGACAATGGAACCATGCCGGTGGCACAGGTGCAAGAGGGCAATGGGCTTGGTAACCTGCGAAGAAGGCTGGAGCAGGAAGGGGCCACCCTTTGGGTGCAGCATGGGCAGGGGGTTTCGTTGGTGGTAGAGCTTCCGGCAGATGAGCTATTTTAGAAGGAGGAAAAGAGCGAATGGTGAATGTTCTACTGGTAGAGGATTCGAAAATAACCCGAGATATGGTGGAAAGATACATTAATATGTCGCAAAATTATGTGCTTACAACCACGCTGGAAAATGCGGCCAATGCAGAAATTGTGTGCATGAAAGGCAAAATAGACCTTGTTTTAATGGACGTTTGCACAGCAGACGATGAATCGGGGTTGGAAGCTGCTGCCAAAATAAAAAAACATTATCCAACCATCAAGGTTATTGCCATGACTTCGATGCCGGAACACTCTTTTATACAAAAAGCAAAGGAGGCCGGTTGCGAAAGTTTTTGGTATAAAGAATATGGCAATATGGAACTGATTGATGTGATGAACCGCACCATGCAGGGGGAAAGTGTTTACCCGGATAAAACGCCTGCCATTGCAATAGGCAATGTAAATAGTGGCGAAATAACCGAGCAGGAAATGATTGTGTTGCGCCAACTTTGCCTTGGCTATAAATACGAGGAAATTGCTGAAAACCTCTCGATAACCCTTAACACGGTAAAATTTCATGCCAAAAACCTGCTGGCAAAAACCGGGTACCGCAGCACACTGCAACTGGTGGTAGATGTGGTAAGTAAGCGGCTGGTGCTGCCCAAGTTTTAAAATGGGTGCCAATTTGCGGCCGATTGAACCGTAGGCCGATAGAGGCAGCGGGGCTTTTAGCGTCGGCTAAAAAAAGCGGAGCTTGCTCAGCGACCGCACGCTGCGTAGCGGCGAGGCTGTTGGACGGTATTGTATCTGCAAATTTAGGTAAAACATTAAATAAACCTAGCGGGTATAGTCTGCTTCAAACCCTTGCACTGCTTGTTCATCAAACACATAGCATGTGCCTGCGTGCCCGGCAAATGCCCCCACCGGCAGTGTGTGCTGCCCCGCCAAAATGCTTGTTGCAGCGGCTTTTTTGCTGGTGCCAGTGGCAATTATAATAATGCGGCGGGCTTTTTTTAGTGCTTGCAAAGTAATGGTAGCACCCTGCTGCGGGGTGTGCTTGCCGGCAAAATATTTTCGTCCCACGGTTTGGGTTGTTTCGCTTAAAGCAACAAGAGAAAAATCCCCACTGGTGGGTATGCCCGGTTCGTTAAAGCCAATATGCCCATTTACGCCAACCCCTAAAATGGCCAAATCTAACGGGTTTTCATGCAAAATTTCACGCATGCGTATAAGTTCGGCATCAATGTTTTTGGCACGGCCATCAAAAGCGTTTATCTGCTGTTGTGGAATACCCGCCGGCCAATAATAGCCCTTATTCATGTAATGCAGGCAACTTCCCTCATCATTGGGGCCCAGCCCAATCCATTCATCAAGGCCAATATACTGGGCTAGGTTTAGCTGCAAGCCCTCGTTTTGTTGTTTTTGAATAAGGCTGTGATAGCAGGAAAAGGGGGTGTCTCCCGCGGCAAAGGTGGCGGTAAGGCCCGGATTTTGGGCAAACTCTGCCGCTGCCAGCTTTGCAGCATATAGGCTGGCCTCTTGGTGGTTTTTGCAAATAACTATCTGTGCTTTCATATATATACCCTTTCATCCGCTGCCTTTTATGTAAGGCGGCGGTTTAGTTTTGCTACCCAAAGCCCAGCAACAGCGGCGGCTACTGTGGTGCCCGCCGGTAGCAGCATGCCCACAACCACCGATACCGAGTTGCTTACGTAAGCCATTATTAGCGGGACAACAATACGTGCCAGCCCCATAACAACAATTAAAATAGAGGTGGGGAAGGAGGTTTTTCCTTTATATTCCCGCGCGCATTCGCCAAACAAAACCTGCATAAAGTGGCCACTGCACAACCCCATGCCACCCATAGCAAGGCACATGCCCATTGCACTGCCAGAAAGCACCCCGCCCCCAAGGCATACCGCCGTTGCCAACGCCCCCCAAACAAACAGGTGTGTGGGTGCTATAGAGAGGCGCGAAACCCCAAACCGGTTAATTGTTGCGCAAACCCAATAAACCGAGATAGAGACAGCGCCCAGTGCCCCGGCATTAAAACGAAGTACCATATAGCGCAATATCCAAACCAAAATACCGGTTTGGGTGGCAGTGGCAAAAATAGAGGCTACCAGCACGGCAATGTTACGTGGATTTTTAATATAACTTAGCAAATCGTTGCGGCACAGGCTTGTGCGTGGTGTGTGATTTCCCCTTTGGGCTTTCGCAAACGGCAAGCAAAATAATGCAGGCAGAGGATATTTGTAAAGAAGGCGATATTGAAGACCTTGATATTGTGGCAAACTATGGCTGGATACGCAGTGGCATGTGGGACCAAGTAGGTGCCGAGATTTGTGCAGTGGCAGATGTTGCACACCGGCACGGCACCCTGCTAAAGGTTATTTTTGAAACCGATGCCCTTACCCTTGATGAGGTAGCAAAGGCCACCGACGTGGCCTGCCTTGCCGGGGCAGATTTTGTAAAAACGTCCACGGGCTTTTTTACCGGCGGTGCAGGCAATGGCGCCACCCTACAGATAATAAAGGTGATGATGGAGGTGGCTAAAGGGCGCTGCAAGGTGAAGGGGTCTGGCGGAATACGCACACGGCAGCATTTTTTAGAGCTAATAGACATGGGGATTGACCGCATGGGCATAGGGTACCGCAGTACCCCAGTGGTTTTGGGGCTGGATACACCCGTAGAAAACGGTGGTGCCTCCGGCACGTACTAGGCGGCTGTTTTTGCAACTGGTAAAAGGGAAGTGTCCTATCTGCTTTGCGTTGCTACCGCGTGGGTTTTCTAGCGTGTTTTCCCCGCCGTTGTCGGGGAAAACATACCCAAGCTCTTTTCTATTACATACGCTTGTGGGGCGCCCAGCAAAAACCGGTGTTTGGTTGGGGGCTAGCAGTTTGTGCCGCTTAAATTTTGAGATAAACCCACTTGAAATGTATGGAGCAAGACGTACAAAGCCAAAGATGGAACAAACCGCAAAGGCGATTTGTTCCATCTTTTTTATATGCCAATTTGCGGGCAAATTTAACTTTTAACCGCACTATAAAAAGCCCAGCCAAGGCCGGTGCAAACGGCCCAAACAAGCAAAAACCACACAATGCTAAACCCATGCGCAAAATAGGCCGCAACCATAATTAACAGGCAGCAGGCAATGGCAAGCACTGGCATCACAAAACGCTTAAAGGGCGGTAAATCTTTTTCTTTTAAAATAAACTTGATAAAAATGGGGATATACAATACATACAAGGCCACAATGGGCAGCTCCGAAGAATCGAAGGCGAAAGAGCCAAACCAGCCTTGGGGGGCAAGGTTGGTGCCATAAAAAAAGGTTAGCCACACAGCGCACATTAAAAGGCCCATTATGCCAGAGTTTGTGGGCATGTTGGTGGACGTATCTACCTGCGAAAGGGTTTTGGGCGCAGGGCCTTTGCCCCGCACGGCAAGCGCGTATATGCCCCTGGTGCAGCCCATCATAAGCCCGTTTAAGGTACCCAGGCAAGAGATAATTACAAAAACAAAAAGTATGCCGCCAAGCCGGCCAAAAATATTTTTAAAGGCAAGCAAAACCCCTTGCTCTCCCTGTTCCATCATAACCTGGTTGCTGGCAGCGCCGGCCAGCCCAATGTAGTATAGAATATAAACAACCATAACAATTAAGGTGCCAGCGGTAAGGGCCAGCGGCAGGTTCTTTTTTGCGTCCTTCAACTCTGCATTTATGCTGGTGGCAACAATCCATCCTTCGTAAGCAAACGAAGTAGAAACCACAGCGGTAAACAAGGGGTTGCCGCTAATATCTTGTTGTACAACATTGGTGAAATTTTGCACAGTGGTGCCGTTTGCAAGGCCAACAACCGTGCCCACAATGGCCATTAGTATTAAGGGGATTAGCTTAATAATAGTGGTGGAAACCTGAAACCGCCCCGCCAGCACCGGCGATAACATGCTTAAGGCATACACAGCCACCAAATAAAAGCAAGCCAGCGTCATGCATTCGCCACCGGTAATGGGCCAGCCAATTAATACACAGGTGTACCGGGCCGAAACCCAGGCCAAAACCGAGGTGATGGCGGGATAATATACAATGGACAAAAACCAGCCGATGTGATAAGCGTACTTTTTGCCAACCACCACCTCTGCATAGTCCACCAGTCCATTTACATACTCGTATTTGGCCGCCATGGTGGCAAACACGTAAGCGCAAATAACCATAATTGCCCCGCCAATGCCCCAGGCCAAAATGCCCAGCGGCAGGTTGCCGCCGGTGGCATTTAGCACACGTTCGGCTTTAAAAAACACCCCGCTGCCCATTACAATGCCAATAACCATTGCTATGGCGGTAAACAAGCCATACTTCTTTTTTAGGCCACCATCCATCAATTTCTACCCCTCGCTAATTATATTTTCAATCTCAAAATCCTTGTCCACTATGCCGCTCAATAACGTTACTTTAAGCCAAGCGCACTAGCCGGGCTTTTGGGTCGATTAAACTATATTATCTCTTTTGTGGCGGGGGCTGTCAATTGTTGGCGCAAAAGATTAAAAGCAAATTTAAAAACCAAAGTTTTGCAAGGAGCTTTGTGCAAACACAAAAAGAATGATAAACACTTGAAAAGAGAATGTTTGGCGGGTGTTTTGCAAGCTTGTTTAATAGCAAAAAGCAACATACTAAAATCTATTCGGCAGTACAGCCGGTGGACACTTCCGAGTGTAATATAGCTTGTTCGGTTTATAAAAAGGGTGCTATAATAAGGTTACTTTTGTTTGAAGTTAAAAATAAGCGAAAATTAGAGCATGGGAGAAACCAGTTAGTTGAATAATTTAGTTACACTATCCAGCACCGAGGCCCTGCATATTACAGAGGGGGATACGGTGCTTTGTGGCGGTAGCCAAGAGTGGTTTGCCGAGCGTTGGCAGCGGCAGGCAGGCTGCGGGCCCACAAACTGCGCAGGCCTTTTGTGGCACCTTGCCCAAACAAACCCCCAATGTGCAGCGCTTTGCGTGCATAGCCCCTCCAGCAAAGCAAATTTTGTTAGCCTAATGCAGGAGGTGTGGGAGTATGTAAAACCCGGCAGCATGGGGGTAAACACCACCAATATTTTTGCCAATGGCGCAGTGGCCTACGGTAGGCAAAAAGGCGTGGCATTGCAGCCACAAACATTGGATATACCGCCGTTGCATGCGGGTGAGCGCACTTACCCGCCAGTGCAGGCATTTATAGAAAAAGCCCTGCAAAGTGGCTTGCCGGTTGCGTTTTTAAATTTATCGAACGGAACCCTTAAAAACCTGGAGAGCTGGCACTGGGTAACCCTTGTAGCCCTGCGTGGTGGTGAAGCGCTGATGTACGACCAGGCCCAGCCACACTGGATTGACCTTGAGCGCTGGCTTGCAACCTCGGTAATGGGGGGCGGGTTTGTAACGGTGGCGCATGGGCAATAAACCTGGCGCGATAAAAAACCATAATATACACGCGCTGTTTAAACTATGCATAAAATGCCCCGCCTTATTGCAGTAATAGCATAAAGGCGGGGTTGTTTTGTGCTAATTTAAAAGGCTTACACCACTGTTTTGCAAGGCGGTTTTTAAGGCGGGCATATTGCCCCTAAACACAAACCCCTGCATCCCTTCGTGGATGGCACTTTCGATATTGGCGGTTACATCGTCGATAAAAAAGCAGGTGGTAATATCTAGCCCAAATTGCCGGCAAAAAGCCCGGTAAATGGCGGGGTCTGGCTTTAGCAGCCCGCAATCGGCCGAGATAAACTGGCCATCAAAATACTGCAACGCCGTAATTTGCTTGCTAAAGGTGTGGAACATTTTGCTGGTATTGGAAAGCAGGTAAATGCCATATCCTTTTTGTTTTAGCTGCCGTATCAACTCTTCCATTTCGGGGTAAAGTGGCACATTGCTATGCCAGTTTAGCACAAATTGCTGTGCAACGGGGTGTAGGCGGGTGGGTAACCGCTTGCGTATTTGGGTTATGGCCTGCTCGGGGTCCAGGGTGCCACGGTCCAGCTGCAGCCATTCAACCGAGCCAAAAACCTCGTGCAATAAAATTTCCGCATCTGGCCCGGGTGCAACATGTTGGTGCACATATTCTTTTACTTTATATCGAATGAGCACGTTGCCCATGTCGAACACAATGTTTTGAATCATTTAGTCCTCCGTGTTTTTGGGGTGAGGGAGTTTGCGCAAATCAATTCCCCCACCTGTGGCGGGGGAATTGGTGCTTTACAATAACAGTAGCTGGCTGGTAAGCGGCGGCGCTATACCACCGAAACCTTGCCTTTGCTTACCTTTAAAAAGATGAGTAGTGAAATAACCGTGCTAACGGTTAAAATAGAGGCAAGCGCGGCGGCGGTGCCATAGCTGTTGCGCACAACCTCGGTATAAATGGCAACCGAGATGGTGCTGGTTTTGCCGCCGTATAGCATGATGCTGGAGGATAGCTCGTTGATGCAGGTGATCCAGCTGAGGATAGCACCCGAGAAAATGCCGGGGGCCATTAGCCGTGCGGTAACCTTAAAAAATGTGCGCATTGGCGAAACCCCAAGGCTGATAGAAGCTTCCTCCACGCTGGGGTCCATCTGTTGCAAAAACGCGCTGCCGCTGCGCACAGTATAGGGTAGTTTGCGCACCACATAGGCAATAACCATAATGGCAGCAGTGCCGGTTAGCAGCAAGGGGGGCTTGTTAAAAGCAACAATAAGGCTAATGCCCAAAACCGCCCCCGGTATTACATAGGGGAACATAATCAAAAGATCCATTGCTTGGGCAGCAATACCTTTTTGCCGCACCACAACATAGCTAATTAACAGCCCTATAATAATGATAAAAACAATGGCCACGGTAGAAAACACAAAGGTATTGCGTATGTTGGTGCCAAGGCGTTTGGCAATGGTAATGTAGCTGTCTAGGCTAAACCCACCCTGGAAGCCGGTGAAATCGGACTTGATAAAGCTGGTAACCAGCACCACAATTTGGGGCAAAATGCCAATGAAAGTAACCAGCATTACGGGTATAGAGGTAAGCACCCGTTTAATGCCCTTTAGTTTAATTTCTTGCGGTGGGCGCATCGAGGTCATGGTGTAGTTCTTTTTAGAAACAAAGTGCTTTTGCAATAAAAGCACCGAAGTAGAGCACAGCACAATAATAACCGAAAGGGCGCTGGCAAGGTTGGCGTTGCCGCCAATTTCGCTCATGTACTCGTTATACACCATAACCGGCAGCACGGTGTACCCTTCGCCAATTAGCATGGGGGTGCCAAAATCGGCAAGGCTTGTCATAAAAACCATGATGGCGCCCGCCGCCACCGAGGGCAGAATAACCGGCAGTGTTACGGTAAACAGCCGCCGCAGTTTGCTGCTGCCAAGGTTTTCGGCCGCTTCTTCCAGGCTAGAATCGATGCTGCCCATGGCACCCGAAACGTACAGGTACACATAGGGGAATAATTTAAAGGTGAACACCATAATAATGCCGGCCTTGCCGTAAATGGTGGGCAGGGTAATGCCAATGCCAGAAAACAGGTTGGTGATAAACCCGGCACGGCCAAACAGCATGATCCAGCTATAAGCGCCAATAAAGGGCGGGCTCATCAGGCTCATAATAATAAAAATATGAATATATTTTTTAAAAAAGATGTTGTAGCGTGTCATTAAATAGGCCATGGGTACGCCAATAACCATGGTGGTTAGGGTGGCAGTTATCGAAACAAACAGGCTGCGGCCCAGCGCCTCGTAATAATAGGGTTTGGTAAAAAAACGAATGTAGTTTGCAAGGGTAAGGCCTTCTTCTTTGGGCGAAAAAAAGCTGCGCGAAATAAGGGTGAAGAAGGGGTAGATAAGAAAAATTAGCATAATGCCAATAACCGCAAACTTTACCCAAAACCAAAAATCGGGCTTAAAGCGGCGCTTTTGTTTTAGCATGAAAGCACCTCCTCGGTTTCGTCGGCATACAGGTTAACCTTGCTTGCGTCAAAACCTACGGTTACAGCCTGGCCGTCGGGGCGCACTTCGTTTACGTCTTTGGTGTATTCGTTTAGCTGTATAGTTTGGCCGTTTTCCAGCTTAATTTCATACTCAATAAAGTCGCCTAAAAACACCGAAAACTCGATGATGCCGGGCATGCCCTCGCCGGTGGTAAAGGATAATTGCTCTGGCCGGGCAGAAAGGGTGGCCTTGCCGGTGTAAGCTTTGCGCAGGGGTATTTGCACCGGTATGGTGTTTTCCAGCAGCACGGTGGCATCTTTGCCTTGGGTGCTGTTTACGGTGGCCGGTATAAAGTTAGATACCCCAATAAAGCTGGCCACAAAGGGGTTTTGTGGTTTGCGATAAATTTCTTCGGGGGTGCCAACCTGCATAATGTCGCCGTTTTTCATTACGGCAATGCGGTCCGATATCGCAAGGGCCTCCTCTTGGTCGTGCGTTACATAAATGGTGGTAATGCCAAGGCGGCGCTGCAATTTTTTTATTACCGAGCGCATTTGCACCCGCAGTTTGGCGTCGAGGTTAGAGAGGGGCTCGTCCATTAGCAAAACGCCTGGCTCGATGGCAAAAGCGCGTGCCAACGCAACCCGCTGCTGCTGCCCGCCCGAAAGCTCGTTGGGTTTGCGGTCTTTCAACGTGCCAATTTGCACAAGGTCCAATGCTTCCTGCACTTTGGGGGCAATTTGGGGTTTGGGCGTTTTTTTGGCTTTTAGGCCGTAGGCCACGTTTTCGCTTACGGTTAAATGCGGAAAAATAGCATAGTTTTGAAACACCATGCCAATGTCTCTTTTGTGTGCTTCCATGTTGTTAATCATGGTATCGTCAAAATAAATTTCGCCGCCGTCTACACTGTTAAAGCCGGCTATCATGCGTAAAAGGGTGGTTTTACCGCAGCCCGAAGGCCCCAGCAAGGTAAAAAACTCTCCCTTTTTAATTTCTAAATTAATTTTATTTACGGCGGTAAAATCGCCATATTTTTTTGTGGCATCCTTAATAATTACTGCGTGGCTCATGGCCAATCCCTCCCACAGAGCGTTTGTTTGAATAGGGCTGTTGCAAAATGTATGTTTTGCAACAGCCCTTGTTTAAAATACATGGAAATAAATTTTGCGAAAAAGTAAGGGCTCAATCTCAAGTGATGTCATTCTGAGGGCGCTTTTTGCCCGAAGAATCTGAATGATGTTGGTTTTGAAAGCAAGATTCTTCACTCCGTTCAGAATGACAAACGAAGAGGAGCCGCAAAGGCATCGGGTTTGGTGTTTTGGAGGTTTTAAAACACACGCTAGCCAACCATAATATCGTTAAAACGTTCCACAATTTGCTCTTTGTCGTTGGCGGCCCAGTCAAAGTCGTAATCTACCAATACAAGGTCGCTTAGTTTAATCATGCCTTCCACTTCAATGTCGTTGCGCACTGGGCGGCGGCCCCAATCTTGGCTTTGGCGTAGCTGGCACTCGTACGAAAGAACATAGTCGATAAACAGTTTTGCGTTTTCTTCGTTGGGGGCACCGTCTACCAATGCTACGCCATCCGGCACAGCCGAGGTACCATCTTGTGGGTAAACGTAACCAACAGTGTCGTCACCATCGTACTGCACGGCAGATTTTTCTAGCGTTAAGCCTACGTAAAACTCGCCATCTTTTACCATTTTGTGGCATTTGCCGCTAGAGTCCACCATCTTGCCATCCAGGTTGGCGTATAGATCTTCGATAAATTTCCAGCCATCTTCTTTGCCGCCGTGGCCCAAAATCATGGTAACCAACTGGGTGTAGGCAGAGCCAGATTTAGAGGGCAGGCAGTAGGCAATTTTGCCTTTCCAGGCGGGGTCCAGCAGGCTGTCCCAGCCGGTGGGCACTTCCAGGCCGTCTTTTTCTAGCAGGGCTTTGTTGTAAAACAAAACCATAGGCAGCGGAGATTCACCAATCCACAAATCGTCAGCATCTTTGTAAGCTTCGTCAATCACGTCATCGCTGCTGCAAACATACGGGGCAAAGTGTTCTTTAAAAGCGGCCAAGCTATCGGCGCCTCCGCCCCAAAATACGTCGGCAATTGGGTTGGCAGATTCTGCCTTAATGCGGTTTAAAAGCTCGCCGGTGCCGGCGGCAACAACTTCTACTTTAATGCTGGGGTATTTTTCCATAAAGGCGTTTATGCCGGCGTTTAGTGGGTCGGCATCGTGTGGGGAATACACAACAACGGTGCCGCTATGTTCTTTATCGGGGGTAGAGGCCGCCGGGGCGGCGCTGCCGGCAGGGGCAGAGGGTGATGGGGTAGAAGCCGGCGTACTGCCACAGGCGGCAAGGCCTGCACATAATAGGGTTGCCAGTAAAATTGCAACTGCGCTTTTGGCTCGTTTCATAATTCAAATCTCCTTTTTAATAGGGCTATGCTACTATAAAATGGGTTTGCTTTATAGCCGATAAATTTGCATGTAGGGTGGCCACCCTTGCTCTGCTTTTATTATATCGCCCAGCAACGGGGGTTTACCAGCAGGCAAAACTGACATTTGCTTTGTAATTCTGCACTTTTAAGCATTTTGTGCAAAAAAAGCGAGTATTCATTTTGGAATATAGAGGTTTTGCACAGGCGCAAAAAACCGGCATAACCAAAGTTATGCCGGGTAAAATAGTGGTTTGGCCTTAGAATATTGCACCCTAAACCCCTGCTGGGCACAAAGAAAAGGGGCACCTGAACACAGGGGCTGGTTTAAGGTATGCCAACCCAAAAGGGGAAGGCACGGCTTACTGCCCGCTTGCCTGATATTCTGACGGGGAAAGCCCGGTTAATTTTTTAAACAGGGTGCTAAAATAGGTGGTGTCTTGGTAGCCAACAGCGTCGGCCACTTCGTATACTTTCAGGCGGCAATCTTTTAACAGTTGCATGGCTTTGTGCATGCGGTAGCGGGTAAGGTAGTTGTTAAAAGTGTGGTTGGTTTCTTTTTTAAATACCCGGCTAAGGTAACCTTCGCTTATGGCAAGTTCTTCGGCCACGCTTGCCACACTTATGCCCGGCTGCCCATACTGCTGGGCAATGCAATCCATTGCCATGGCAACATAGCGGCTTTTGTCTCCCTTTTTTATCTGGAAGGATAAAATATCTTGCTGGGTGGGCGGGTTGTGCTGTTTTGGCAACCGGCTTTTTGCTTTTTCTACGGCAGCTTCCAGCTCGCCATCGGCAAAAGGTTTTAGCACGTAATCTACCACGCCTAGCTTTACGGCGCTTTGCGCATAGCTAAAATCGCTATGGGCAGAAAGGATAATAGCCTCTACCTGTATGCCGTTTTGGGCTAGTTGCGCCAGCATTTGCACCCCGTCCATCTGCGGCATTTTCATGTCGGTAATTACAATATCGGGGGCAAGGCGTTTAATAATTTGCAAACCGGCAAGGCCGTTTTCGGCTTCGCCCACCACAACACAGCCCAATTGTGCCCAGTTAATAGCCAGCACAATGCCTTTGCGCACCAGTGCTTCGTCTTCTACAACAACAACCTTAACCATCTGCGGCCTCCTTTCGGTTTGGCAAGCGCACCGTAATGGTGGTGCCAACCCCGGCTATGGAATGAGCCGACAAACCATACTGCCGCCCGTAGTTCATGCGCACAATGTGGTTTACATTATATAGCCCCAGGTGGCCTTCTACAATTTGGCTGTCTTCCTGGTGCAGCTCGGCAATCATCTCGGGCGGCATGCCACAGCCGTCGTCGGTAATCGAAATTAGCAAATCGTCTTCATCGGGCAAGGCGTAAATATAAATATAGCCGCTTTCTTTGCCTTCTAGGCCGTGCATAATGGCGTTTTCTACAAGGGGTTGCAAAATAAGCTTGGGTATCACGCTATCGGCCAGGGCAGGGGGTAAATCCAGCACATATCTAAACCGCCCCGAAAAGCGAATGCGCTGAATATCGACATAGCTTTGAATCATGTCTAGCTCTTGCTGCAGGGTAACAAAATTGCCGCCAGAGATACTGCGCCGCAAAATAACGGCAAGGTTGCTGGTGATGGTGGCAATTTGGGGCACATTGTTAATTTTGGCCAACCACTTTACGGTATCTAGCGTATTGTATAAAAAGTGGGGGTTTAGCTGGGCCTGCAACAGCCTAATTTGAGATTCATCTACCTCGTGCTGCTGTTGCAGTATGGTTTGCATGTGGGTTTGCAAATCGGTGGTCATCTGGTTAAAGTTTTGGGTAAGCTGGCCCAGCTCATCGGTGCGGCTGGTGCTAATGTGCACATTTAAATTGCCTTGTTTAACCTGTGCCATGCCCCGGCTTAACCGGCTAATGGGCCGTGCCAGCCCCCGGCTTAGCAGCACCGAAAAAACAATGCACAAAACAAGGCTTACCAGCGCCATAATTAAGCTAACGTTGCGCATGGTGGCAATGGTGCTGCCAGCCAAAATTTTGGGTTGCTGCAACAATAAATAATAACCACTGCCCGCAAGCACGCTGGGGTAGTATTCATCATCGCCCAGTTGCAGCGTGGTAGCGTTTGCCGCGGCAAGGTGGTTGCGCACGGTTTTAAGGGTTTTTTCGGGCAGGTTTTGGCGGCGGCTGTACACAAGGTTGCCGGTGTCGTTTAACAAAATGGCAACCTCGTTGCCGCTGTTGTATAAGCCTAAAATATCGGCAAATGCCGCAGGGGGAAACCCAACAACCGCAAAACCGGTTGCCATGCCGGTGCTGCTGGCAAGTTGCTGCGCCATGTAAAAGTTGTAAACCGGGGTGGTGCCAAACCCCTGCACGCTGTACTGCACCGGCCCGCTGGCCTGTGCCGCTTTGTGCAGCACGCCCCAGTGCACCGGCAGCGTGGCATACGCAAGCGAACTATTGGTGGTAAAACGCAGTTTACCGCCCATATCGTACAACGAAAGAGTAACGTTGCTGGGCAGTTTGCCCAAGGCCTCGTACAGGGCAAGGTACACGTCGTCGGGGCGGGTACCGCTGTTATCTACCATAGCACGGCTAAAAAAATCGTTTCCATCGGCAACTTGGCCTAAAACACGGGTGCTTTGGGTAAAAACCAAATCCATTTTATCGCCCATTTCGGCCAGGCGTGCCTGGGCGGTGGCGGTGGCCTGGTTTTGCACGCTTACGCTAAATAGCTGTGTCATAAGCAGGTTGCCGCCAAGCAAAGGCAACAAGGCCACCAGTAGGCAGCCTAATAATATGCGGTATTTAAACGAAAGATTGCGCACCCACTTTACCATTATAAACACCTAAACAGTAGTTAATTTGCCCTACAACCCCTGCCAATATGCCAGCACAGGTTCACGAATCTCGGCCGAAAAAGCATAATCGTATTGCAAAACCGTTATTTCGTTTAGCGGCACAAGGCCTTTGTACTCCTTAATATCGGCCCGTACCGAGCGGCGGCTCATGTCATTCACCAGCATTTGCTGCACATCGCGCGAAAGGATAAAATCGATAAACAAGCGGGCATTGTTGGCGTTTGGCGCATTTTGCACCAGCGATATTGCGTCTGGCACCACGCTGGTTCCCTCGGTGGGGTACACAATGGCAATGTCGCTGCCGGCTTGTATATATCGCAGCGCAACTTCCTCCAGCGCTATGCCCACCAAAAAGTTACCGCTGGCAACGGCGGCGGTAATATCGGCCGAACGCTCTACCATTTTGCCCTGCACGTTGCTGGCAAGTTGTTCCATTTCGGCCCAGCCATTTTGGGCCGATACCTGCATGAGGGTGGAAATTGCAGTAAAGCTGGAGGCGGAAACCGTGGGGCTGGTAAAGGCAGTAAGCCCCTGCCAGTGTGGCTGCGCCAATTGTGCCCAGCCGGTGGGGGCGTTTTTGGCGCTTACCAGCTTGGTGTTATACACCAGCACAATGGGCAGCGCCGAAAAAGGGGTCCACATATTGTTTTCGCTTTTAAAAAATGGCAGCACATTCTCGGCTTCGGGGCTTTGGTAATTTTGAAAAAACGCCCTGTATGCCTCGTGAGATTCGGCCCCGCCACCAAAAATAACGTCGGCAACAGGGGCGTTGCTTTCGTTGGCTATTTGCTCAAATAAATCTAGCGTGTTGCCGGTAACCACGGTGGTCCACACGCCGGTACGTTCCTCAAATTCCTTAATAATAGGGCCGTACACATCTAAAGGATGCGAAGTATAAACGGTGAGTGTTTGCCGTGCACCGGTGGGCAGGGAAGGCGGGCTGTTGTTTGGCATAGCGCAACCCGTTAGCGCAAACAATGCCAGCAACAGGCAAAGCAGTAGCGCCATGGCTCGCTTTAACATGGCCGTTCCTCCTTTTTTATACCGGGGATACATTTATAACAGGACTGCTTTTAAACACGCAAACAAGGTGATTATATTCTAACAAATATTGTTAATATTGTGGCGCAAAGTGTAAAAAATGTCAAATGTTTTTGCGTGCCAATGTGGGATACAACACTGCCGCAGAACTAGTGGTTGCAAGGGTTTAAAAGCTGCTTTTTTATACGGTGCAAGTGGGCGGCACTTGGTTGTGGTGTTTAAAAATAAAAACATAGCCGGGGTACCTGTGCAATTGTGGCGCAAAAAAAGTGGGTATGTTATACTTAATAAAAGTAAGCCCCCACTGCTAGGGGAGCAAAATACACCCCTATTTTAATAAAAAACCACTGCTTGCAGGTAACTGATATTTTAAGGAGAGATGTATGATGTCAACCCCACATATTTCGGCCCAGGCTGGGCAAATTGCCCCAACAGTGCTGATGCCAGGAGACCCTTTGCGTGCCAAATTTATTGCCGAAACCTTTTTGCAAAATGCTGTACAGTTTAACCAGGTGCGTGGCATGTTGGGGTATACGGGGCTGTATAACGGCAAGCCGGTTTCGGTTATGGGCAGTGGCATGGGTATGCCCTCTATTGGCATTTACTCGTACGAGCTATTTACCCAATATGGGGTAGAAAACATTATTCGGGTGGGCTCTGGCGGGGCCTATAGCGCCCAGCTTGCCTTGTTTGATGTGCTGCTTTGCACCGGGGCCTATAGTGAATCTAGCTATGGAAAAACCCAAAACGGAGACACCGAAGAAATGAAAAAACCAAGCGAAGCCTTGAATGAAAAACTGCGCCAAAGCGCCAAGGCCCAAGGCGTTGCCTTAACCGAGGGCGTAGTGCACAGCAGCGATGTATTTTACCGTGCAGAACAACCGGGCACACCCTATTGGCAGGTTTTGCGCGATGAAAAAGGTTGCCTTGCGGTAGAAATGGAGAGCTTTGCGCTGTTTCATAATGCGGCGGTTACTGGCAAAAATGCCGCCTGTGTGCTCACTATTTCCGATAGTTTTATCACCCCGGAAATAACCACCCCCGAGCAGCGTGAAAAAAGCTTTACCGACATGATGAAGGTAGCCTTAGGAACCCTATAATTTAACCAAAACAAGCAGGTGAAACGATGGATTTTGATGCCCGGGCACTAGCGGCGGCTGCGGTAGCAGCACGAAGCAACTCCTACTCGCCATACTCTGGTTTTGCGGTGGGGGCAGCTTTGCTGTGCGCCAATGGTGCCGTGTATACCGGCTGCAATGTAGAAAATGCCGCCTATAGTGTAACCAATTGTGCCGAGCGCACAGCCTTGTTTGCCGCTGTAAACGCAGGCCAGCGCACATTTGTGGCGTTGGCAGTAGCGGGTGGCCCGGCAGCACAACAACCACCGCTGCCTGCTTGCCCGCCCTGCGGCGTGTGCCGCCAGGCGTTGTACGAGTTTACGGGCCCTGGCCTGCCGGTGGTGCTGGCACAAACCGAAACCGATTACACCATTACAACTTTGGGTGCGCTATTGCCCCAAGGCTTTGGCCCCGCCAACCTAAGCGAATAGCCCTTATACCCCTTGCCGTGCTGTGGTGTGGCCAAAACTAAGAATAAACAGGAGACCTGTTGCGATGAAGAAGGAATATACCTTTGAAGCAGAGATACAAAAAGTAGAGGGTATAGACGGTGCCTATATTCATATCCCGTTTGATGTAAAGGCTGAATTTGGCAAAGGCAGGGTGCCGGTGCACGCCACCTTTGATGGCGAACCGTACGACGGCAGCCTTGTGCGCATGCAAACGCCCGGGCACATTATTGGTATTCGCAAAGATATCCGTGCCAGAATTGGCAAGCAACCGGGCGATGTAATAAAGGTTACCCTGCAAGAACGCTAGCAGGCGCCTATTATGCGGGCGGCTGTAATTCTTTTGTAATACCATTGTAATTTAATGCCGGTTGATGTTTGAAGGCAGGATAGAGTATTATTAGTAATAGAGATTTTAAGGGGCCTGCAAGCGTAGGCCTTGTCTTGTTATGTTATAGAAAAACGAGAAGAGAGGGGGATTGGCGGTGAAAAAAGCAATGCGGCTTGTTGCGGCTTGTTTGCTGGTTATATTTATGTTCACGGCGTGCGGTCCCTCCTCGGTGTCTACGGGTTCCACGGTGCCGCCCTCGGGCATTGTGCCGGGGCCTGGCCAAAGCAGCGATGCTAAAATTGCGCTAATTGATATTGACGGCCAACAAGAAACCGGCCTTGGCCAAGCGGTGTGGAGCGCCATAACCCGTTTTGCCGGCGAAAAGGGGCTTGGCTGCAATATTTACACCGCCACCAAAGATGATTTTACCCCCACGCTGGAGCTTGCCAAAAAAAGTGGTGCCGAAGTGGTGGTAATGCTGGGCGATGAGCTGGGTGAATTGATGGAAAAAGCCCAGCGGGAATATCCGGATTTATATTTTTTGCTTTTAAACACTACCCAGCCGTGGCAGCTGCTAAAAAATGGCGTTAGCCAACAATTTTTGGTAGAACAAGCGGGCTGGTTAACCGGCTATATGGCAGTGCAAAATGGTTTGCATAACTTAGGCGCCATTACCTTTGCAGGGCAGGGCAAGGCCCAGCAACAACGCTATGTTTTGGGCTTTGTTTTAGGGGCCGAGGCCGCGGCCGCAGCGCTTGGCCTGCCGCAGGCAAGCATAGAAATACGGGTGGCAAACCTGCCACAAGAAGCAACAACGGCCGATGTGCAAGCGCAGATGAAAACCTTTGCCGCCATGGGTGCAAAGGCAGCCTATATACCTGCCGGCAGTGCCCTTAGCGGGCTAGAGCACATGGCCAAAAAAACAGGGGTAAAACTTTTGCTGGCGGGCACTGCGGCCGAAGATGAAACCGTTCTTTTTTCTACACAAAAAAACTTTCAGCCGGTGCTGGAGGAAATTCTCACCCAGTGGCGCGAGGGGCACTTCCCCGCAGGGCAGCAGCTGCAAAGCGGCCTGGCAGATGGCGCAGTGCGCCCCACAGCAGGCGCACTATGGGCCGAAACCGTTACCCAGCAAACCTACGAGCAAGCCTTTGCCACGTTTGAAAAAACCAAAGCGGCGGAACAACTGGATACTTTAATTGCCCAGCCCGCCGCCCAAGGCCTATTACCAAACCCCGAAGATTTTGTGCTTACGTTTGTGTGGGTGGTGCTGCCCCTGCCCGAAGGGGCTGTTAGCCAGCCGGGTAGCCTGCCCCAAAGCACGCCAGAAGCACCTGCCGCCGCAAGCACCAATAACGAAATAAACAGCGAGGAAAACCTGCCGGTTGAAGCGACATCGCAGGTGGCCTAATGCGGCCAAAGTACCTTGGCGTGGCTTGCATAAAAATGTATATACCTAAAAACCCCTCTGCTATGCATCGGCAAAGCAGAGGGGTTTTAAATTTTTACGCCTTTTTCCCGCGCGAAGCTTTCATGCGCTGTTCGTGGTTCAAAATCTTTTTACGAATGCGCAGGGTGGTTGGGGTTACCTCCACCAGTTCATCCGGTTTAATAAATTCTAAAGATTCTTCAAGGCTCATGCGGGTGATGGGCACCAGCCGCAGGGCATCGTCGCTGCCAGAGGCACGCGTATTGCTAAGGTGCTTGGTTTTGCACACGTTTACGGTCATGTCTTCGGCTTTGGGGTTAACACCCACCACCATGCCGGCATACACTTTTTCGCCGGGGCCGATGAGCAGACGGCCACGCTCTTGTGCGTTATACAGGCCATAAATAACACTTTCGCCGGTTTCGAAGCTAACAAGGCTGCCGGTAGAGCGCATGGGCAAATCGCCCCGCCACTCGGCATAGCCGTCAAAAATGGTGTTCATAATACCTTCGCCATGGGTGTCGGTTAAAAACTCGCTGCGGTAGCCAAACAGGCCACGGCTTGGTATGCGAAACTCTACCCGCATACGGCTACCCTGCGGGGCCATTTGCACAAGCTCGCCTTTGCGGCTGCCCAGTTTTTGCATTACACTGCCCTGGTATTCCAGCGGCACGTCAATTACCACATGTTCCATCGGCTCCATGGTTTTGCCATCTTCCTCGTGCAGCAGCACCTTGGGGGGCGATACCTGAAACTCGTACCCCTCGCGGCGCATGGTTTCTATTAAAATAGAAAGATGCATTTCGCCACGCCCCATTACCCGGAACGACTCGGAAGAGGTGGAATCTTCCACCTTCAGCGCCACATCTTTTAATAGTTCTTTATGCAGGCGGTCACGTATCTGGCGGCTAGTAACAAACTTGCCTTCCCGCCCCGCAAAGGGAGAATCGTTAACAGAAAAGGTCATTTCCACGGTAGGGTCGTTAATTTTTAAAAAGGGCAGCGGCTGCACCAGCGATGGCTCGCACAGGGTGTTGCCAATGGTAATGTCCTCTAGCCCCGAAAAGGCTACGATGTCGCCGGCCTCTGCCTGCTGAATGGGGGTGCGCCCCACGCCCTCGAAGCTATATAGGGCAGTAATGCGCCCCTTTTGGGTTAGGGTGGGGTCGTGCCAGTCGCACACGGTCACATCCATGTTGGTTTTTATCACACCGTTTTCTATGCGGCCAATGCCAATGCGGCCCACATACTCGTTATAGTCCACACTGCTGCACAGCATGGCAAGGGGGGCGTCGGGGTTGCCCTCGGGTGCTTTTACATATTCCACAATGGTTTCAAACAGGGGTTGCAGGCTGGTGCCTCGCTCTTCGGGCGAATAGCTGGCGGTGCCTTCGCGGCCAGAACAGAACACCATCGGAGAATCCAGCTGTTCATCGGTGGCGCCAAGGTCCATCAACAATAGTAAAATTTCGTCAATTACTTCTTTAATGCGGGCGTCGGGGCGGTCTATTTTATTAACCACAATTACCAGCGAAAGGTTTTGCGCCAAGGCCTTTTGCAGCACAAAACGGGTTTGGGGCATGCAGCCCTCGGCGGCATCTACCAGTAGCACAACCCCGCCAACCATTTTTAATACACGCTCCACCTCGCCGCCAAAATCGGCGTGGCCGGGGGTATCGATGATGTTTACCTTAACGCCGTTGTATTGCAGGCTGGCGTTTTTGGCCAAAATGGTAATGCCACGTTCCCGTTCAATGTCGCCGCTATCCATCACACGGTCTTCCACCTGCTGGTGGTCTCTAAACGCGCCGCTTTGTTTTAGCATTTCGTCTACAAGGGTGGTTTTGCCATGGTCTACGTGGGCAATAATAGCAACGTTCCTCAAATCTGTTCTTTCCATACAGCTTCCTTTCCATACTTTGGGCGCAATAGGGCTATATATTTTTACCCAAAAAATGCGGCGCATGCGCGCCGCATATCAACAACTAAATATACGCAACCAATAACCTTTGTAATTTTAACACTTTGGGGGCATAAGGTCAATATTTTTGTGTATTAAGCCACAAAACCAATCTTAAAAACTTCTTGCCGTTCTCAATAAAGCGAAGAATCTATCTTTTGAAATTGATAATTACGTGATTTTTCTCCTTTGTCCCAAAAGTGCCTTTAAAACAATATTGCATGAAGGTGAATGTTCGGCTTCTATTAAATAGGGTTTATTTTTTGCGCAAAATATGCCAAACGTGCAAAAAACCAAAGTTTACACTAGGGGGAATATCTTCTATATGGTATAATTGGCTTATTAATAAATAGAAAAACAGGCAACAACAAGGGGTAAGTATGAATAAGAAACACGGTATAGCGCTAGTTTGTTTGGCAACCTTAGTGGCCCTTGCTTTGGCAGCCTGTGGGCCGGCAGCAGGGCAAAGCGGGCCAAGCAGTGCGGGTTCGTTGCCGGTGCATGTACCATCTGTGGCAAGCTCTTCTGCCAGTGTGGCACAAAGTATATCGGTGCCTGCCGTGTCAACGTTAAGCCCCAGCGGCATAGTTTATAAAGACCCCTTTAACCCTTATGTGGCGCCCCAGCTGCCACCCGCACCTTATAATAAGGTGAACGATATAGAAAAGCTGTATGGAAGTTGGTTTTTTTATGCAGACCCTGAAACCGAAGGCTTTGAGCGCCCTGTTTACCAAATACGGGTAGCGGAAGATTATTGTATGGTTAGCGTGGGTATTTTCGAAACCGATGCAGGTGTTTTTTACTGGGGCGATGATTATATGTTTGAAAATGGAGAGATAACCACCGGCGTAAAGCGCAGTAGCATAGAGAACCCCGGTACCATAGTGGAAGAAATAAAAATTATGGCAGAATATAGCGCTAGCGATACCAATACAATAGTGTTTACCGTAACGGCGGTAAACATAAGCCCGGAATTTGAAGAGGCTTTTACCAATATTTTAGGTAAGAAATTGCCATATACTTTCTATATGTAACCGGCCATGCACAATTACTAAAAATAGGAGGCACCGATTTTGGACTACACAACAATACGCGAAAATTTTGAAAAGCACGGCTTTGCCACCCAGCTGTTTGCCACCAAACAACAAGTAAAAGATTATTTTATAAATGCCCTGCAAAACCGAGCCATTGGTTTTGGTGGCAGCGTAACCCTGCGCGAACTTGGCCTATTTGAAGCATTGAGCGAGCAAAACGCTGTGGCTTGGCATAACAAGGTAAACTCGTTTGAAGTACGGCGGCTGGCAAACCATGCGCAGGTGTACATTACCAGCGCCAATGCTGTTAGCCAAACCGGCGAAATAGTGAACATTGATGGAACCGGCAACCGTGTTGCTATGACGGCCTTTGGCCCCGAAGTTTGTTACTATGTGGTGGGTAAAAATAAAATTGTGCCCACTTTCGCCGATGCACTACACCGCTGCAAGCATGTAGCGGCCCCGCTAAACGCCAAACGGCTAAGTGCTAAAACCCCCTGCGCCGTAAAAGGCGATAAATGTTACGATTGCAGCAGCCCCGGCCGCATTTGCCGCATTACTACGATACTGGACCGCGCGCCTTTTAGCATGAAAAGCGAAATTATTTTTGTGGATGAAGAGCTAGGTTTATAGCAGTGCTAAACAGCCCCCCTGTTTATCAAATATGCTAAACAGGGGGGCTGTGTTTTTTTGGTTTTGGTGGCACCGGCAGGGCGAAGATAACAATTTAATTTTAGAAACGGTAGTAATGATTAGAGAATAGGATCATCGTGAATATCCAGTGGGTTATGGGCGGTGTTGTTTAAGGATATGCCGCTTAAAATTTGGTCCCAGTGCGGGGTATATCCTTGCCATGGAATCTCCGGTGTTTGAAATATTCTTGCGGCATAAGTATTTTCAATATCCCAGTTTTCCTCTATCAGCCGGGGCGTATCGGTTTCGTTCAATACCAGTAATGTAAAATCGTTTTTCACCAAAGCTTTTAAGTATTTTTGCAGGTTTTGGGCGTCCTGGTGGCTGGCATGAAACCGCACAAACAAAGTTCTCTGGCTATCCGATATCCTACTATAAAAACGTTGGATTCTTCTCTGCATTTTTTCTATAAAGGCTGGGTAAACATCAAAAATTTTACTAGGATCATCGTTTTCCACATAGGGGAAATCGTGTACAGACATACATTCGTAAAGCTCATCGTACACCAAATAGGTATGGCCGTGTTTTTCTTTAACCGTAAGGTTTTCTAAGGCAAAATAATTTTCAAATTTAGTATCGATGGCTTTTATTAAGCAGGGAACAGATTCCAATACAGTCCAATCAAAAGGGCCCGAAAAGGAGCGCAAGTTGTGCATTTTTAGCTGTTGGGCAGGTTGGCATGGCGCACCTAGGCTAATGGCGCAATCGTACACTCCTTTTATTTGGCTCAGTTTCATTTTGTTGTCTCCCAGTTATGGCTTAAACAATTATTTTTTATATGTATATGGTAAAGACCATAATATAAAATCCTATCTGGTTTGTCAATGAATAATAAGGCAATGGCGGCAGTATGTAGGGTAGCCCTACGCCCAATTGCACAAGGCAAAGCATAAAAAGCAGAACCACTGCTTTTTATTTTCACTTTACTAATTTACTTGACTAAATTAGTAAAGTGCGTTATTATAAATTTAACCTGTTTTTGCCTTATTACAGGTAAGCAAAAACACCAAGTAAAACTGTGCTACTATAGTAGCATACTATGCGGGTTTAAGGGGGAAACAAATGGGTTTTACATTACCAGCCCTGCGAAGGGAAGAAAAGGTTGCCCTGCAACTGCGGGCGCTGTTTGAGCAAAAAGGCTATGCCCTGTACCGCATGGGCAGTTTTGAAGAATATGACCTGTATATGCAAAATAAGCCCTTTTTGGCAGGGGAGGATATCATCACCTTTACTGGGGTGGATGGCCGCCTAAAAGCGCTGAAACCGGACGTGACGCTCTCGATTGTGAAAAACACCCAAGCGGGCGAGCAGCGCCGGGCCTATTATAACGAAAACGTGTTTCGGCGCAGCCGCCAAACCGGCGAATATAGAGAAATTAACCAGATTGGGCTGGAATTTATTGGCGGAGATGGCCGCAGCGCCGAAGCCGAAGTGTTGGGGCTTGCGGTGCAAAGTCTTTCGGTGGTGGGCGAAGGAGCACTGGATCTTTCACACATGGGGTTTATAGAGGCGATGCTGGCCCCCCTTGGCACCGGCCCAAAGCGAGAGTTAGCCCTGCAAGCCCTGCGGGACAAAAGCGCCCATGGTATGCGGCAGGCGGCAACAGGGTTGCCGGCAAAAACCATTCATAACCTGGTGGCGCTGGGTACCCTTTCGGGGCCGTTTGTGCAGGCATTGCAGGTGGCAAAAAACCTGGCCCTGGGCGTGCCCGGCGCCGTGCGGGCGTTAGATGAATTGGAAAGCTTGTATGAAAAATTGGAAAAAGCCATTGCCAAAGAAACACCCCAAGTAGCGGTAAGGCTCGATTTTTCGATACTAAACGATGTGAATTACTATAACGGGTTAATTTTTCAGGGATATCTGCGCGGGGTGCCCCGGGCAATATTGTCTGGCGGCCGGTACGATAACCTGCTGCACCGGTTTGATAAACCCCAAGGTGCCATGGGTTTTGCACTGTACCTAGATGAGCTGGAAAGGCCCACCAACGGGCCGGATACAGAAGCGGATTTGGCGGCAAATAACAGGTATTTAAACATTGCCCTGCCCAAGGGGCGGCTGGGCAACAAGGTGTATAAAATGTTTGAGCAAGCGGGCTGTGCCTGCGGAGGTATTTTGGAAGAAAGCCGAAAACTGGTGTTTGAGGACGAATCCAACAAGGTGCGGTACTTTTTGGTAAAACCTTCCGACGTAGATATTTATGTAGAGCACGGCGCCGCCGATATTGGCGTGGTGGGCAAGGATGTTTTGCTGGAAAGCGGGGCCGATGTGCTGGAACTGCTGGATTTACAACTGGGGAAATGCCGCATAGCCGTAGCGGGGCGGGTTGGCTTTGCCGAAGACCCAGCCCTGCCGCTGCGGGTAGCTACCAAGTACGAGCAGGTGGCCCGCCGCTATTATGCAGAGCGCAACCGCGAAGTGGAAATTATCAAACTGCATGGCTCAATAGAGCTTGCGCCACTGCTGGGCTTGTCGGACGTAATTGTGGATATTGTGGAGACCGGCACAACCTTGGTAGAAAACAACCTGGAAGTGCTGGCAGACATTGTGCCGTCGTCGGCACGGCTTATAGCAAACCGTGCGGCGTGGCGCTTTAAAGGCGCTACCATACAGGCGCTGGCAGAAAGGCTGGGTGAACAGTTGTGATTGAAATTTGGGATAGCCGGGAGATTTCGCTGGCAGACATTGTAAGCCGGCGGGAGGCAGAACAGCCAGATGTTTCTGGCGCGGTGGGTGGCATATTGGCCGATGTACGCCAAAATGGAGATACCGCCGTGCTTGCCTATACCAAGCGCTTTGACGGCGCAAACCTTGCCGATATGAAGGTGACCGAAGAGGAATTGCAGGCCGCCCGGCAGCAGGTAGGCGAAAGCTACCTGCGCATATTGGCCGATGCAGCGGAAAACATACGCATTTACCACCAAAAGCAGCTGCGGCAAGGCTTTACCATGGCCGAAAAGCCCGGGGTGGTAATGGGCCAAAAAATTACCCCGCTGGCCAAGGTGGGCATTTATGTGCCCGGTGGCACGGCGGCCTACCCCAGCACCGTGTTAATGAACGCGATACCAGCCAAAATTGCCGGGGTTGGCCGGGTGGTAATGGTTACCCCGCCGGGGCAAGATGGCAAGGTGAACGCCGGGGTATTGGCGGCGGCATGGGTGGCCGGCATTACCGAAATTTTTAAAGTGGGCGGTGCCCAAGCGGTGGCAGCGCTAAGCTATGGCACTGGCACCATACCCAAGGTAGATAAAATTGTGGGGCCGGGCAACTTGTATGTGGCTACGGCCAAGCGCATGGTGTATGGCACGGTGGATATTGATATGATTGCCGGCCCCAGCGATGTGCTGGTAGTGGCAGACGATACCGCAAACCCGGCCTTTGTGGCGGCAGATATGCTGGCCCAGGCAGAGCACGACGAGCTGGCCGCCGCCGTGTTAGTTACCACCAGCCAGGCGCTTGCCGGGGCGGTAAAGCAGCAGCTGGCCAGCCAGCTAAGCACGTTGCCCCGCAAAGATATTGCACAAGCTTCTTTGCAGGCCAACGGCCGCATTATTGTGGCTCAATGTGTGCAAGAAGCTATGGAAATTGCCAACGCCCTAGCGCCAGAGCACTTGGAATTGTGCGTGGCAGACCCCTTTGCGCTGCTGCCTGTGGTGCAAAACGCCGGCAGCATCTTTTTGGGCAACAACACCCCAGAAGCGTTGGGAGATTACTACGCCGGCCCCAACCACACCCTGCCCACCGGTGGCACAGCCCGGTTTTCATCCCCGCTTTCGGTAGATGATTTTATTAAAAAAAGCAGCTTTCTATATTATTCTGCGGGGGCGCTGGCAAAGGTAGGGGCAGACGTAGCCACTTTTGCCGATAGTGAAGGGCTGGGCGGCCACGCCAACAGCGTTCGGCTGCGAATGGACGAGAAGTAATCGGCTACATCTGTTTTGTTTGTTAGGAGGAATTCCATGTCTCGCTTTTTGCACCCCAAATTTAATACACTGGCCCCCTACACACCGGGGGAGCAACCACAAAACCGTGCCTATATAAAGCTAAACACCAACGAATGCCCTTACCCGCCCTCGCCAAAGGCGGTGCGGCAAGCGGCAGCAGAGGCAAAACAGTTAAACCTTTATTCGGACCCTACCTGTGCCAGCCTAAAGGCCGCCATGGCAAAGTATTTAGGGGTGCAGCAAAGCCAGGTGTTTTTGGGCAATGGCAGCGATGAGATACTTGCCTTTTGTTTTATGGCCTTTTGTCAAGCGGGGGCGGCCTTTGCAGATATTACCTACGGCTTTTACCCGGTATACGCAAGCCTGTGCGGTATTACCCCCCACATTGTGCCGCTGCGGCAAAATTTTACCCTTGCGCCAGAGGATTATAGGCAGGTTGGCAGTACCATTTTTATTGCTAACCCCAACGCCCCCACCGGGCTGGCCCTTTCTTTGGCAGAGCTAGAAAAAATACTACAGTGGAACCCGGAAAACTTGGTAGTGGTAGACGAAGCCTATGTAGATTTTGGGGCGCAAACTGCCCTGCCGCTGCTGCAAAGCTACAACAACCTTTTGGTGGTGGGCACCTTTTCCAAGTCTCGGGCTATGGCGGGGGCACGGTTGGGGTATGCGGTGGGCAGCCCGGAATTGATTGAGGACCTGGGTAGGATTCAGTACAGCTTTAACCCCTATAATGTAAACCGAATGACCCAGGCCGCCGGGGTGGCAGCATTGCAGGATAACGCCTATTTTGAAGAATGCCGTGCCAAAATTATTGCCACCCGTGCCAAAACGGTGGATGCATTAGAGAAAATGGGGTTTGAAGGCCCCCAAAGCCTTGCTAATTTTGTGTTTGTGCGCCATCAACAAGCCTCGGCACAGCAGCTTTACCATGGCCTGAAAGAGCAGGGCATTCTGGTGCGGTGGTTTAACAAACCGCGCATAGATGAATACCTGCGCATCACCATTGGCACAGGGCAAGAGATGGATACCCTGTTTGAGGTGCTACGGCAGCTATTGCCCGGCTAAAACAAAAGCAATGCGCCAATTTGCTATAATGCTAATGAAGCGATGGAATGCCCCTTTTTTAAAAGGATAGCCCGAGAGGGCCGGGTGTTGTCTTTTAAACTTTAGTTTTTGGTTTGTATAAATATTTTAACCATGAGGTGATGATAATGCGTACTTCTCGTTTACAACGCTCCACCAGCGAAACCGAGATATCTTGTGCAGTAGAGCTGGACGGCACCGGCCAGTATGAAATTGATACCGGCTGCGGTTTTTTAAACCATATGCTGGAGCTTTTTGCCCGCCATGGCCGCTTTAACCTTAACGTGCTTTGCCGGGGAGATGTGCAGGTAGATTACCACCACACGGTGGAAGATATTGGCATTCTGTTAGGTCGTGCCTTTTCTCAGGCGCTGGGCAACCGTGCAGGTATTGTTAGGTATGGTAGCATGCTGCTGCCTATGGACGAAGCGCTGGTACTTTGTGCCGTGGATATTAGCGGCCGGGGCCTGCTGGTGTATAAATTAGATTTGCCCGCAAAGCAAATTGGCGATTTTGATTTGGAGCTGGTGAAGGAGTTTTTTATGGCCTTTGCGCGGGAGCTTGGGGCAACCATTCACCTGCGGCAGCTAGATGGAGAAAACAGCCACCACATTGCAGAAGCCGCCTTTAAAGGCTTTGCCCGGGCACTGGCGGCGGCGGTGGCCATAAACCCGCAAGCAGCCGAAGAAATTCCCTCTACCAAAGGCACTATTTTGTAATTGGGTATTAAACAGGGCTTACTAAACTATTGGGGAGGAAAGACATGATTGCCATTGTGGACTATGGTGTGGGCAACTTGTTTAGCCTGCGCAGCAGCCTTAGCGCGCTGGGGCTGGTGGCAGAGGTAACCGGAGACCCAAAACAGCTGGCAGCAGCAAGCCATATTATTTTGCCCGGTGTAGGTGCTTTTGCCAATGCCATGGCAAAATTGCAGGGGGCTGGGCTGGCGGGGGTGGTAAGGCAGCAAGCCGCCGCCGGCAAACCGCTGCTGGGCATTTGCCTTGGCATGCAGCTCTTGTTCCAAAAAAGTTATGAATTTGGAGAGCACGAGGGCCTGGGGCTGGTGCCCGGCCAGGTGTGCCCCCTTGCGCCAGATTTGGCAATGGCCGGCTACAACTACAAGGTGCCCCACATTGGCTGGAACCCGCTGCAGATACAGCGCCCCCAAAGCCCTATTTTGCGCTACACGCAAGAGGGGGATTCGGTCTATTACGTGCACAGCTTTTATGCCAAAAACTGCGATGAAGCAGTGGTTGCCACCAGCGAATACGGGGTTACAGTAACCGGCGCCGTGCAAAAAGGCAATGTGTTTGGCACCCAGTTTCACCCAGAAAAAAGCGGGGACGTGGGCCTTGCCATGTTAAAAGCATTTGCGGAGGTGGAAACATGTTAATTTATCCGGCTATTGACCTGCTGGGCGGTAAAGCGGTGCGCCTGTACCAAGGAGACTACGACAAGGTAGAGGTGTTTGGCAACGACCCAGCGGCCTTTGCAGCCCAGTTTGCGGCGGCGGGGGCAAACCACCTGCATGTGGTAGACCTAGACGGCGCAAAGCAAGGAACACCCCAAAACTTTGCTGCGGTGCAGGCCATTGCCAGCACCACCGGCATGTTTATCGAGCTTGGCGGCGGTATTCGCACCCAAAAAATGGTAGAGCAATGCTTTGCCGCCGGCATTGGCCGGGTAATATTGGGCACCGCTGCTTTAAAAGACCCCATTTTCACCCGCAGTGTGGTAAAAAAATATGGCGATAAAATAGCGATAGGGGTGGACGCCCGAGACGGCAAAGTGGCTATAGAAGGATGGCTGGCCACCTCTGAAACTGACAGCTTTGATTTTTGCCGTGAAATGCGAGATATTGGGGTAAACTATATTATTTACACCGATATTTCGCGGGATGGAACCGGCAAAGGCGCTAACCTGGAAGTGTATGGGCGCCTAGCCGAAATTGAGGGGCTGAACATCACCGCTTCGGGCGGGGTCTCTAGCCTGGAGGACGTGCGGCAGCTAAAAGAAATGGGCCTATATGCCGCTATTTTAGGCCGGGCACTGTACACCGGTGCGGTTCATTTGGCCCAAGCGGTGCAACTGGCAAAAGCGTAAGCAAACAAAGGCAACACAAGGTTTTAATTGGCTTTAAAACAGCAAAGCGAGGAAACAACATGGTGGCAAAACGCATCATTCCCTGTTTGGATATCCGGGATGGACGGGTGGTAAAAGGGGTTAATTTTAAAGGCCTGCGAGATGTAGAAGACCCGGTGGCTATGGCCGCCTACTACAACCAGCAAGGGGCAGATGAACTGGTTTTTTACGACATTACCGCCTCGGCCGAGGGGCGGGGTATTTTTACCGATATTTTAAAAAAGGTGGCAGCGCAGGTGTTTATTCCGCTAACAGTGGGGGGCGCTGTGAACAGTTTGGCAGATTTTGACCGGGTGCTGAACTGTGGTGCCGACAAGGTGAGCGTGAACTCGGGTGCTATTGCCAACCCCGCCTTGGTGGGCCAAGGTGCCCGCCGTTATGGCAGCCAGTGCGTGGTGCTATCTATGGATATTAAGCGGGTGGGCGAGGGTTGGCACATTTTTGCCAAGGGCGGCCGGGTAGATACCGGCCTGGATGCCTTGGACTGGGCCATGCGTGGGGAAGCAGAGGGTGCCGGGGAGCTGGTGGTAAACAGCATGGACACCGACGGAGTGAAAAACGGCTTTGACCTGCCACTGTTGCAAGCCATATCGCAACGGGTAAAAATTCCCATTGTCGCCTCTGGCGGGGCGGGCAACAAGCAGCATTTTGCCAATTTGTTTGCGCTAGAGGGGATAGACGCGGGGCTGGCGGCCTCCATATTCCACTACAAAGAGGTAGGCATACCGGAGCTTAAAGCTTATTTAGCCGGCAAAGGCGTGCCGGTGCGGCTGCGGCAACAATAAAAACAGCAAGGAGCAGGACAATGGAAGGTTTGGAAAAGCTGAAATTTGATAAAGATGGCCTGATACCGGCAGTGGTGCAAGATTTTAACACCGGACAGGTGCTTATGGTTGCTTATATGAACAAAGAAAGCCTGCAAATAACGCTGGCAGAAAAACGCACCTGCTTTTGGTCTCGCAGCCGGCAGCAGCTGTGGCGCAAAGGGCAAACCAGCGGCAATGTGCAGCATGTTGTGGCCATGATGACAGATTGCGACGCAGATGCGCTGGTGGTGCAGGTGATAAAAAAAGGCCCCGCCTGCCATACCGGTGCCGAAAGCTGCTTTTTCAACACCTTGTATCAGGATGAAACCCAGCAAAAACTTACCCTACAGGCGTTGTATCATTTAATTATGGGCCGCAAAACCACACCACAACAGGGCAGCTATACCAGCTACCTGTTTGGCAAAGGGCGCGAAAAGATATTAAAAAAGGTGGGGGAAGAATCTACCGAAGTGGTGATTGCCGCCATGAAAAAGGACGACCAAGAAACCATTTTCGAAATATCGGACCTTTGCTACCATATTTTGGTGCTGATGGCCGAGGCCGGCATTACCCCGGATGAAGTGATGGCAGAGCTAGCCAGCCGCCATGTGGTAGACCATAAGGTAAAACAAGAAACCATGAAATAAAATTCTTTCCGGTGCTTATTAAAAATACCAAAAACTTATTTTGTTGCTTTAGATATAGCAAAAACCCGCTTATTATCGCCAGTTACATGCGATTGAAAAGCGGGTTTTTATGTGGTGGAAGCGAAGGGGCTCGAATTCTTGAAAGCCTGCACGTTTTGCTTGTGCCAAAATTGGGGCAGGCTAATAGGGGCGATAACAATTGCTGTTTGCGTTGTATTTACCACGGAATATCTTGCCTTTTAGTGCTATACTAAGCCTATAAAAGAAACGAACGCAACGAAAGGAAGATTGAAATGGAAAAAGTTTATAAATTTCAGCAGTCCGCCGAGAAACTGATTGAAAAGATTTTGGATGATGATGTAGCGATGATTAATCACATGATTCTGAACCAGAATGAAGCGCTCCCGCAGCACTATTCCAACTCGAACGTTTACATGATTATTGTGCGTGGGTGCATCACAGCCCAGCTGGGAGAAAACCCGCCAAAACGCTATGAACACGGAAATCTCTTGAACATTCCGGGCCAAATAAAGATGAATATTTCTAACCAAGATGTGGAACAAGCGGAGTTTTTTGTGGTGAAAGCACCTAGCCCAAGGCTTTATAAATAGCCAGCTGATTTTAATGGCCTTGCAAAGGGTTAATGCCCGGGTTAACCAATAAATAATGTGAAGTATGAATAATAAAGCAGGAGCTACCCAAAGCGGGTAGTTCCTGCTACTTTTTAAACTTTTTAGAGTACGAGTTGACCATTTTGAATTTTGAAAAAGAAAAACACCGCCAATTAAGCAAATAATTGACGGTGCTACGTGGTGGAAGCTAAGGAACTCGAATCCCTGACCCCCTGCACGTCAAGCAGGTGCTCTACCAGCTGAGCTAAGCTTCCATACGAATAGTCTGCGTCACTTGAATACGCGGTTATCTTCTTGCCAATTTTCCGTCTAGCTGCGTTGTCCTCAATCGGCCGCCTTGTTAGATGAAAAATAGATGGCGAATATATCCCGAAATTTAAATGACACAAACTACTAGGGAAAATGCAGGCAAGCAATGTACAAACATAGTAATATAACTTTACGCAAAAAGCAAGGTTATTTGCTAAAAATAAGGGGCTGGGCAAAGCCCCAACCCACGCAGATATTTGGTTGTGATACTGCTACCAATATGGTATAATAACCGCACAAGTTTACAGTTATTATATGTTTTGTTTTAAAGCAGGCTATCTTGCCCCGTGGTGGGGCGGCGGTGGCAATGTGCCATTATGCCATTTGCTGTGTTCGTGGTATAATTGGGCTTGGCTTAAAGCAATAACAACAAGGCGGCTGGTTGCAACTGGCAAAGGGAGGTGCGGGCATGCGTGTGCTAGGGCTAGACCCCGGCTATGCCATTGTAGGCTACGGCGTGCTAGATGGCGCCGGAACCGATTTTGTGCCGGTTACCTTTGGGGCTATCACTACCCAGTCTCACACTGTTTTTGAAGACCGGCTGGCCGAAATTTTTACCGACATGCAAACCCTTTTGCACGATGTAAAACCAGATGCCATGGCCATTGAAACGCTGTTTTTTACCAGCAACCAAAAAACCGTAATTGCCGTGGCCGAAGCCCGCGGCGTAATATTGCTGGCGGCAAAGCTGGCGGGTGTGCCTATTTTTGAATACACCCCCCTGCAGGTAAAGCAAAGTGTTGCGGGCTATGGCCGTGCCACCAAAAAACAGGTGCAAGAAATGACCCGCCGCCTGCTAAAACTAAAAAAAATACCCAAGCCTGATGATGCCGCCGATGCCCTTGCCATGGCGATTTGCCACATGCACTCGGCCCGCAGCCTGCGCTTTGGTAAAGGCGAAACCAAACGCCAACAAATGGGGTATTATTAGGGTGTTGCTTTTAGCAGTGTTCAACGATGCCTTTCAAAGTATCTTTTACTTATTTCTACGTTATCCTTCCTCGCAAACATCAAGTATTACTTGGTCGTCTGCCTTGAAATAAGCAAAACCCATTCTGGAATTCATCATTTCAACTACTAAAGGCAACACCTGCAAACTAAAAATCACCAAAGAATTGATTAGGCAACAGCAAACGTGTTCTATTGTTTTCAAGGAGGCATAAAAAGCATGATTTATTCCCTTACCGGTATTTTGGTAGAAAAAACCCCCGGTGAAGCCGTAATAGAATGTGGCGGTATTGGTTATTTGGTTAGCATACCTGCCACGGCCAGTGGCGCGCTGCCCGCAGTGGGCGAGCGCGCTACCCTTTATACCTATATGAATGTAAGCGAAAACGATGTGTCTCTGTTTGGGTTTGCCAACAAAGAGGGGCGGGATATGTTCCGCATGCTTACCACTGTTTCGGGGGTGGGGCCTAAGGTGGGGGTGGCCATTTTAAGTGCCCTTTCGCCAGAAAAAATTGTGCTTGCCATTAGCACCGGAGACCATAAAACCCTAACCGCTGCCAATGGCGTTGGCCCAAAGCTGGCCCAGCGGCTGGTGCTAGAGCTAAAAGACAAGGTGGCCAAAGGCATCACTGCCGGTGGTCTTTCTATCGATGATATGGCAGGCGGGGGTGCCCAGCCGGCGGGCGGTGCCTCGCAGGCAGTGGCGGCGCTGGTAAGCCTGGGCTACACCGGTACCGAGGCCGCCACAGCGGTGGCCAAAGTAGACCAAACCTTGCCGGTGCCGGAGATTATCCGCATTGCGTTGCAGGGCATAGGGGGTGGCAGGTAAACCATGGCAATAGAACGAATGAACTTTGAACAGGATAGCCGGGAAGACGAGCGCGAACGCCTGATATCTCCCGAGATGGAAGTGGAGGATTTTGAGGGTGAGGTTTCGCTGCGGCCCCGTGTGCTAGAAGATTACATTGGGCAGGAAAAAGCCAAAGAAAACCTAAAAATATATTTAGATGCCGCCAAAATGCGTGGCGAGCCGCTGGACCATTTGCTACTATATGGCCCACCGGGCCTTGGTAAAACCACCTTGGCCGGTATTGTTGCGCACGAAATGGGGGTTCAAATTCGGGTTACCTCGGGCCCGGCTATCGAAAAACCCGGCGACCTTGCGGCCTTGCTTACCAACCTGCAAGAGGGCGATGTGCTGTTTATCGATGAAATTCATCGGCTTTCGCGCCAGGTAGAAGAAGTGCTGTACCCCGCGCTGGAAGACTACGCGCTGGATATTATGATTGGCAAAGGCCCTAGTGCGCAGTCTATTCGCATTAATTTGCCGCGCTTTACACTTATTGGTGCCACCACCCGTGCCGGCCAGCTAACCAGCCCCCTGCGCGATAGGTTTGGCGTAATGCTAAAGCTGGAGCTATACAGCCCGCAAGAACTGGCCCTTATTGTGCGGCGTAGTGCTGGTATACTAGATGTTGCCTGCGACGATGGCGGCGCGCTGGAAATTGCCAAATGCAGCCGTGGCACCCCCCGTGTTGCCAACCGTTTGCTAAAACGTGTGCGAGATTTTGCCATGGTAATGGGCAAAGATTTGGTGGACGATGAAGCCGCCCTGTACGCCCTAAAAAAAATGGAAATTGATACCTCTGGCCTTGATAATTTAGACAGAACCTTGCTGCGTGCCGTAATAGAAATGTACGGCGGCGGCCCCGTTGGGCTAGAAACTTTAGCCGCTGCCCTTGGCGAAGAAGCCGTTACGCTAGAGGACGTGTGCGAACCCTATTTAATGCAGATGGGTTTTTTAACCCGCACCCCGCGCGGGCGCTGCGTAACCCATTTGGCCTACCGCCATTTGGGGCTAAACCCGCCCCAACAAACAGCCGACGGCCAGCAAAGCTTTGAAGATTTGCTGGGCAAACAAGAGGGATGAGGTGGGCATTAAACCCTTGCCCTTAACTAACGACTAGTGACTACAGGCTAGCGACTATTTAGGAGATGTGCCATGCTGGCAGCAAAAAATTGGCAAGATTATGAATTGCTGGACGCCACCGCCGGCTTTAGGCTGGAGCGCTGGAACAAGGTACTTTTGCAACGGCCAGACCCACAAGTGATTTGGCAAACGCCGCAGCAAAGCAATTTGTGGGGCAGGGTAGACGCCATTTACCACCGCAGCGAAAAAGGCGGTGGTGGTTGGGAGTATAAAAAAAGCCTGCCAGAAAAATGGAAGATAAACTATAAAGGGCTAACCTTTGTGGTTAGCCCCACCGGCTTTAAGCATACCGGTGTTTTCCCCGAGCAAGCGGTAAACTGGGACGAATACACCCGCCTAATACAGGCTGCAAACCGCCCCATAAAGGTGCTAAACCTGTTTGGCTACACGGGTGGTGCCACGCTGGCTTGTGCTGCGGCGGGTGCGGCGGTAACCCATGTAGATGCCAGCAAAGGCATGGTTGCCTGGGCACGAGACAATGCCGCCGCAAGCCATTTGCAAGATGCCCCTGTGCGCTGGATTGTGGACGATTGCCAAAAGTTTGTAGCGCGCGAACTGCGCCGTGGCAGCCAGTACGATGGCATTATTATGGACCCACCCAGCTATGGCCGTGGCCCCGGTGGCGAAATTTGGAAACTGGAAGATGCTATTTATCCGCTGCTTGCCCAAACAGCGCAGCTATTAACCAGCACCCCCTTGTTTTTTACGGTAAACAGCTATACCACCGGCCTTGCGCCCGGCGTAATGGGCTACATGCTGGCGCAGCTGCTGCCGCCCCGTTTTGGTGGCACCGTTACCAGCACCGAAATTGGCCTGCCGGTTACCGCCAGTGGCGGCATATTGCCGTGCGGGGCATCGGCCTGGTGGGTAAAGTAGTTGCTGCTTGCACGGGTACCCCAAATGCCCTTAGAATGACCTTGCTTGAACATTTGCATGAGATTTTTTTGAAATTGGCTTTGCCGATACGAACAAGTAACATTTGGTTGCGCAAAAGTGATATAATAAAGCCAATTTACTTAAAAACCAAGCCGGTTTAAACGGCGGTACATCGCCGCCGGTGCACCTACGGTGCTAAATTGGCTATAAAAAGCGCAAACACTCACCCTTGCAGAGGTGGGTGCGCAAATTTTTTGCGTATTTAAAACGGTACCGTTTTAAAGTTTACCAAGGATAAAGCGAAAAGAAGTTTTGCCAAAAGGAGATAACCGAATGCCCGACATGATAAAAACCGAGGATATTGCGTTCCGGTATGATGAAGACCACCCTTATGCAGTAGATGGCGTAAGCCTTGCGGTGCAAAAGGGTGAGTTTGTGGCGATACTAGGCGCCAATGGGTGCGGTAAATCTACCCTTGCAAAGCATTTTAATGCCATTTTGGTGCCCGAGCGTGGCACCGTTTGGGTAGAAAATATAAAAACCACCGAGGAAGAACGCCTGTACGATATCCGCCAGAAGGTGGGCATGGTGTTCCAAAACCCAGATAACCAAATTGTGGCAACTGTGGTGGAAGAAGACGTGGCCTTTGCGCTGGAAAACCTGGGTGTGCCACCCGACGAAATGCGGCAGCGCATTGATGTTGCCATGGAAGAAGCCGGTATTTTAAAATACCGCCACCGCCAGCCGCACAAACTTTCGGGCGGGCAAAAGCAGCGGGTGGCTATTGCCGGCGTGCTTGCCATGAACCCCGACTGCCTAGTGCTGGACGAAGCCACCGCCATGCTGGACCCCCGTGGCCGAGATAAAATTATGCGCACTGTAAAACGCCTGAACAAAGAGCGTGGCATTACCGTGCTGCACATTACCCACTATATGGAAGAAGCCGCGATGGCCGACCGGGTATTGGTGATGGAAAACGGCAAAATTGCTTTTTCGGGCACACCCAAACAGGTGTTTAGCCAGGTAGAAGAAATGCGTGCTTTGCACCTGGATATCCCCCAAGCGGCCGAGCTGTGCGAAAAGCTGACCGCAGCGGGTTTTAATATGCCCCGTGGTGTAATTACCGCCGAGGAATGCGCCCGCCTTTTATACGAAAAACTAACGGGCCAAGCCGCCCTTGCGCCTAAGGAGGCAGGCCTGTGAACCCAATTTTAAAAACCGAAGACTTAACCTATACCTATAACCTTGGCCTGCCCGATGCAACCGAAGCCATCCATAGCATTAATATGGAGATGGAGGAAGGCGGGTTTTTAGGCATTATAGGGCCAACCGGGTGCGGTAAATCTACGCTTATTACCCATTTTAACGGCCTGCTAAAGCCAACCAAGGGTAAGGTGTATATTGCCGGGCAAGATATTTGGGAAAACCCCAAAAAAATCCGCCATTTTCGTTTTATGGTGGGGCTTGTTTTCCAATACCCCGAATACCAGCTTTTTGAGGAAACCGTAGCCAAAGATATTGCCTTTGGCCCCAAAAACATGGGCCTTGCCGAAGGCGAAGTGCAGGATAGGGTAAGCCGTGCTGCCCGTTTTTGTGGCCTTTCGCAGGAAATGCTAACCCGCAGCCCGTTCGAGCTTTCGGGTGGGCAAAAACGGCGGGTGGCCATTGCCGGCGTGCTTGCCATGCAGCCCAAATTGCTGGTGCTAGATGAACCCGCCGCCGGGCTTGACCCCGAAGGCCGAGATACCATTTTGCAAGAGTTAAAACAATACCACCGCGAAACCGGCACCAGCATTGTGCTGGTTAGCCACTCGATGGAAGATGTGGCCAAATACGCCGAAAAGGTGCTGGTGATGAAGGACGGCAGCATTGCCATGTACGACGATACCCCGCGCATTTTTGCCCGTGCCGAAGAGCTGCTTTCTATGGGGCTTTCGGTGCCGCAAATTACCAAAATATTTATGCAGCTAAAGCAAATGGGGCTAGATATTGACACCGATGTTTACACTGTGAAATATGCCACCGAAACCCTTTTGCGCATGGCAGAAAGGGGGAACGGCAGTGCTACGTGATATTACCATTGGCCAGCATTTCCCCGGCAATTCGGCCCTGCATAAGCTAGACCCCCGCCTTAAAATTATGCTTACCATTGCGTATATCGTAATGCTGTTTGTGGGCACAAACCCCTTTGGGCTGCTTTTGTCCATCGTCTTTTTATTTGTGGGGTATATGGTGGCCAAAATACCCGGGCGCATGGTGTGGCGCAGCATTAAACCGCTGCTGCCGGTGCTGGCGTTTACCGCTATTTTAAACCTGTTTTTTATGGCGGGTACCCCGGTGTTTCAGTGGTGGGTTATTACCATTACGTGGCAGGGCATATACTATGCCATTATTATGGCGGTGCGCATTGTGTGCCTAATTGCGGGCACCAGCCTGCTTACCTATACCACCAGCCCCATTGTGCTAACCGATGCCATTGAACGGCTGTTAAGCCCGTTGGCAAAACTGCACTTCCCCGCGCACGAGCTTGCCATGATGATGACCATTGCGCTGCGGTTTATCCCTACTTTAATAGAAGAAACCGACAAGATTATGAGCGCCCAAAAAGCCAGAGGAGCCGAGCTTGATACCGGCAATATTATGCAGCGCATCAAAGCGCTAATACCGGTGCTTATCCCGCTGTTTTTATCGGCGTTTCGCCGGGCAGACGAGCTTGCCATGGCAATGGAATGCCGCTGCTACCACGGTGGCGAGGGGCGCACCCGCCTGCGGCAGTTGCACATTACAAAGCAAGATATAGCCATTACGCTGGGCTGTGTGCTGTTGTTTGTAGCGGTTGGGTTTTCGGGTGTTTTGTACACCCGGCTTACCGGGTTTGCGTAATAGCCGCTAGTTAAGGGCAAAGGGTAAAATCCTCGCCCATAAATTCCCCTCTATGCGGGGGGCTATGATATTTTGCATTAAAGGATAAAGGCTATGTGAAGGCGGAGGTGAGGTTAAGAATGGAAAAAAACTTTCTGCTTACCCTTGCGTTTAATGGCGCCGCTTACCACGGGTTTCAGGTACAGCAAAATGCGCTTTCGGTTTGCACGGTGCTGCAAAATGCCATGCAAAAAGTGCTGCATGCCCGCCCCGATGTAAAGGGTTGCAGCCGCACCGATGCCGGCGTGCATGCCACCGAGTATTGTGTAAGCTTTAAAAGCGATACCGCCATACCGCCCCACAAGTTGCCGCTTGCCTTTAACAGCCACCTGCCCAAAGATATACGGGTGAAAAGTGCTAGGCAGGTTCCACAAGGTTTTCATGCCCGGTACTCGGCCAGTGGCAAGCAGTATCGGTATGTTTTTTTAAGCTCCTCGGTAGATGACCCCCTTGCCCCCGGGCTTTACTACCGTGTGGCGCCCGGCTTAAATGCCGCCGAAATGAACAAGGCAGGTAAACTGCTGGTAGGTAAGCATAATTTTGCTTCGTTTATGTCTGCCGGCAGCGATATAGAAGACACGGTGCGCACCGTGCATAACCTAACCGTTACCCCCGAAGGTGAACGGGTATTTGTAGATATTGCCGCCGATGGTTTTTTGTATAACATGGTGCGCATTATTGCGGGCACCCTGCTAAAGGTGGGTAATGGCCGCTTGCCGGCCACACAGGTACAGGCTGTTTTACAGGCCCAAAACCGTGCCGCAGCGGGCGAAACAATGCCCGCTAAGGGGCTTTTTTTAAGCAAGGTGTTTTATCCGCCCAGCGCTTTTGAAGAATAGGCGAGGGAATGCTCGTACTACAAATAGCAACAAAAGGAGGTGTGCTACATGGCAAAAGAGGACGAAAATAAGAGAAAAAAGAAGAAACCCAAGCACACCAACCTGGCGGTGCCGGGGGGCAAAAACAAAGCCCGCAGCAAAGGGCTGGCCGCTAAAACAGGTGCCCCTTATAAAGTGGGGGGCGTGCCTGCCCCCAAAAGGCCAGTGGCGATGTTTGATATGCAGCGTACCCCCGAACAACCCGATACCGCCGCAAAACCAAACCCGGCCAACGAGCCGCTAACCCCCAGCACAGTGCCCACACCGCACAGCGAAGGCCCGGGTGCAGAAGGCACAGATGTTCGGGAAGAAAAGCAGGCCCGCCCCAAAGGGCAAACCATGCAGTTTCCAGCTATACGGCCGCAAAATACACCACAACAAGAGCCAGAAGCCCTGCCGCCCAATGCGCGTAAAATGCCAAAAAGGGCAAGTGGGCATACGGCTGCGGTACAGGCTGGCCGCCGCAAAAAGCGTGGCAAATATTTGCGGGTGCTAATTGCGCTGCTGGTAGTGCTGGTGTGTGTGCTGTTTTATACCACCGGGCTGTACCTTTCGGCTGCCACCTCTATTGCCGATATGTATGAAGGAATGCGCCTCAGCCTTTCGCCGGGGCAGGGGTTCCCCACTAATTTTGCGGTAACCGGCTATAAGCAGGCAAAGCCAATGGGCAACAGCGGGTTTGCTGCCCTGGGCGATAAAGACCTTGCACTGGTGGGCGCAAATGGTGAAGAACAGTTGCGTGTGCAACATGGGTATGTTGCACCTGCCATGGCAGTGGGGCCTACCCGTGTGTGCGTGTACAACCGTGGCAGCACCGAATATACCGTTACCAACCGCAGCAAGGTGTTGTTAAAAACCAATGCCGAAAATGGTATTTTGTTTACCAGTGTTAGTTCGGGTGGTTCGTTGGCACTGGCTACGGCCTCGCAGTACCGTGCCACCGTGCAGGTGTATAGCCCCAGCAATTATACCGAGTGGCGCTGGAACTGGAGCTCGGCCAAAGATATCCCTATACAGGGCGTTTTTGATACCGACAACAAAACACTGGCGCTTGCCTGCGTAAGCTCGGCCAACGTTACCCTGTCCTCGGTAATTTACTTATTTAAAACCGACCGCAGTGCCCAGCAAGGTGCCGAAATGGCAACCATAGCCGTAACCGACGCGGTACCGGTACAGATGGAATTTATGGGCGGCAAGCTGCTGGTACTATACGACACCGGCTACGCCGCCCTGTACAACAAAGCCGGGCAAGAGCTGGCTCGCTACGACTATGCGGGGCAATCTTTGCACACGGCCAGCATGGGTGCCGGCAAGTTGGCGCTTATCTTTGGCTCTTTTGCGCAAGATAATGCCCATGTGGTGCTGCTAAACAGCAACCTAGAGTTGCTGGGCCAGGCCACCATTACCGGCACCGTGGTAAGCGAGGTGCTGGCCACCAAAGCCGGTGTTTTTGTGCTGGCGGGTAAAGAGGTTTTGGCTTACTCGGCCGAAATGCAGCCTACCGCTACCCAGTTTAACCAAGAAAAAAGCTATGGGCTGGTGTGGGCAAACCAGCCGCTGCTGCTTACAGCAAGCGGGGCTCAGCCTATTCATAATTTGCTTACGGCTACGCCGGCAGAGGTATCTTCGCCGGTGCCGGCAAGCGTGTCCGTGCCACAAAGCGTGCCCCCTTTGCCAGAGGGGGCGTCCCCCGAAAGCGAGCCGGAACCCATGGCGTAAAACGCACCGGGAACCTGTTTGGCCGCAATGCAGATGGGCGATTCCCCGGATTTTGCACCTATTCTTTCTAAAAGAGGTATGTTTATGAATGTGTATTCGATTTTATTAGATGCCGTGATGCTGCTGGTGTTGTTGGGCTGTGCCTTTTACTATGCTAGCCGTGGCTTTTTTGCCAGCCTGCTTGGCTTTTTTGGCACCTTAATAGCGCTAATAGGCAGCTTTTTTGCGGCCAATTGGGCTTCGCCGCTTATTTTTACCGGCCTTTTTAAAACCGGGCTGGAAGAACGGGTGGCCGCCCTGCTAAACGAAGGCGCTGTACAAACGGTTGGGCAGGTGCTAAAAAATCTGTTTGGATTTTTGCCGCAATCGGTAGCCGATGCCATTGGGGCAGCACTGGGCGAGAGCATTGTGGCAAACGCCCCCGGTGTGGCGGCTGCTATTGTAGAAAAGGCAGTAATGCCGCTGGTGGTGCCCATCATCACCCTTATCCTCTTTTTGCTTTTGTTTTTGGTTTTGCGTGTTTTATTAGGGGCTTTTAGCAAGCTGTTAACCAATGTAAATAAAATACCGCTGCTGGGCACGGGCAACCGCCTGCTGGGGTTTGCCGCCGGCATTTGCATTGGGGTGCTGTATGGCTTTTTAATTATGTGCGTTATTTGGGGCATAGATGCTGCCTATGGCGGGGGTGCGCTTGCCCAGCAATATTTAAGTGGCAGCTTGGTATATCGTTTAACCAGTGCCTTTAATATTTTTGCAGCGTAGCAGGCAATTATCACACAATTACCACGGGTTGGCGTATTGCTAAATGGGGTAAAATGTGGTAAAATTAGCTTAGTGCAACCCATTGTTTTTGTGTTTACACGGTTGCTAAAACCAATACATGCAGGCGGTAAGCGCCTTATATACAGATAAAAACAACAAACTATAATGGGCTGTTGTGTAGCTTACATAACGCAGCGCAAAATCACTTGCGCTGCGCTTTTCCATACTATTTTGCAATGTGCAAAGAAAGGCTATTTAATTATGGTAATGTGTAAAAAATGTAATAAACGGCCGGCGGTTGTGTTTGTGCAACGTAACGAGGGCGGCAAAACCAAAAACGAAGGCTACTGCCTTACCTGCGCGCACGAGCTTGGCATTAAACCGGTAGATGATATGATCAAGCAGTTCAGAATTTCGGAGCAAGACCTGGAGAGCATGGAAGAACGCTTTGCCGATATGATGGAAGACGGCGGCGGAATGGACATGTTAAGCAGCATGCAAAACATGCAAAATATGGATGACCTTGGCATTGGCGAAGGTGCCGAAGAGGATGATGGCGAGGGGGATAGCCCCGATGAATTTAAGCCGGGTGGTTCGGCTACGTTTCCTTTTCCGTTTGGGCAGCGCCGGCAAAGTGGCACCGATGAAAAAGAAAAAAGCAAACGTGGCGGCAACGCTAAAAATAACAAACGCAAATTTTTAGATACCTACTGCGAAAACCTGAATGAAAAGGCGGCCAATGGCAAGCTGGATAAAGTAATTGGCCGCGACCGCGAAATTTACCGCACGCTGCAAATTCTTTCTAGGCGGCAAAAAAATAACCCCTGCCTTATTGGCGAAGCGGGGGTTGGTAAAACCGCTATTGCCGAGGGCATTGCCCTGCGCATTAGCAGTGGCGATGTACCCAGCCGGCTAAAAAATAAAGAAATTTACCTGATGGACCTAACCAGCCTTGTGGCAGGTACCCAGTTTCGCGGGCAGTTCGAAAGCCGCATTAAGGGCCTGATTAACGAGGTGAAAGAGGCTGGCAATGTCATTTTGTTTATCGACGAAATTCATAACATTACCGGCGCCGGAGACTCGGAAGGCGCGATGAACGCCGCCAATATATTAAAGCCAGCGCTTTCTCGCGGCGAAATACAGGTAATTGGCGCCACCACTTTTGCCGAGTACCGCAAATATATCGAAAAAGACCAAGCGCTGGAGCGTCGGTTTCAGCCGGTGCGGGTAGAAGAACCCAGCATTGAAGACACTGTGCAGGTGCTAATTGGTGTGAAAGAATACTACGAAGACCATCACCATGTAAAAATAAGCAACGAGCTGGTAGAGCAAGCGGTGAAATTGTCTGAGCGGTATATTACCGACCGTTTTTTGCCCGACAAAGCCATCGATTTGCTGGACGAAGCCTGTGCGTCTTCGAGCTTAAGCCACACCGAAATTACCAATTGGCAGGATAGTTTGCTGGAACTTGCCAAGCTTAAAGAACAAGAAAAAGAACTGGAACAGCACAAAGACCCGGATTTTGAAAAACTGGCCGAAGTGAAAAGCGAAGTTGCCCGCACCGAAAAGGCGAGCAAAGAGCTGGAAGCCAAGGTAGATAAAATTCAGGTTACCATGGACGACCTTGCCAAGGTAATTGAATTGTGGACGGGTATCCCGGCTGTGAAAATTGCCGAAACCGAATACAAAAAACTGGCTGGCCTGGAAGCGCACCTAAAAGAAAAGGTGATTGGACAGGACGAAGCGGTAAACCTGGTAGCAAAAGCAATCAAGCGTTCGCGGGCCGATATTTCGGGCCGGCGGCGCCCTGCTAGTTTTATATTTGTTGGGCCTACCGGTGTTGGTAAAACCGAGCTGGTAAAACAGCTTGCCTACCAATTGTTCGATTCGGTAGATCCGCTGATTCGCCTGGATATGAGCGAATTTATGGAGAAGCACGCAGTTAGCCGGCTCATTGGCTCGCCCCCAGGGTATGTTGGCTACGATGAAGCCGGCCAGCTTACCGAAAAGGTGCGCCGCAAACCCTACAGCGTGGTATTGTTCGATGAAATTGAAAAAGCCCACCCCGACGTGATGAACATTTTGCTGCAAATTTTGGATGAAGGCAAAATTAATGATGCACAGGGCCGGGCTGTAAGCTTTGAGAATACCGTGATTTGCATGACCTCGAATGCTGGTTCTAGCGATAAGGTAAGCGAAACCGGCTTTAATAAAAGCTTTGCCGACATTAGCAGCTCGAAAGCGATGAAAGCGCTGCAAGACTTTTTGCGCCCCGAGTTTTTAAGCCGGGTGGATGAAATTGTGGTGTTTAAACCGCTAAACCAGCAAAGCCTAGAGGCTATTGCTGCCCTAATGCTGGGCGAATATAAAGAACCACTTGCCACCCGTGGCATTACCCTTGCGTGGGACGAAGAGGCCCTGAAGTTATTGTGCGAAAAAGCCGCCGGCGGCAAGTTTGGCGCAAGAGATCTGCGCCGGGTTATCCGCAAAGAGGTGGAAGACCGCATTGCCGAGCGTATTATAGCCAATACCGGCCTGCAAAGTGTGCGGGTAGTGGTTAAAAATGGCGAGATTGACACCGAAACTACTTGATAGAATTGCCCTTGACTTTTTGAGCAAAAAATTGTATCCTAATATTCGTTGCTGGGCTTCCGGCAACGATATGCAGGCGTAGTTTAGTGGTAAAACCCCAGCCTTCCAAGCTGGCTTTGTGGGTTCGATTCCCATCGCCTGCTCCATATTTAATTAAGTCGAACAACCAACACAGCATTTTTGTTTTCCCAAAGATGGTTGTGTTGGTTGTTTGACTTTAATTTTTTATAAAAGTATTAACTTGAATGCAAACTAATTTGAGGAGGTAATTGTGGATATTTGGATTCCTGTCTTGGCTGCTTTAGTAACAGGGTTGATTTCCTTTATAGCTTCGACTATGAAGTCAAGTAAGGAGCTTGACAAAGTCAAAATTGAGAACGAGTCAAAATTGGAGCAATTGAAACAACAACACCTTGATGAAATGGACAAACTTGAAAAGGAACATCTAGCGGCTATAAAGAAAATGGAAACTGAAGTAGAATTAAAATTAAAGGAATATGGCGATACAAAAGAAACAGATGTTAAATATGGATTTTTGAATGATATTATAAGGCAAGCTCTGACTAATCCTCAACAAGCTGCTCAAAGTATGGAAGGGCTTCAAAAACTATCTGATTTGGCAAAGCAGATGTCAAACGATAATGAAAAAAAGTGAAGATTTTTGTTCGACTTTAGGTAAGATGCCTGCTCCAAAAAACAAGCCCTTGCGCCGTATCCCGGCGCAAGGGCTTGTTTTTTTATAAGGCTAAATATTTTAAACCCTTTGACTTTGCGGGCATACAACTAGGCAGATTTAAGCGCCTAATGTAATGTAGTTATTACATAAAAAAGGCCTTGTGGATATACGATAACACAAAAGTGGTTTTGTTGGTTAACTCTACAAATTATGCAAAATTGCATTGACAGAGCGCTTTTTGTGCCATAATATGAAGCTACAATGAATATGTAATGACATTATGATGTAACACCAATAGATGAGAGGGGTTTATGCATGAAAAGCCTGGTTGTGGATGCAAAGGGGAACCTAAGTGTACAAGAGCTGCCAAAGCCTGCTTATGGCGAATGCCAGGCGCTTGTAAAAATGCTAAGTTGTGGCGTGTGCAATGGCACCGATACAAAAATTATACATGGTACTTTTAAAAACTTTAATAGCTACCCCGCAGTGCTAGGCCACGAGGGCGTGGGGCAAGTGGTAGAAATTGGCAGCAAGGTTACCAATTTAAAAGTGGGCGACATTGTGCTGCTACCCTTTTTAGAGGGGGAAACCGGCGGCATTGCCTCGGGCTGGGGGGCCTTTTCAGAATATGCGGTGGTGGGGGACGCACAAAGCTATATTAACAATGGCATGGGCCCCGGTACGCCGCATTTTTCGGAAGGTTATTTTGCCCAAAATGTAATACACCCCACCGATAAAGTGGATGCGGTGGGGGCGGCTATGGTTATCACTTTTAGGGAGGTACTAAGCGCCATAAAGCGCTTTGGCTTTAAGCCCAACCAAAACCTGCTGGTGTTTGGTGCGGGGCCTGTGGGGCTTTGCTTTACCCGTTTTGCCAAATTAATTGGTATGCAAACCGTAATAACAGTAGATATTTCGGACGAAAAAACCACAGCGGCCAAACAAGCTGGGGCCGATTATGCCTTTAACAGCACCACCTGCGATGTAAATGCCGAGGTGAAGAAGCTGTTTCCCGATGGAATGGATTATGTGGTGGATGCCGTGGGCATTAACCAGCTTATTAACCAGGCCATGGGCCTAATTAAGTACAACGGCAAAATTTGCTGCTATGGTATATCGCCCCAGCTGGGTATGCAGCTAGATTGGAGCGCCGCCCCCTATAACTGGAGCTTGGATTTTGTGCAGTGGCCCTCTAAGCTGGAAGAAAGCGAGGCCCATGCCCAGGTAATGGCCTGGATTAATTTGGGCGTGCTAAATCCAATGGATTTTATATCGGATGTTTTTGATTTTGAACATGTGCTGGACGCCTTTAAATTGGTAGAAGAGCGTAAAAGCGGCACAAAAAAAATAGTGGTTACCTTTTAGTTTAAAATAGCAAAGCCTATGTTTTTATTAACCTGTATACACATAACCGCCTTGCAAAGCAATTGTTAGCGGCCAAACAATAAAAGGAGTGTTCCAAATGAGGGAATCGAAACTGTTTTGTGCCCTGCCAGAGTATATTTGCACGCCAGATGGTATGGCGATTGACAAGTACGATAATTTGGTGCTTTCTTGCCCTAACTTTGCCCAAGATGACATGAGCGGTTGTGTGGTTAAAATTAACAAAGAAGGCGTTGTTACCAAATGGTTCGACGTACCAGTACACCCCGAAACCGGTGTTGCCCGTAACATGGGTATCGATTTTGATGAAAACTGGAATGTATACCTGTGCGACAACCAGGGTTGGAGCGAAAAACCCGAACTGCTTTTTAAAGGCAGGGTGCTAAAGGTAGAGGTAGATGATGCTGGCCATATTTTTAAAACCACTGTAGTGGCTAAAAATATGGAACATCCAAACGGAATACGAATAAAAAATGGCTATATGTATGTAACCCAAAGTTACATGCACCCCGCCAAACGGGAAGACGGCAAGCTGGTGAGTGGGGTTTACCGCTTTAAGCTGGACGATGCAGAAATTGACGTTAAAAATGATTTGACCGACGAGCATTTATTTGCCACCTTTGTTACGAGCGACCCCAACTGCCAGTATGGCGCCGATGGTATCGCGTTCGATTCGAAGGGGGATTTGTATGTGGGCAATTTTGGCGATGGCGAAATATATAAGCTGGAGTTAGACGCCGAAGGGAACTTGAAAAGCAACACCCCCTTTGCTAAAAATGCTAGCCAGCTGCAAAGCACCGATGGCATGATTTTTGACCAAGATGATAACTTGTATATTGCCGATTTTAGCGCCAACGCCATTGCCATGGTAACGCCAGACGGCAAAGTGCAGCGCATTGCCCAAAGCCCCGATTGCACCGGCCTAGACGGCGGGCTGGACCAACCGGGAGAACCGATTGTGTGGAATGGCCGCATCATTGCCTCTTGCTTTGATTTGGTTACAGGGCCAGACAAGGTAAATACCAAGCACGAAATGCCCGCCACACTGGCAGAATTGCCGTTGTAGTAGCTGGTTTTTGTAGCATAAATACAGAGAGGGTGGGGGAGAATGACGCAATATATATTGGCGCACGACCTTGGCACAAGTGGCAACAAAGCCACACTGTATGGGCTAGATGGAATACTGGCCGCCAGCGTATTGTGCGAGTACCCCACCTTTACCCCCCACCCCGGTTGGGTAGAACAAAACCCCGATGACTGGTGGCAGGCTGTGTGCACCGGCACGCAGCAGCTATTGCAAAAAGCAGGGGTGCAGCCGGGGCAGGTGGCGGCCATTAGTTTTAGCGCCCAAATGATGGGCTGCCTGCTGGTAGACGCAAAAGGGCAGCCGCTGCGTAACATGATTATTTGGGCCGATACCCGTGCCGCCAAACAGGAAAAAGAAATGGAAGAACTGCTGGGGATGGAGTTTGTATACCGTACTACTGGCCACCGCATCAGTGCTTCCTATTCGGCGGCAAAGCTGCTGTGGGTGCGCGAAAACGAGCCCGAAGTATACGCCAAAGCAGCTAAAATGCTGCACGCGAAGGATTATATTATCCATAAGCTTTGCGGCCAGTTTGTAACCGATTATAGTGATGCGTCGGGCACCAATTTGTTCGATATCAACACAAAAGAATGGTCTATGCCTATTTTGCAGGCGCTTGATATTAACCCGGCTTTGCTGCCCAATGCCTACCCCAGCGCTACTGTGGCAGGCGGGGTTAGCACTCGCGCAGCGGCCGAAACTGGGCTTTTGCAGGGTACGCCAGTGGTAATTGGCGGCGGCGATGGAAGCTGTGCCTGCGTGGGCGCAGGTGTGGTAAAAGAGGGCACCGCCTATAACGTGCTGGGGTCTTCTTCTTGGATATCGCTTGCCAGCAAAACCCCCGTGTACGATAAAGAAATGCGCACCTTTAACTGGGTGCATTTGGACGAAAACCTGTACACCCCCTGCGGCACCATGCAGGCGGCGGGTTATTCGTATCAATGGTATAAAAATGTGCTGTGTGGTGCCGAAACACACGCTGCGGCGCAAGCGGGCAGCAGCCCCTACAAGCTTATTGATGAAGGCGCCGCACAGGCAAAACCAGGGGCCGGCGGGCTGCTATACTTGCCCTACCTTTTGGGCGAGCGCAGCCCCCGCTGGAACCACGAGGCCCGGGGCGCATTTGTGGGGCTTTCGGTAAACAGCAGCAAGGGCGATATTTCCCGTGCGGTGTTAGAAGGGGTTGGCTTTAACCTGCGGGTAATTTTGGATATTTTGCGTGCGGGGCACCCCATACAAGAAATAACCATGATTGGCGGCGGCGCTAAAGGCGCCGTATGGCTGCAAATTTTGGCCGACATTTGGCAGTTGCCCCTGCAACTACCCACCTACCGCGAAGAAGCCACCAGTATGGGGGCCGCCATTTGCGGGGGTGTGGCCATTGGGGCTTACCAAGGCTATAACGTAATAGAAAAAATGAACAAACCACAACAAACCGTGCAACCAAACCCAAAGCTGGCCCCGTTGTATAACAATTTGTATGCGGCTTTTAATACGGCATACCAAAATTTGGTGCCAACTTACACACAACTGGCCGCGTTTAACCAAGCATATCCATAAAGGGAAACAGGCAACAGGTAAACCGCCAACAAAGGGGGAACGCTTTTTGAAAGAGCACAATTTATATAACATAGATAAAGCCGTGCCGGTGCCGCTTTATTACCAAATAAAGCAATCTATTTTAGCGGCCATACAAGAGGGCCAGCTAAAAGGTGGCGACATGTTGCCCACCGAGCTTGATTTTTGTGTAAATTGTGGCATTAGCCGCCCCACCATACGGCAGGCCCTTAGCGAGTTAGTAACCGAAGGCTATCTGTACCGTTTAAAGGGCAAGGGTACCTTTGTGGCACAGCCCAAAATAGATGCCCGTTTTTTAAACAAGCTGCAAAGCTTTAACCAAGAAATGACCCAGAAGGGGTTAGTTCCTTCCACACAGGTACTATCGGTACAAACCATAGAGGGAAAAAGCAGCATAAATAAGCTGCTAAATATTCCCGCAGGCGAAAAACTGCTGTACCTGGAGCGGGTGCGCTATACCGATGGCGAACCCATTGTGTATTTAGAAACCTACCTGCCTAACACCCTTTTGGGCGGGCTTGCACAAGAAGATTTCACCCATAAATCGCTGTATTCTTTGCTGGAAGAAAAATACAACCTGCGGGTAGAAAAGGTGCAGCGCGAGATAGAAGCGGTAAACGCTACCACCCATGTGGCCGGCCTGCTAGAAATATCTAAGGGCAAAGCCATTTGTTTGGTAACCACCGTGGCCTATGCGGGCGATATGATGCCGGTAGAGTACTCGGTGGCACGCTACCGGGGCGACCGCAACAAATTTAGCGTAGAGCTGTACAGATAAGCGGGGAAGATAATGCATACAGAAAAGGTAAAACTGGCCCTGTTGGGCATGCAACGCCATAGCTGGGAACAAGGCGTTGCCATGCAAGCTTTTTTAGAGCAAGGCGATATGGAAGCCGTGGTGGCGCTGGCTAAAGAAGCAGTGTGGCGCCAAACACCAGATGGCCGTGCCGCCATGATAGGCGTGAGCGATGCCATAACAGACCCCTGCGCAGTGGGTGAGGGCTTGCTGGCAGCAGCAAACCACACCAAAGCGCAAGATTTACTTCACGGTAACCAACTGCTATTGCAATGGGCCTTGCAAAAAGCCCCACGCAATGCCAGCGGCGTGTTGTATCATCTAAATACAAGCAAACAATTCTGGGTAGATTCTATGTACATGCTGCCGCCGTATTTAGCGGCCTCGGGCTATTATACGCAAGCGCTAGATAATTTATATGGTTATTGGCAAGCATTGTTTGATGAAGAAGCCAGCCTGATGCACCACATGTGGGATGATGAAACAAAAACCTATGTGCGTGCCGCCCACTGGGGTGTAGGCAATGGCTGGGCCTTGGCTGCGCTGGCACGCATGTTTAACTTGCTGCCAACAAAAATGCTGCCCGAAAAGCAGCGAATTGCCGCCATGGGGCAAACATTGGTAGATGGTGTACTAAAATATATGCGGCAAGATGGCCTTTTTCATGATGTGGTGGACGACCCTTCTACTTTTGTAGAAACCAATCTTTCGCAAATGCTGGCCTACACGCTGTACCGTGGCGTGCACAGTGGCTGGCTGCCAAGCAGCTATTTAGCCCCGGCGCAAAAGCTGCGCAGCGCCGCCCGCAGCAAGGTAGATGAATATGGCCTGGTGCAGGGCGTGTGTGGCTCTCCCTCTTTCGATAAACCCGGTGTTGCGCCCGAAGGGCAGGCTTTTTACCTTTTAATGGAATCAGCAGCGGCACAAGCAAACAAATAAAATATAGCCCCCTAATACATATAAGCAAACGTACTATTCTCGTATATGTAAAGACATAATGACATATAAGGCGAAAGTATTGTTCTTAAAGTGGTTTTATCTGGGCATTGGGCCTGGTAAACAGAATAAATTTTTGGAGGAAGAAGTATGAAAATTAGTAAAAAAGTTCTTGCGCTAATGCTTGCCTGCCTATTGGTGTTTGGCGCCCTTGTTGGCTGTGCCGATAATGGCGGCGCTAGCTCTGCAGCGGGCACACCCCCGGCAGGCAGTGTGGCAGCCGGCGGCGATGTGGATGATTCGCTGGTGAACACCGAGCTAAGTGGCGAAATTACCCAGTGGGTGTGGGGAGACTACGAAATTCGCGGTGCGGTAGATTTTAATAAATACTACCCCAACATCAAGGTTAACTATGTTTCGGTACCCAGCGATGAGTACGAGCAAAAGATTTTAACCGCCCTTGCCACCGGAACAGACCTGCCCGATGTTGTTAACATTGAAAGCGCGGCGCGCGGCCAGTTTAACAACATGGATGTGTGGGAGCGGCTGGATGCAGCGCCCTACAACCTAGACACAAGCAAGGTTTTGCCCATTGGCATACCGCTAATGAGCAACGAAAAAGGCGAAATTGTGTGTGTACAGGTAGATAACTGTGTAGCAGGCTACGCCTACGACCGTGAACTTGCCATTAAATATTTTGGCACCGATGACCCCGCCGAAATGGAAAAGATTTTTAGCGACCTGGATAGCTTTGTTGAAAAAAGCAAAGCAGTGGGCGAAGCCGGCGAAGACTATATGTTTGCCAGCGTAGACGATGCTTATTCTGCCGTAAGTGGCCTGTATCAAAAAGACCCCGTAGTGGTAGATGGCAAGCTAAACACCGATAAATCGGTGCTGCCAACCTACGAATTTATTGAAAAACTGGTTGCCAACAAAGCCGTGGGCCCTTATGTAGAGTGGACCCCCGCCTGGTACACCTCTTTTGCCAGCAACAATATCATTTTTTACCGTGCACCGGCGTGGTTTATTAGCTTTATGATGAAGCCCAACGATCCGGATTCTGTTGGAAAATGGGGCATGATGACCCCTCCCGGCGGCGGCTTTAATGCTGGCGGTACGGCGTATGCTATCCCCAAAGGCGCAAAAGAAGAAAACAAAGAGCTGGCCTGGGCTTACATTCAATGGCTAACCCTAAGCCAAGAAGGTGCCGAAAGCTTCTACAATGCGCACGCAACCTCTACTTTGTATGCCCCGGCATATGATACCGACCTGTATAAAGGTGAGCCCGATCCCTTCTTTAAAGAGCAAAACGTAACCGAAAAGCTGAACGAAATTGCAGCAGACCCCCGCACCACCGCTAGCATTATGACAGCTTACGATTTTGTTATGAAAAACGCCAACGCACAAGCATTAAGAGATTTGGAAGCGGGCATGAGCGCACAACAAGCTTATGCTAAGTTTAAAACAGAAGTTTTGGCTGCCGCAACCGATTTAAGCGAGTAAATAAAACGAACCCGGCCTATCCGGTGGTATTTGCTGCCACCGGATAGACATGATATAGCTGCCAATTGGCAGCTGGCATAGCTACAAATGGCAATCCATCTTTACACTTAAATTAACAACCAGTTGTTGCAAAATAAATGTGGGTGAAATGATGAAAACAACAAACCAAAGTGGTACCTCTCCCTTAGCAAAAAAGCATAAAGGCGGCTATTTGCGCAGGCAAAAAACAGCACCCTATTTGTTTGCTTTGCCTTATTTTCTTATCTTTTTGGCTTTTTCGGTGTTCCCTATTTTGTTTAGCGGCTTTATAAGCTTAAACGATTGGAAAGGCTATAACGAGCCTACTTTTATTGGTTTGCAAAACTATATCGAAGTATTTGGCGACCCCCGTTTTTACAAAGCGCTTGGCAACACCTTGCTGCTAATGGTTATGATTATTCCGTTTCAGCTTGTTTTGGGTTTTTTGTTGGCGCTGTTTTTAAATAGCAAATATATGAAGTTAAAAAAGACCTTTCGTCTTTTGAATTTTTTGCCCTATTTAACAACCCCCATTGCGTTGGGTGTTATTTTTGCATTATTGTTCGACCCTGCCTTTGGCACCGTAAACCAGGTGCTAGAGTGGTTTGGCATAAATGCCATTAACTGGACAAAAGAGGTGTGGCCTGCACGGGCGCTGGTTTCTATGGTTACTGTTTGGCGCTACACCGGGTATACCGCGGTGCTGTTTATGGCGGGCATTACCAACATTAACACAGATATTTACGAGGCAAGCGAGATTGATGGGGCTTCTTCTTGGCAGCGCACCTTCCGCATCACGCTTCCTTTATTAAAACCGGTTACCACCTTTGTTGTGCTTAGCACCATGATTGGCTGCTTCCAAATTTTTGAAGAGCCATTTATGATTTTTAATGTGGCTGGCAAATTGGTGGGTGGGCCTAATAACTCGGTGCTAACCGGCATATGGCTGTTTTACGATACCGCTTTTAGCAATCAGTTCCGCAACGGATACGCGGCCGCTATTGCAGTGTGCCTGTTTGCGGTTATTGCGGTAATATCCTTTGTGGCCAACAAACTTATGAGCGGTAAGGAGGATGGCTGATATGAAGATAAAAGCAAGGCGAAAAATACATTGGCAAACAGTTGTGCTAATGGTGGTTATGGTGGTAGCTTCTTTGGTGGCCATTGCGCCGTTTTGGTTTATGCTAAACATGGGCACCTACAAAGCAAACGAGCTATATACCGGCATCAAATTAATTCCAAGCAATTATCTGGCACAAAACTTCAAATCACTCATGACCATTAACTTCTCCCGCTATTACGTTAACTCTTTGCTGGTATCTACCCTGTGTGCAGGGCTAACGGTGCTGGTGTGCTCCATGTGCGGGTATGCGCTTTCTAAATATAAATTTAAAGGGCGCAAAGCCATGGGTAATGTGGTTATGCTTACCATGATGGTACCCACCCAGCTTAGTTTGGTTGGCTTTGTAATAGAAATGAACAAAATTGGCTGGCTAAACAGTTTGCTGCCGCTTATTATTCCGCCGGCTGCCAGCGCATTTGGCGTGTTTTGGATACGCCAATACACCCGAGATTGTATTCCAGATTCGGTAATAGAAAGCGCGCGGCTGGATGGTTGCGGCGAGTTTAGAATTTTTGTGCAAATTGGGCTGCCTTTTATGGGCCCCGCTTGTATGACACTGGCCCTGCTTTCGTTTTTGTGGAGCTGGAATAGCTTTGTTACCCCCATGATTGTGCTAACCAACGAAAAACTGTACACCGTGCCCTTGGGTATAAGGCAGCTGGCAACCCAGTTCCGCACCGACATTGGCGCGCAAATTTTGGGCCTTAGCCTTGCCACCATTCCCATGCTGTTGTTGTTTGCGCTGTTTTCTAAAAATTTAATTAGTGGGCTGGCCAGCGCCGCAGTAAAGGAGTAACAATACATGTTGAATTTTGAGTTTTTAAACCCAACCAAAATTATTTTTGGCAAGGGAAGCCATAAACAAGTTGGGCAGCAGGTGGCGCAGTATAGCCACAATGTTTTGCTGCACTATGGCGGCACCTTTTTAAAAAGCAGCGGTGTGTTAACCGAAATAACCACCTCGCTAAAGCAGGCCGGCATTACCTATACCGAGCTACCGGGTGTGGTGCCAAACCCCCGCCTTAGCTTAGTGCACCAAGGTGTTGCACTGTGCCGCGAAAAAAATATTGATTTTATTTTGGCAGTAGGGGGCGGCAGCGTAATCGATTCTGCCAAGGCTATTGCGGCCGGGGTGCCCTATACCGGCGATGTGTGGGATTTTTACAGCAGCGATAAACGCCCGGAAACAATGCTACCGGTAGGCGTGGTGCTAACCATACCGGCGGCAGGCAGCGAAAGCAGCGATGGCACTGTTATAACCAACCAGCAGGGGCCGTATAAACGCTCGTTTGTAAGCCCGCTGGCATTCCCCAAATTTGCCATGCTAAACCCCGAGCTATGCTACACCTTGCCGGCAAACCAAATTGCCGCCGGTGGTGCCGATATTTTAGCCCATGTAATGGAACGCTATTTTTCGCGCACGCCCAACACCGATATGAGCGACCGCCTGTGCGAAGGCACCATGAAAGCCATTATGAGCAACGTGCCCAAAGCACTGCAAAACCCGCAAAATTACGATACCTGGGCCGAGGTTATGTGGGCGGGTAACGTGGCACATAATGGCTTGCTGGGCAAAGGCAAGCAAGAGGATTGGGCCAGCCATGCAATAGAGCACGAGGTAAGCGCACAATACGATATTGCCCATGGGGCAGGGCTTGCCATTATTTTCCCGGCGTGGATGAAGTATGTGTACCAAGAGGACACAAGCCGGTTTGTGCAGTTTGCTGTGCGGGTGCTAGGGGTAGATTTACCCTACCAAAACCCCGACGCTATTGCGCTAGAGGGCATTAGGCGGGTGGAAGCGTTTTTTAAAAGCCTGGGCCTTGCTACCACCTTTACGCAGGCGGGCATTGGCGACGAACACTTTGCCCTTATGGCCGAGCGTGCCTGTGGAAACGGCACCCAAGGCAGCTTTAAAAAGCTAAACAAGCAAGACGTAATGGCTATTTTTGAACTGGCAAAATAAAAAAGGCAAAGCAATAACTGTTTTGTGGCACTATAAGCTTACAGGTAACCCCACAAAGGGCAACCAATGCAAAAGCTTTTGTAGGTTGGCTACAATTTTAATTATTGATAATATTAGGGCCGCGCACTGGCCAAAAATACGAAGGTGTGAAACTAAATGAGTGAATTATTGCAGCAGATGACCCCCGAAAAACTGGCCCAATATTTTGACCATACCTGCCTAAATGCAAATGCCGTGCAGGCTAATTTCGAAAAACTATGTGCCGAAAGCCGGCAATATGGTTTTAAAATGGTAGCCATAAACCCTGCACCGGTAAAGCTATGCAAAAAGTTGCTGGCAGGCAGTGGTGTGCTTGTGGGGGCAGCGGTAGGGTTCCCTTTGGGGCAAAATACCAAAGCGGTGAAGGTGGCCGAAACCATAGACGCGATTCAAGAAGGGGCCGATGAGATTGATTATGTAATTAACATTGGCCAGCTTAAAGATAAAAATTACACCTATATAGAAGAAGAAATGCAGGAAATTGTGCAGGTTTGCCGCCAACATGGCCGCACCAGCAAAGTTATTTTTGAAAACTGCTACCTTACCGACGACGAAAAACGTGAATTATGCCGTATTGCGCTGCGTGTAAAACCAGATTTTATTAAAACCTCTACGGGTTTTGGCCCCAGTGGGGCAATGTTGCAAGACGTACAGCTGATGAAAGATATGGTGGGCGATGCCATTAAAATTAAAGCGGCAGGTGGCATACGCAACCTAGAAACAGCGCTTGCGCTTATCCAAATAGGGGTGCAGCGCATTGGTTCTACCTCCAGCGTGGCCATTGTGCAAGAGCTAATGAACAGCTTGTAAAGGGGAAACGAGAATGCGGGAACAAGAGGTAACATTAACCCTGTGCATACACAGCAAAACAGGGCAGTTGCGCGCACAAAACAAAGGCGTTAACACCGTAGAAATGGCCCCACCACCTTACCAAGAGGGGGACCGGATTGTGCTGTACACCAGCCATTGGCCGGTAGCGCTGCAATTGCAGCTAGATAAAGCCCTGCCCCCAGCGCTGGTGTGGCTGGTGGCCAACCGTGTGGAGTTTCCGGTGCCTTTTGGCGAGCCACACGACGCATACCCGCCAGAAGCTTTTGTGGCACAAGCCCCCTTGGTGTGGGCAAAGTTGGCACCCCAAACATTGTGGGGCGGCTACCGCAACCTAAGCGAAAACCCGCTGGATAGGCGAGGGGAAACGGTGTATTTCCCCCATTGTACAGCCAGTGTAGAAACAAGGGATGAATCGGTTTTTGCGGCACGCAACACCATAGATGGTGTGGTGGAGCCTAAAAGCCACGGTGCCTGGCCGTACCAAAGCTGGGGAGACGATGAAAACCCCCATGCCGAAATTATGATAGAATTTGGCCGAACGGTAACGGTGGATAAAGCCGTTATTAACCTGCGGGCAGATTTTCCTCACGATAGTTATTGGCAGCAGGCTACGTTGCTGTTTTCAGACGGCAGCAGCGAGTTGCTGCATTTGCATAAAACAGGCGACGGGCAAGAGTTTGCGTTTGCCCCCCGTGCAATAGAATGGATGAAAATGACACAGCTTGTAAAAGCAGAGGATGACTCGCCATTTCCGGCGCTTACGCAGTGGGGTATTTGGGGGCAAGGCTAATTGCAGGCCTGGCAACCGTAGCGGGTAAAAAGTTGCCATTGCCGTAAAACAGGGCGTTGGCGTAATAATAGCAGGAGTGTGATAATATGGGCTTTAAACAAGATTTTGTGTGGGGAGCTGCCACGGCTTCTTATCAAATAGAAGGGGCCGCCTACGAGGGAGGCAAGGGGCTTTCTAACTGGGATGTATTTTGCAAGCAACCCGGCAATATTTACGAAAACCACAACGGCGATGTAGCATGCGACCATTACCACCACCTGGCCGAAGATGTGGCCCTGATGAAAGAACTGGGCATAAAAGCGTACAGGTTTTCTTTTAGCTGGCCCCGGCTTATGCCACAGGGCACCGGCACAGTAAACCCCGATGGGATACGGTTTTACCAAACTTTAATTGATGAATTGCTGCAAAACGGAATTACACCTTATGCTACGCTGTTTCATTGGGATTATCCCTATGCTTTGCAAAAGCGTGGTGGCTGGTTAAACCCGGCCAGCCCCCAGTGGTTTGCCGAATATACCGAAACGATAATTGGCCTTTTTGGCAACAAAATAAAGCACTTTTTTACCTTTAACGAGCCACAATGTTTTATTGGCCTTGCTTTTACAGGCCGCGAAATGGCCCCAAAACTACAAGTAACCCGCCGTGATATTTTGCAAATGGCCCACAACGTGTTGCTTGCCCATGGCAAAGCGGTGCAACTGCTGCGTGCCGGTGTGCCGGGCTGCAAAATTGGCTATGCCCCTACAGGCAGCACCTATATCCCGGCCAGCAACAGCGCCCAAGATATTGAAGCGGCCCGCAAAGCTACCTTTACGGTAGATGTGAATGGCGATTGGCCGATGGGTATTTCCTGGTGGAGTGACCCTATCTTTTTTGGGGAATACCCGGCCGAGGCAGCGCAGGCATTTGGCGATGATATGCCCGCCATTGGCCCCAATGACATGAAAATTATTAGCCAGCCGTTAGATTTTTATGGCCACAACATTTATAATTCTACCCCGGTAAAAATGGGCGAAAATGGCCAGCCGGTGGTGCAGGCATTTAAACCCGGGCACCCGCGCACAGCGGTAAACTGGCCCATAACCCCCGAAGGGCTGTACTGGGCACCCAAATTTTTGCACCAGCGCTATAAACTGCCGGTTATTATTACCGAAAACGGCCTTTCTTGCCACGACGTTGTATCGCTGGACGGTAAGGTGCACGACCCCAACCGTATTGATTTTACCCAGCGGTATTTGCAGCAGTTGCAGCGTGCTGCGCAAGACGGTGTGGAGGTGGATGGATACTTCCACTGGAGTTTGATGGATAATTTTGAGTGGGCCAAAGGATATAGCGAGCGGTTTGGGCTAATTTATGTAGATTTTGAAACCCAAAAACGCACCCCCAAAGATAGTTTTTACTGGTATGCAAGTATTATTAATAGCAATGGCAGCCTGCTGTAAAAACCACTAAAAGCCTGCACACTTATGTTAGTGTGCAGGCTTTTTATAAGGCTAAAGCAGTGTTTTACCACTGTAGAATAGCGGGTGTAACTTATGCAGTGTAGTTAAAAAAACCACTGCCTGTTTTGCGGCCCAGTTTACCGCCCCGCACCATTTTGCGTAGCAATGGGTGGGGCCGGTACTTCGAATCTCCCATTTCGCTATACAAAACTTCCATAATGGCAAGGCATACGTCCAGGCCAATTAAATCTCCTAGTGCCAGGGGGCCCATGGGGTGGTTTGCGCCCAGCTTCATGGCGGTGTCTATGTCTTCGGCGCTGGCAATGCCCTCGGCGTAAATGCCCACCGCCTCGTTTACCATGGGCACCAGCAAGCGGTTTACCACAAAGCCGGCACAATCTTGCACCACAACCGGCGTTTTGCCAATGGCCTGCGCAATTTCCACAATCTTATCCACAAGCTCGGGCGGGGTGGTAAGGCCACGCACAACCTCCACCAGTTTCATTACCGGGGCGGGGTTAAAAAAGTGCATGCCAACTACCGGGCGGCCAAGCCCGGCGCTTAACTCGGTAACCGAAAGCGATGAGGTGTTGGTGGCAAACAAGGCCTCGGGTTTGCATAGGCTGTCAAGCTCTGAAAACAGTTCTTTTTTTAGGTCCATTTTTTCCAAAGCGGCTTCCACAACAAGGTCGCATTCGCCCGCTTGTTTAGCAAGGCCTGTGGTAATGCGGCCAAGCAACGCATCCATTTCCGGCTGGGTCATTTTCTCTTTGCTTACCAGCCGGGCAAGGTTTTTGGCGATTTTTGCTTTGCCACCCTCGGCCCATTCTGGTTTAATATCGCATAGCAGCACGGTATAATTGGGGTTTGCGGCAAAAGCCTGGGCAATGCCCGCCCCCATGGTACCGGCGCCTATCACGGCTACTTTCATCGTACCACCCTCCTTTTATTGTTGGTTGGTTTTGTATTAACAAACAGTTGTTTTGCGCCAATAGAGGCCTATTTTTATTTGCCGGTATATGGGGCAGGTTTGCGTTTTTCTAAAAAAGCGGCCATGCCTTCTTTTTGGTCTTGGGTTGCAAAACATTGGCCAAACACTTTGGTTTCTAGCCGGGTTGCTTTGTTTAATGGCAGCCCCACGCTGGCATCTGCCACTTGTTTAACCGCCCGCACCCCAAAGGGGGCATTGGCTGCTATTTTTTGTGCCATTTCAAGGGCTTTTTCCATTAAGCTGGCCGCAGGCACCACCTGGTTTGCAAGGCCAATGGCCAGCGCTTCTTCAGCTTTTACTTTGCGGGTGGTATAGGCAAGCTCTTTAGCGCGTGCCAAGCCCACCGTGCGCACCAGCCGTTGCACGCCGCCATAGCCGGGCAATATGCCAAGGCCCACCTCGGGCAGGGCAAACACGGCATTATCGGCACAAATGCGTATATCGCAGCTAAGGGCAAGCTCGCACCCGCCGCCCAGCGCAAAACCATTTACCGCCGCAATTACTGGCATGGGCAGGCCCTCCAGCAGCTCCATCACCAGGTTGCCCTCTGCCGAAAAAGCCTCGGCTTCGCTGGGGTTAAAGTCCTTCATTTCGCCAATATCGGCCCCGGCCACAAAGGCTTTTTCGCCCGCACCGGTTAGTATTAGGCAGCGCAGGTTTGAGCCAGCAATCTCCTTCAGCAGTGTTGTCAACTCTGCCACCATTTCGCTGTTTAAAGCGTTTAATGCCTGCGGGCGGTTAATGGTTAGCGTGCCCACTGCGTTTTCTACAGTATACTCCAAATATTGCATGGGTTACATCCTTTCTACACCGCCAAGCTAAAGCATGGGGGTGGTTGAGGGTTAAAGCGTATTTGGTAAAAAAGCAAAACCATTTGCCATACGTTGCCGTTATTGCATTTGCTTTATGTCTTTAGAAATAAGTAGCTTTGCACCGGTGCAATTTTGTATTTCTTCCAGTGTAAATTCAGGGTTATATTCGGTAAGCAAAATGCCTTCGGGCACAACCAGCATTACACCCATTTCGGTAATAATTTTGTTTACACAATTTACAGCGGTGTAGGGTAGTTTGCATTCTTGCAGTATTTTGTGGTTGCCGCGTGCGGTGTGCTCCATTGCTACAATCACATCTTTTGCGCCCACAACAAGGTCCATAGCGCCGCCCATGCCCGGCACTTTTTTGCCCGGAATAATCCAGTTAGACAAGTTGCCGTGGCTGTCTACTTCCAGTGCGCCTAAAATGGTGCAATCTACGTGGCCACCACGTATTAAAGCAAACGATAGGGCAGAGTCGATAAAGCTTCCGCCCGGCAAAACCGAGGCAGGGGCGCCGCCTGCGTTTACCACAAACAGCGGGTCGTACATCGGGTTTTTGCTGCCCGGCTGCGGGCTGGGGCCGGTGTTAATAATTCCATTTTCGGATTGCAGCACCACGTGGATATCCTTGGGCAAAAAGGTGGGAACCAGCGTAGGAAGGCCGATACCTAGGTTTACAAGGTCGCCGTCTTTTAGCTCTTGGGCGGTGCGCTTGGCTATAAAGTTTTTAATATCTTCTTTGTTCATCATTCGCGGCCTCCTTCCACAACATAGTGCACCAAAACACCGGGGGTTACTACATTTTCGGGTTCTATTTGGCCGGTTTCCACCACCGTATCAGCCTCGGCAATTACCACCTTGGCGGCGGTGGCCATTACCGGGTTAAAGTTGCGGGTGGTGCCCTTGTACCAAATATTGCCGTGGGTGTCTATTGTGTGGCCGCTTAGCAGTGCAAAATCGGCTTTCAGGGGTCGCTCTAGCAAATAGGTTCGGCCGTCTACCTCTACAATACTATGCACATGCTCGGCGCCCTCTACGGTGGTGCCAACCCCGGTAGGGGTAAGCACACCACCAAGGCCGGCACCGCCGGCACGTATCATTTCGGCAAGGCTGCCTTGGGGTATCAACACCACTTCCAGTGTTCCGTCGTTCATCTGCTCGGCCACTTCGGGGTTTAAACCCACATGGGTGGCAATTAGCTTTTTTACTTGTTTGTTGTGCACCAGTTTTGCAACACCATAAAAGTCATCGCCATCTGGCCCGTTTGGCATCGAAGCATCGTTGCAAATAAGGGTTAAATTGCGGGTGCCTTTTTGGGCCAGTGCTGCCAATATGCTATGCGGGTTGCCGCACCCCATAAACCCGCCCACCATAATGCTGGCACCTTCGGGTATCATTTCTGCCGCTTGCGCGGGGGTTATAAATTTTGCCATGGTATCCCTCCTGCCTGTAATGGTGCTACAGGGTATTTTTATGTTTACTTTGAAAATATTTTGGCCTTATGATACTATTTAAAGTAACAATATTGCTTGGCTTAATGCCGCAAGGGGGCAGGTTATGAAAAACACTTTTTTAATTGGCGAAGTATCTAAGTTGGTTGGAATTTCTACAGAAACCCTGCGCTTTTACGAAAAAGAGGGTTTAATTATTCCGCAAAAAAGCGAAGCCAACGGCTACCGGTATTACACCATGCAAGATATAAACCAGTTAATTGACCTTGTGTTTTTTCGTGATATATCCCTTAGCATTAAGGAGATAAAAGAAATTGTTAAAACGCGTGGCAACCAAGATATGCGCCAATTTTTTACCGAAAAGCAGCGGGATGTGGAAAAAAGTATCCACAACCAAACCCTACTATTGTACAAGCTGCGCGCCATAGAAGAAGCCCACCAAACCATAGAGGCTGGGCTTGGGGTATGCTCTATTTTGCCACACCCTTCGTTTTATGTATTGTCGGAGTATGACGAGAGCGCCGAAAGCTTGTTTATTCAAAAAGACGGGCAGTCGATTGCGGCCTCGCACCTGTACCACCTGTGCAGCATTGGTGGCGCTATAGAGAAGGACGCCGCAGGCAACTGGGACATTGAAAAACAGTATTTGTATATTTTGCGCCGGGCCGCCATGGATTATGGCGTAACCGAAAAATTTAAGGATAAAACGCTGGTAAACAGCAAGCGTAGTGCCCACACGGTGGTGGCGCTAAGCACGCCAGAGGCCCTGCTACAAGGCGTAACCAATTTGCTGGCCTGGATGGACGAAAATGGCTACAGCCAAACCGATTTAATACGCTTTAACTACCTGCTAACCAATGTGTTTGGCCGCCACACCCAAAGCTATGCCGAGCTATGGATACCGGTGGTGTAAGCCAGGTTACTGGTTTTTGCCTCCATATGTTTTATAACTTTTGCGCAGTTTAAAAAAGTTCATAAACACATACATTAGCAGCACAAAAAAGGGTATGCACAGGTAGGTAATAGCCATGGCCGAAATGCTGGTGAAAAAAATTACCAGCATGCTAATAAGCGCCAAAATAGAAGATAGTTGCAATGCCAGCTTGCGCACCATGCGGAACTGGCGGTCATACTCTGGCGAAGAGGCAAACATTTTTTTTGCAACTGCCCCTGTTATTAAAATACAGGCCAGCGTTATAAGCAAAAACGAAAAGTAATACACCATCATTGTCTCTCTCATAGCAAGTCCTTTCTGTAACAGGGGTGTGTGTTGTTTTTTGGTTCAATTTATCCGCCGTAAACCCGCTCAAAATAACTGCGGATTACATCATTTTCAAGCAAAATTTGGTACACTATTTCGGCATGGCCTTTGGTGTAACCGGTGCCAACCAAAAGGGTCATTTCTTTGCCAACGCCCTCGCACCCAAGCGCCACCTTACTAAACACGGTAGACATGCTAAAAAACAAGGCCTTGCCGTGGTCTTTGCAGCTTAAAATAGAGGACATTTCGGTGCTGTCAGTGTTTACGGTGTTCACCACAAAATCGGCCAGGGTGCCGTTGGTAAGCCTATCTACCTCGCGCATTACGGCAAGGTTATCTTGTGCGTTCATGCACAATACGTGGTCGGCCACGCCGGCATCTCGCACCAGTTGGCATTGGGCTTCGCTGCTATCTATAGCAATAACAAGGCCGGTGTTGCCCGCTCGTTTTTTGGCCTCGTGCAGGCACAGCAGGCCCGCTTTACCAGTGCCAATTACAACCACCTTATCGCCGGCATGCACATACTTTGCCGTCCAGCCGGGTGCGCCGGCTACGTCCATAGCGGCCAGGCACAGTGCCTTGCTTAAATGCGGCGACATTTTTGCATAAATGCCAGATTCAAACAAAATGGCTTTGCCTTTTACAAATACCTGGTCGGTGTCCACGTCAATTTCGGTAATTTCTTGTAAAAATAGGGGGGTTAAGGTTAACGATACCATGGTGGCAATGGTTTCGCCCTCCACAAGGTCTACCTTACCCAGCAAATCTTCGCCAATTTTTTCTATGCGGCCAACCAGCATGCCGCCAGAGCCAGTGTCGGGGCATTGAAACTTGCCACGCTCGGCCACTATGGCCAAAATTTCGGCTTTAATGCGTTCTTTGTCGCCGTTATTGCGCCGTTTTAAAGCATTAAAAGCGGTAGAGGTAATGTTTAAAATATCGGCGTCAATCAATATTTCGTTGCTTAAAATTTCGGGTGTGTTGTCAATTTTCCATGCGGCTTGTGGCAGGCAGCCGTTGCTTGGCTGCAGTACACGGTGTTCTCCATATTTTCCTTTTTCCATAAGTTCTCCCTGTTTGCGCGGCGCTACAGTAATTTTTTTAACAAAGGTGCGGCTACATTGGCTTACTTAGTGCAAATGCACCCAAAAAGCAGGCTTTGCTATATTTAGCTTACCGCATAACAGTTTTGTACGCAAGGTGCCATTATTTTGTGTCTTTCCCCCGCCCCGGGCGGGGGAAAGACATTTTGTTTGTGCAGGCGGTTGCCTGCAAGCGCTACTTATTTTTTAGATTGAAAGATGGATTCGGTACGTTCTTCTTCGGTTACCGAGTTGCGGTATTTGCTGGAAACTCCATACAGGATAAGGCCCAGCACAATCCAGCCAATTAGGTAGCCAATGCCTACGTTGCCCATGTACCCGGGCGAAGCAGGAATAAGTGTGATGATGATAAGAATGGCTGACACGATGCTGGCCACAATAGCCATGGGGGCGCCGCCCGGCATACGGAAGGGGCGCTTCATGTCTGGCTCGGTTTTGCGCAGGCGCGCCGCCGAAAGCGAAACGAAGAACCAGCCCACAACAAATGCGGTAGAGCCAATAATGGTAAGTGGGTCTATAAGGCCAATGCCAATAAAAGGCCCTGCCAATGTGGCAATGGCGCATAAGGCATTGCCGCCAAGCGGTGTGCCGTATTTAGGGTGCACTTTGGCAAAAAAGCCGGGTAAAAACCGTGCACGGCCAAGGCCCATAATTAGGCGGGCGCCAGCTATGTAGCAGCCGTTCCAGGTGGTAAACAGGCCAGCCAAAGCGGCTACCAGCGAAAGCCAGTACATAATTTCGCCAATAATGCCGGGGTACAAATTGCGGAACATGATGGAAACGGCCGGACGGGCTTGCTCGGCAAATTGCATCCAGGGCATTGCCATACCAGTCGAAAGAATCATCATGCAATAAAAACCACCAGCTGCCATAACGGCAATAAGAAGTACCTTGCCAAGGTTTTTAAAGTTTAAGCCGGCAGAGCCTTCTTCAGCGCCTTGGGGAATGGTATCGAACCCGGCCAGGAAGAAGGGAGCGCTGGCCAACATGGCAAACAGGCCGCCCAAAAAGTTGCTGTGGCTGCCCTTGCCAATGTTTTGGTACACTGGCAGCAGGTTGCTGGGGTTGGCTTTAAATAGCGCCATAATAATAAGTAAAATGCCGGTAACCGCCAGTAACGCGGTGCATATGGTTTGAAACCGGATGGCAACCTTGGAACCAACCCAGTTGATCCAGATAACAACAAGCGAAACAACAATGCCCACAACCAAAGCAATGGGGTATATACCCGCGCCGCCCAGCGTGTACAATGGTTCTCCACTTTTTAAAATGGGGAACATCATGCCCAGTACGTCGTTGATGTAGATGGCCTCCCACGGGAGCACGTTTACATAGGCTAAAACCACAAACCAGCCCGCAATAAACGAGGGGAACTTACCAAATGCCCGGTAGGTAAAGGCAACAACGCCGCCGGCAACCGGCATGGCGGGGGTAAGCTCTGCGTAGCAAAAGCCAACAGGTATCATAAGCAGGGTGCCAATAACAAATGCCAAAAGTGTGGGTAGTGCGCCGCCGCCGCTGGCAAACCAGCCGTTGATAGCAACCGACCAGCCCACGCCAACCATGGCGCCAAAACCAAGCATAAAGTAGTCAACAATACTCATACCAGATTTTTTTGCTGTTTTATTTTCAGAACTCATTGAGATGACCCTCCCTTTTCATATAAAAAAGTTAAGTATTTGTAATAAAAGGCCCAAAGCTGCGGTTTTTAAATTTACCTGTTAAGCAATGGCAATTGTGTAATTGCCGCTTGCACCCTTGTTTTGTGCCCTTTATTTGCGAAAAATACTAATCGGCCCTAAGCGAAAGAATCTTTCTTGCTTCTGCCGGGGTGGCAATTTCGCGGCCAAGCAGGCCGGCCAATGCCACGGCTTTTTCTACTAGCTGGCCATTGCTGGTAGCCAGTTGCCCTTTGGCGTAATACAGGTTATCTTCAAAACCAACCCGCACGTGGCCGCCCATAGCAATGGCTGCCGCCGCTAGTGGAAACTCGTGCCGGCCAATGCCGGTAACACACCAGGTAGCATCTGGCGGAATAGAACTGGCAAGATAAGCAAGGTCTCGCACATTGCCATCCATAGCGCCATGCACGCCCAGCACAAAGTTAAACTGCATTTTTTCTGCGGGAATAAAGCCTTTTTTAGCAAGGTAAAGGGCGGTGTCTACATGCCCTTTTTCAAAGCATTCACATTCGGCTTTAATGTCACGTTTTGTCATCACTTCGCCAAAGGTTTTAAGCATGGGAATGGTGTTTTCAAACACTTCGTCGCCAAAGTTGCAGCTGCCGCAATCTAGCGTGGCAATTAAGGGGTTTAGCTCGGTGGGTTGCAGGCGTTCTTCGGCGCTCATGCCAACGGCACCGCCGGTAGAAGGCAAAATAATAACACCGGGGCAAGCTGCGTAAATGGCATCCATGCACTCTCTAAAACGCTCGCGGTCTTGTGTGGGGGTGCCGTCGTCCCACCGTACATGCAGGTGAATAATAGCAGCACCCGCATCGTAAGCAGATTTTGCTTCCCGTGCAATTTCCTCTACGGTGTAGGGCACAGCAGGGTTGTTTTCTTTGGTAACCTCGGCCCCACAAATGGCGCTGGTAATAATTAGTTTTTCCATCTGTTCTGTGCTTCCTTTCTATAAGTATATTATTTGCGTTGGTTGGCTTTTGGGGTTACACAGGTACCCTCGGCAATGCAAACTACCTGGGGCTGCTCCAGCACGTCGGCAGCCGAAGGGCTGATGTCGGCTCGGGGCACAATTACCTTGCGTGCTTCAAAGCGCATCTTGCGCGAAGAATTTCCCATCTCGGTAATTTCGCCGTACACCTCAATAAAATCTCCGGCGTACACCGGGGCCATAAACTCTACCAGGTTATAAGCTTTAAACAGGCCCTCATCACCATCGGCTTTTATCAATAATTCTGTTGCAACGTCTCCAAACAGTTGCAGCATTTTTGCTCCGTCTACCAGGGCACCTCCATAGTGTGCATCCGCCGCAGACATCCGCATGCGAAGGGTTGATGTAATTTTTTCACTCAATTATAGGCTCTCCTTTCCATGTCATCCTTATAAAGGTTGCAAAGGCCAGCGCTAGCCATTTGCCTTTTCCACCTTCATCATAGGGGTAACTGTTGGTAAAGTCAAACATTTTTGCGCTACAATAAGGCATGTTTTTTGTGCACTATAACCAATAATGTTTTACAAAGAAAAATTAGTTAACAATTTGTTAATAAAGCACGAGAAACCGATGAAAGTAGGCAACTCATAGGTTTGCAATAGCCTTTGCATAAAAAGCCCGCAGCAGGCAAAAAACAGGCAAAATTGCACCTATAAAGGGAGAAAACAGGGCGGATTATGCAGGGCGAAGCGCAAAGGGCCAAAAACATTAAAAAGCTGGCAAATGGCGGATGTGCACGCCTTTGTGTAGGGAGTTTACCCCGTTTTGGCATTGTGGAGCAACGGCTAAAAAAGTTTGCTATTTATTAAAATAGTGCTTTTTTTATAAAACCGGCGATATTTGGCGTAATGCCCAACGATTTTGGCGTAGAACCAATTTGTTAATAAAATAACTTTACCAAATAAGGCTGTGAAAGCATAAAAAGCGAGCGAAACATTAGAGTGGCTATAATGTTGAAAAATGAAGGGCGCTGCCAAAAGCAGGCCTATTTATAAAATATGCTTGGGTAGGGCATATAATTTAGTGCGTAACCAGCAAACAATAAATGCGGTTGCCGGTTTAAGGCCCGCAACATGGGTACAGTAGTGGCACAGGCCTGCTGTTGTGATATTGCACAACTAAAAGGAGTGTTTACTATTTCTTTTTCACAAACATGGCAAAACAGGGTTGAAATTTGGTATATTACCAGCTATACTTAAAAGCAAGAACTGGAACCGGTTCCAGTATCGGTTCCGGGAACATTCCCGGTTTTGCCTGTTTTTGTGCAGGTTTTAACAAATGGGTTGCATGTTGCCCTAAAATAGCATAGTTTGTAGGTAATAAAACCAAAAGGGGAGGGCAACCATGGATACCAATATACAGGATATTGCATTGTTGGCTGGGGTAAGCAAAAGTACGGTATCCCGTGTGCTAAACAACCACCCCGATGTAAGCGAAAAAACCCGGCAAAAGGTGTTGCAGGTTATCGAGGCGCAGTCCTTTATTCCCAATAACAGCGCGCGCAACCTTAAACGAGAGCCCATACGGGCGGTTGCGGTGGTGGTAAAAGGTTTTACCAACCCCCTGTTTACACAAATGCTTACCATTATACAAAAAAAATTAGAAGAACATGACTATTTAATGTTGCTGCACCAGGTAGACCCTGTGCAGAACGAAATTGAAGAAGCCATTAGTTTTGTAAAAGAGAAAAAACCAAAAGGGCTAATTTTTTTAGGGGGTAACTTCCAACATCAGCGCGAAAAAACAGCCATGCTGGGTGTTCCCTTTATCATGGTTACCATCTCGATGCACAAGAAGGTGGACCGCAACTTGTTTTCTAGCGTAACGGTAGACGACTACGCCGAAGGCTATGCCATAGCCGATAAAATTTGCAAGGCAGGCCACACAAACGTGGCGGCCATTGGCTACCGGCAAGACGATAAAAGTATTAGCCGCCTGCGCATAGAGGGGTTTTTGCAAGCCCTGCGAGACAACGGTACCCAGCCAGACGAAAACTGTGTAGCCTATGCAGGCACGTTTGCTTACCAGGCAGGGTACCAAGCGGCCCAAAAGCTAATACGGGCCGATAGCAGTAAAACCTGCTTGTTCTGCATTTCGGACATGCTGGCGCTTGGGGCCATGCGTGCCCTGCACGACGAAGGGCTGAGAGTTCCCGAAGATGTTTCGGTGGTAGGGTTCGACGGTGTTGAGGCCGGCCGGTACAATATTCCATCGCTTGCCACCGTAAAGCAGCCGTACGAGGAAATGGCAAACCAAAGCGTGCAAATACTGCTTGGCTGTATGGAAAAAAAGCAACCCCACCAGCACATTATTTTTAAGGCAGAATACCTGGATGGTGAAAGTTTTGCTGCCCAGCCAAGCAAAGCGTAAACCAACAAAGATTGCCCTTGGCAAGCTGCCTTATTGGCAAAGGGGCATATGCTTAAAAAATAGGTTATCGGCCATGTTAGGCAGGGGCACAACCGCTGCTGCGCATGTTGATATAAAACGTATGTTTTTATTTTTTCTAAAACTAGGAGGTTTGACAATGAAAATGAAACGCTTACTTGCAACTGGCCTTGCCGCCATGCTAATGGCGGGCGCACTTGCCGCTTGTGGCAGCACCCCTGCCAGCACTGGCACTGCCAGCACCCCTAGCACTGCAGCCCCAGCTTCTACTGGTGCCGCTGTGGGCGATGGCAAAGTGTACTACCTAAACTTTAAGCCAGAACAAGATGAGCAATGGCAAGCCCTTGCCAAAGCTTACACCGAAGAAACCGGCGTTGAGGTAACGGTGTTAACCGCTGCTTCGGGCCAGTACGAAACCACCCTGAAATCCGAAATTGCCAAAACCGAAGCCCCCACCTTGTTCCAGGTAAACGGCCCGGTTGGCCTTGCCAGCTGGAAAGATTACTGCTACGACCTTTCCTCTAGCCAGCTGTATGGCGAGCTTTCTTCGGACGAATTTGCCCTGAAAGATGGCGATAAAGTAGCGGGTATTGCCTACGTTATCGAAACTTACGGCATTATTTACAACAAAGGCCTGCTAGAAAAAGCCGGCTACACGCAAGACGATATCAAGAATTTTGAAGACCTGAAAAAAGTTGCCGAAGACATTACCGCCCGCAGCGGCGAGCTAGGCTTCTCGGCCTTCACCTCGGCCGGTATGGATGGTTCTTCGGATTGGCGCTTTAAAACCCACCTTGCCAACCTGCCTATTTACTACGAATACAAGGCAGACGGCATTAGCTCTACCGATGCGATTAAAGGCAGCTACCTAGATAACTACAAAGCCATTTGGGATTTGTACATCAACAACTCTACCACTAAACCCGCCCTGCTTAGCACCAAAACTGGCGATGACGCTGTGGCAGAATTTGTAACCGAGCAAGCTGTATTTTATCAAAACGGTACCTGGGCTTATAACGATATCGCCGACCTTGGCGACGACAACCTTGGCATGCTGCCCATTTACATTGGCGCAGAAGGCGAAGAAAAACAAGGCCTTTGCACCGGCACCGAAAACTACTGGTGTGTAAACAGCAAAGCCAGCGAAGAAGATATTCAAGCAACGTTAGACTTTTTGTACTGGTGTGTTACCTCGGAAGAAGGTACCACTGCCCTTTGCACCGATATGGGCTTTGTAATTCCCTTTAAAGGCAACCTGCCTGCAACCAACCCACTGGTAAATATTTCTAACGATTATATTGCCGATGGTTATACCCCTGTAAGCTGGAACTTTACCACCATGCCTTCGGAGCAATGGAAGAACGACCTTGGCTCGGCCCTTACTGGCTATGCTGCCGGCACCAGCCAATGGGATGGCGTGGTTACCGCCTTTGTAGACGGCTGGGCAAAAGAATACGCTGCAGTAAACGGCTAAGCTACATTAAAAACCACATTTAAAAGCCGCATAACTTAGCGGGCGGTATGATACAGTACCGCCCGCCATATTTTTTGCTAATAGCCATGCAACCATTTTACCCATAAAACGCCCTTGTTATTTTAAATGCGTTTTCACCGGTTGCCCTAACATTAATAAGGGAGAAAATCTCATGGAAAAGGCCATTAAACGATACTTTCCACTTTTCATTATTCCAACTTTAGCCGCGTTCCTCATTGGCTTTATTATTCCTTTTATTATGGGGGTGTGGCTTTCTTTTTGCGAATTTACTACGGTGCAAGACGCCACCTTTGTAGGCTTTAAAAATTACCTGCTTGCTTTTGCAGACGAAACCTTTGTGCATGCCCTTGGTTTTACGGCGCTGTTTGCGGTGGTAAGCCTTGTTTTAATTAATGTGCTTGCATTTATGCTGGCCATGGCCTTAACAAAAAAACTGGCAGGCACCAATATATTCCGCACCATCTTTTTTATGCCTAACTTAATAGGTGGCATTGTGCTGGGCTACATTTGGCAGCTTATTTTTAATGGTATTTTAAGCCAGTTCGATTTAGCCCTAAACCTAAATGCAAAGTTTGGTTTTTGGGGCACCGTAATACTGGTGTGCTGGCAACAAATTGGCTACATGATGATTATTTACATTGCGGGGCTGCAAACCATACCCACCGATGTTATGGAAGCAGCCAATATAGATGGCGCCAGTGGGCGGCAAAGGCTGTTTCGTGTAACCCTGCCTATGATGATGCCCTCTATTACCATCTGCACGTTTCTTTCTATTACCAACGGCTTTAAATTGTTCGATCAAAACCTTTCGCTTACAGGGGGAGAACCCGCCCATGCCACCGAAATGCTGGCCCTAAACATTTTTAACACCTTCTATTCCCGGGTTGGGTTCGAAGGGGTAGGCCAAGCCAAAGCGGTACTTTTCTTTTTGCTGGTTGTTGGCATTGGCCTGTTGCAGCTGCGGTTAACCCGCTCTAAGGAGGTACAGCAATGAGCAAGACAAAAAAAGCAGGGCGGGCCATGGGCTCGGTATTGCTGGCCATTTTAAGTATTATTTATGCCAGCCCCATTTTCATTATTCTCATGAACTCCTTTAAAAAGAAGACGTATATTAATCTGGAGCCCTTTGTGTTTCCAACAGCAAAAACCTGGGCTGGGTTAGAAAACTACCAAACCGGATTTGACAAATATAATTTTCTTTCGGGTGTAAGCACCAGCGTTATCATCACCATTGGTTCGGTGGTGGCAATTCTGCTATTTTGCTCTATGTTTGCGTGGTATATCACCCGTGTGCACACCCGTTTCACCAAATTTATGTACCTGCTATGTGTGTTTTCCATGGTGGTTCCTTTTCAAATGGTTATGTTCACCCTTTCTAAAACAGCCGATACCCTAAAATTGAACACACCGTTCACCATCCCCATTGTGTACCTTGGGTTTGGGGCCGGGCTTGCTGTATTTATGTTTTGTGGGTTTATTAAAGGGGTGCCTATCGAGGTAGAAGAAGCGGCCATGATAGACGGCTGCAGCCCCCCACGCACCTTTTTTAGCGTTGTGCTGCCCATTATGCAACCAACCTATATTTCGGTGGGCATTTTGCAAACTATGTGGATTTGGAACGACTTTTTGCTGCCCTACCTTGTGCTGGACCAAAAGCGTTACCGCACCATTCCCATGATTATCCAGATGATGAAGGGAAGCTATGGCCGGGTAGATATGGGGGCCATTATGGCCTGCCTTATTTTGGCAGTTATCCCGGTTATAGTATTTTACCTTTTTAGCCAAAAATACATCATAGAGGGCGTAGCTGCTGGTGCTGTAAAGGGCTAAAGGGATAGTTTCCCCGCCTACGGCGGGGAAATGGTGCAAGACACCAAAAGCACACTATAAAAGGGTGAAAGAAAGTTAGCGCATAGGGGATACACCGAACTCCCAAAGAATCAACTTAGTTTATCTTCCGCGGAAAGCGAGCGAACCATGATGCAAACCACACAACAAGTATTTGAAAGCCGGGCGGCGGGCATACTAATGCCGGTAAGCAGCCTGCCCGCCAATTACGGCATTGGCAGCTTTGGCAAAGCGGCCTACCAATGGGTAGATTTTTTGCACAAGGCTGGGCAAACCTATTGGCAGGTGCTTCCGCTTGGGCCAACTGGCTTTGGCGATAGCCCGTACCAAAGTTTTTCTGCCTTTGCGGGCAACCCCTATTTTATAGATTTAGACCTGCTTTGCGCAGATGGCCTGCTTACCAAAGCCGAGTGCGAGGCTGTTAACTGGGGACAAAATACCGAAAAGGTAGATTATGCAACCTTGTTTAAACACCGCGAGCCTTTGCTGCGCAAGGCGTTTTCTCGCTTTAAAAATTACGCTGCGCTAGAAAAATTTCGCAAAGAAAACGCAGCCTGGGTAGAAGATTATGCCCTGTATATGGCGGTGAAAGAAAAAATGGGCCTGCGCCCCTGGCCCCAATGGGAGCAAGCCATTCGGCTGCGCCAGCCGCAGGCTACCCGCCACTGGCAGCAGCAAGAGGCAAACAATATTACCTACACTATTTTTGTGCAATACCTGTTTTATAGCCAGTGGCAGGCGTTAAAGCAATATGCCAATGGCAAAGGGGTTTACATTATTGGGGATATCCCCATTTATGTAGCCATGGACAGTGCCGATACCTGGGCCCATAGCGAGCTGTTTTTGCTGGACGAAAATAAAAACCCGGTGGAGGTAGCAGGCTGCCCGCCCGATGGTTTTTCTGCCGATGGGCAGCTATGGGGCAACCCACTTTACAACTGGCAGGTTATGCGGCAAAATGGGTATGCATGGTGGGTGGCACGCCTGCGGGCAAGCCTAACCATGTACGATGTGTTGCGCATAGACCATTTTAGAGGCTTTGAAAGCTACTACGCCATACCGGCCAGCGCCAAAACAGCGGTGGAGGGGGAGTGGCGCAAGGGCCCCGGCATGCAGTTTATTGGCGAGGTGAACCGCCAGCTTGGCAAGGCCAACATTATTGCCGAAGATTTAGGCTACCTTACCGATGATGTGCGTGCCCTATTGCGCCAAAGCGGCTACCCCGGTATGAAGGTGCTGCAGTTTGCCTTCGATACCCGTGAGGATAGCGATTATTTGGCCCATAATTACGAGCGCAACTGTGTGGTATACACCGGCACCCACGACAACGACACAACCCACGGCTGGTTTGAAAATGCCCTGCCCGATGACGTGGCCTTGGCAAAGGAATATCTAAACATCCATAATGCCGACGAGGGCTGTTGGTGCTTTATACGGGCAGCCATGGGCAGCGTGGCACGCATTGCCATTATCCCCCTGCAAGACTATTTAAACCTTGGCAGCGAGGCCCGCATGAACACCCCCGCCACCATTGGCGGCAACAACTGGCGCTGGCGGGCAAACGGGGCAGCTTTAACCGAAGAGTTAGCCGCAAAAATAGCCCGCTTAACCAAATTGTATGGCCGCAAAAGAATTTGAGAATGGCTAGCTAAATAAAGGTCAAAAGTATCCCCCGGTCAGGCTCGTACCTCACCTGCCGGCCCCCTTAAAAAAGGGGAACCCGAGAGGGGGGCATCCTTGGCCTTTGCCCTTAACTAACGACTAATGACTAGCGACTATCAGACTAGCAACTATTTAGGAGGAACCCCAAATGCCAAACTTTAAACAAACCTTGCAGCAATACCTGCAGCAAACCGGCAATGCTGGGCTTAAAACCCTGTATACAGCAGTTAGCAATGCTGCCATGGCGCAGGTACAGCCGGTGTGGGGCACTGCCCGCAGCGGCAAAACCGCCTGCTATTTTTCGGCCGAGTTTTTAATTGGCCGCATGATATACAGCAACCTGTTTAACCTTGGTTTGCTGCAAGAGCTAAAAGAGGCTTTTGAGGCTGCCGGCCTTGACCCCAATATGTTTGAACAAGTGGAAGATGCCGCCCTTGGCAATGGCGGCCTTGGCCGTTTGGCTGCCTGCTTTTTAGATTCTGGCGCCACCGAAGGCCTTGCGCTGGACGGTTATGGCATTCGTTACAAATACGGGCTGTTTAAACAATATTTTCAAGATGGTTTTCAGATGGAAACAGCCGACGATTGGACGGAATTTGGAGACCCCTGGAGTGTGCGCCGGGAAGAAGAGCGCATTCTCATTCGCTTTAAAGGGCAGGCTGTTTGGGCCGTGCCGTACGATATGCCGGTAATTGGCTATGGTGGCAAAACCATAAACACCCTGCGCCTTTGGCAGGCAGAGCCGCTGCAAGCCTTTGACTTTAGCGCCTTTAACGATGGCAAGGTGGCCAAGGCCTACAAAGCCCAAACCGATGCCGAGGCCATTAGCAGCGTGCTGTACCCCAACGATAACGAGCACGATGGCAAGGTGCTGCGCTTAAAACAACAATACTTTTTCTCCAGTGCCTCGCTGCAAAGCATTTTGCGGGCGTATAAGGCCAAATTTGGCAATAATTTTAGCCAGTTTGCAAAAGCCTATGCCATCCAGCTAAACGATACCCACCCCACCGTTGCCATACCAGAGCTTTTGCGCCTTTTAATGGCGGGCGAAAATATGGAATTTGAGCCTGCGTTTGAAATTGTGAAAAACACCTTTGCCTACACCAACCACACCATTATGGCCGAAGCGCTGGAAAAATGGGATGTTGGCCTGTTTTGCGATGTTGTGCCCGAGGTATACCCTTATGTGGTAATGCTGCAAAACTACCTAAAACAACAGCTGCATAACAGGGGCATAAATGGGGCCGACCAAATACAGTATTATTTGGTGGACGACGGCCGGATACACATGGCCCGCATGGCTATTTTTGCCACCCACAGCACCAACGGCGTGGCTGCCCTGCACACCGAAATTTTAAAGAACGATGCCCTGAAAGAGTGGTATGCCATTTACCCCGAGCGCTTTAGCAACAAAACCAATGGCATTACCCAGCGCCGCTGGCTGGGCCTTTGCAACCCGCAGCTTTCGGCTTTTATAACCAGCCGCATTGGCAATGGCTGGTTAACCAATTTAAGCGAATTGAAAAAATTAGAGCCCTACGCAAACGACCCCGCCAGCCTTCGGGAGTTAAACGAGATTAAGCACCAACGCAAGGTGCAGCTGGCAAACCATGTGCGGGTGCACGAGTATGGCATGGAGCTGGATGTAAACTCCATTTTCGATATCCAGGTAAAGCGCCTGCACGAGTATAAGCGCCAGTTTTTAAATGCACTTTCTATCTTGGCCCTTTATTTTGATTTGAAGGACGGCAAACTGCCAAACTTTACCCCCACCACCTTTTTGTTTGGTGCCAAAGCGGCACCGGGCTATAAGCGTGCCAAAGGCATTATTAAATTTATTAACGAAATTGCCAAAATGCTGGATGCAGACCCCGAAACCCGGGACAAAATACGGGTATTGTTTGTGCAAAACTATAATGTGTCGTACGCCGAAAAACTGATACCAGCCGCCGATGTATCGGAGCAGATTTCTACCGCTGGCACCGAGGCCAGCGGCACCGGCAACATGAAATTTATGCTAAACGGCGCCGTAACGCTGGGCACCTACGACGGCGCAAACGTAGAAATTGTGCAACATGCCGGGGAAGAAAACGAGTATATTTTTGGTGCCCGGGTAGAGGATATTAAAGCAGTGGAAGCTACCTATAACCCAAAACAGATTTACCACGGCAACCCCCGCCTACGCCGTGTGCTAGATACCCTGATTGACGGGACTTTTTCGGACGGTGGCACCGGCCTGTTTGCAGATTTGCACCACTCTATTTTAGACGGTGCAAGCTGGCACCGGGCCGACCAATACTACCTGCTGCTAGATTTTGAACCCTATATAGAGGCAAAATTGCGGGTAAACGCAGCCTACCAAAACCGCGAGGCTTTTGCCCGCCAGTGCCTGCTAAACATTGCCAATGCGGGGCATTTTTCTAGCGATAGAACCATACGCCAATATGCCGAAGAAATATGGAATTTGGGCGAATAAAAGGGCTTATACCGTGGGGCAAGCCCCGCCCCCGTGCCCCATGGCGCAATGGCCCGCCACAAGCAGCGGGGTATTTACCCTTAGGCCAATAAAAAGCAAAATAGGCAGCCCATCTAGCGGGGCTGCCTGTTTTGCTGTTTGCTATTCAAAGGTAAAAGTTTCGCCGTTTACCACAATTTTTGCAATGCTGTCTAACTCTACCGGGCGCTCAAAGCTGTCACGCAGCTCGGTTACATCGCTGTGGTACAGCATGCTGCTGGTGGCAGTTTTTAGCCGGGTTCCATCTTGGGTATACACCTCAATTTCGGGACCTTCGCCCTGCTCGCTTATTTCGCCCTGCAGGTTTGCCTTTACCCCAATAGAAGAAACTGCGAGCCGGGTAATGCACCAGGTGTTGCGCGCAACGTTGCAGTGTATTTCTTTTTCGGGCTGGCTTTGGTTTAGCGTAAAAGTGGCAAGCCAGTTGCCGGTGGTAAGTTGGCTGTAGGTGGTGCCCCGGCCAACAATTTTCATTTCCTCAAACGGCATGTTATCGGGCAGGTACAAAATGTCCTCGCTGTGGCTGCCGGCACTTTGCCCAAGGGTTTCGGTTGTTTTGCCAAGGCTAAGCTGGGCTGCTGGCAGGGGGGTTTCGGCGGTATAGCCATCATAATCAATAAAAAACTCGGTGTGGCCAAACAGCGCAGCGCCTTCGCCTGTTTTACGCTGCAGGTGCAGGTAACCATTAAGCACCCCCGCACCCGAAAGATTTAACCAGCTAGGCGCAAGCGTACCCGCAGGGGTGCCCAGCGGCAGTGTTGGCATCTTCTCTTCTTCCAGTAAGGCTGTCATTTCATCGTTTATGGCCTGCATTTCTTCGCCCATGCCATACCTAAACGAATACCCGCCAACTTCGGCTGTTTGGGCGGCGGTGGCAACCGGATACATCGCCTCAATATCCGCCACCGTAAGGCCGGTATCGGCGTATTCAGTTTGCTGCTGCCCGCTAACAAATCCCTTCAATGTAAGGGTTGCTTTTTCGCCCGCAAGGCTTTCAACATTGTTTTGCTCAAACCGGTAGGTGGCAGTTTGGGTTTCTGGCTCAAAATGCACCACCTGCGCAAAACCAGTAAACCCCGGTTTTAGCGTAAGCTCTACCAGTTGGGTGTTTTCGTCTACACGGTTTTGGTGCTTTAAATCTTGCAGGGTAAAATACACAATGGCACTTTCACCATCGTTTACTGCCGCCGCAACCTCTAGCCGAATACCGCCAGAAACCGATGTTTCATTCAGTGGCTGCATCATCTGGCGCAAATCTTCGCCCATGCGTGTAATAAATTGCTCAAACGCAGGAAAAGCCGCCGCAGCCACGGTTACCCCAAACACAAGGGTTAAGCAGGCGGCCATGGCGGTTAGGCAGGCACGTTTAAACCGCAAAGGCCGCCTTTTGGCCTTTTGCGGCTGGGCGGCGTTTTGCAGTATTTTTTGCTTCATTTCAGGGGAAAGCACAAGCGGAGATAAAGTATCGTCCACCCTCTGCTTAAAAGATTTCGGCCCCTTCATTGGCATACCACTCTTTCAAATGTTTCTTCAAATGTTCGCGGGCACGTTTTAACCGCACCGAAATAGTAGATTCAGGCACGTTTAACGCTGTGGCAATGTCGGCAATTTTCATGTCTTGGTAATAAAAAAGTAAAATAACCTCTTTATATTTAGGTTTTAGCTGCATTACGGCAGCTATTAAGGTGGTGTCGGCAGGGTCACACATCGTGCCGTTTTCATCGGCAATTTCGGCCAGTTCTTCCACCACGCTCACCCGGCGGTTCCATGCGCTGCGCAGCATATCTTTGCACACGTTAATGGCAATGCGGTTTACCCAGGCTTTTTCGCTGTTGCTGCCATCAAACAGGTGGTAATTTTTATATACCTTTAAAAAGGTCTCCTGCACGGCGTCTTCGGCAAGCTGGGTGTCTTTTAAATACATAAAACACAGGCGCAGCAATGCGTTGCCATAGCAATCCATCATACGGGCAAGGTCTGGTTTTGCTTTGGCACAGGCGGGGGTAAAGGCCACAGTGTCGGCGGCTTTGCTACCCCTTATACGTAGCTCCCCGGTAAAATGTTTCAAAAATTCACCCACTTTTATGCTTTGGCCGGCCATAATGTTATGCCCAAAAGCTGTTTGGGGTTAAATTACCACACAGATGTAACAATAATGTGACTGCGAAAACCAGCATAGCGCAGGCCGCCACACACCCCGGTAACCGCAACAAAGGGTGCCACACAAGGCAACTGGCCACGGCAACGCCAAGCAAATTTAGCAAGCAAGCGGGGCAAACGTTGCAGGTTTTACAAAATAAATGCCATGTTTTGGCGGCAGCAAGGCTAACTATGCCTTAAAAACAATGCTTTTGTGGCGCTTTTTTGCCTTGCACAGGGCTGGTTTTTACGGTACAATAGTTAGCATTGGCAGGTTTGTGCAAAACGGCTTTTTTGCAGCACAAACACAATAGGCAGGAGGAAACTACTTTGCGTGTGCTGGTAGAACTGTTTGACAAAAACCCAATTGAAAATGTGCTGGGTGCCTGCGCTTTTAAGCCAGATTTGATTGTGTACTTGTGCGACGTACGAGACGCAACAGTATTTAAAGAATCGGCCATTTACCGGCTGTTTAAAATGCGTAAGCTAAAGGCTATGCCGCGCTTTTATTACTTAAACACGGCCGACCCTGCCGAGATAAAACGGGTGCTGGCCGCTGTAATGAAAGATTACCCCGGCTGCGTGTTCGATTTTTCTGGCGGGCGAGATTTGATATTGCTGCTGGCCGGCGCTTATTGCATACCCCAAGGCGCCCCCGCTTATTATATCGATTTTACCTATAGCCGCATTATTAACATACAAGGCTGCGAAGAATTTGCCCAAAAATTTGTGATGCCCACCTTTACGGCAGAAGAATTGTTTGCCTTGGCCGGGGCCTCTATAAAAGGCAGCGGGCATTATACCCATGGCGAAGTAACCGAGGCCTTTGAAGACCAGGCGCTGGAAACCTGGGAAATTGTACAGCGCAACCCCAAAGCATGGGCAGATTTTGTGGCCTACCTGCAAACCATAGGGGCCGGCACGGCCATAACAACACTAACGGTAAGCGGGCCAGCAACCTTGCCCGGCGGCCAGCGCAGTAACCTGCCCATACTAGAAAAACTGCGGCACCATGGCCTGTTGGCCGGCTTTAAGCAGCGTGGCAAGCAGGTAGAAATTACCTTCAGCAGCCCGCTGCACAAAAAATGTTTGTTAAACCAAGGCATTTGGCTAGAGCTATATTGTTATATTATAGCCAAGCGCAGTGGCCTTTTTACCGATGTACGCACCAGCCTTGTGGTAGATTGGGACGGCCCCGACGGTGGCCCCGATGCCACCAAAAACGAAATTGATGTGTTTTTGATGAAGGGGGCATTTCCGGTGTTCATCAGCTGCAAAATGGGGGTGCCGTCTCCGCTGGCAGTGTCGGAGATTAAGCTGTTAAGCAGCAAATTTGGCGGCGGGCACAGCAGCACGGTGCTGGTAACCGGCGAAAGGCTGGGAGACGAGCACAGGGCGCTAAAAAACCGTGCCGCCGATGTAGGCGTGTCTTTGCTGGATAACAGCATGCTGGCCCCGCAGATATTGACCGAGAAGCTGGGAATTGCGGCCTCTGCCGAGCAAAAAAGGCATTTTCTATAATAAATCCCTTATTGTTCTATTATCGAGCGAAGAGTGTGAGAATTTTCTTTAGGCAACAAAATAAACAATGTGCCCAACAAGCATTTAAGTAAGGAGATTTTGGAATGGGTTTGGCTAGTGTTTTTGCAGATATTGCCCCCCTGTACGTAGGCCCTTCTGCAGAGGGAATGCGCAGTGATGAAGCCCTGTATGGCATGACGGTGCAGGTGATAAAGGAAGAAGCTGATTTTAGCCTTGTGCGTACCGAATATGGCACCGAAGGCTATACCCCTACCAAACTGCTTGGCACCAATGCCGAAATTGCCACGGCGTGGAAAAAATACAAAAAAAAGGTGGTGTTGGCGCCGTATATCGATGTGCAAAAGGCACCGGCTGCCGCTGCACAGGTGTTGGCAAATGTGCCACGGGGCGGGTTGCTGGTGGCCCTTGGTGCCCCCAATAATAGCGGCTGGCAAAAAGTAGGCCTGCCCACCGGTACCACCGGGTACACCCGGGCCTCTTATTTGGGCGAGGTTATTTTGGATTGGACCCAGATAAGCCCTGCCGATATGCGCTGGAACCTTGTGGAAACAGCCCTTGCCTATAATGGCACGGCAACCCGTGCGGGCGGGCGCACCCCTTTTGGCATAGACGGTGTGGGCCTTGTGGCCATGAGCTACCTGATTAATGGCGTGGTAATTGGCCGCGAAAGCTTTGTAAAGCCCGGCAGCCCCTTGCACACCATACCAGCCAGCAGCATGGACGAAGGCGACATTATTTACTTTGACACCACCGCGGGCATGTATATGGGCGACGACCGGTTTGTGTATGTATCCGAAACGCCGGGCACCGAGGGCGTGATAGTGGGCAGCTTAAACCCCCAGCACGACGATTACCGTGCCGATTTAGCAACCCAAATTGCTGCGGTTGGCAGTTTATTTTAATAAGCAACTTGCCAAAAACGTGGCATAATAAAAAAGGATGGAAAACATGGCTGCAAATTATTATTGCCTTTTGCTTGACCTAGATGGAACCCTGCTGGATTTTAAAGCCGCCGAGCGCGAAGCAATAACCGAAATTTTGGTTGAAGCCGGCCTGGAAAGTGGCCAGCAGCAAGCAGAAGAATTTTCGGAAATTAATAGCCAGCTTTGGGCAGCGTTAGAGCGTGGCGAAATAAAAAAAGAGCAACTGGGCCCTGAGCGGTTTGCCCGGTTTTTGGTGGCAACCGGGCAAACCGGCAATGCGGCCCAGCTAAACAAAATATACATGGATAGGCTTGCCACCAAAGCAATGCCCATGCCCGGCGCGCGCGAGCTTTTGGAGGAACTGGCTGAATTTGCTACCCTTGCGGTAATAAGCAACGGCAACCAGCGCATTCAATTAAGCCGGCTGCAACAAAGCGGCCTAATGCCTTATTTCGATGAAATTTTTGTAAGCGAAAAACTGGGTGTAAATAAACCTTCGGCCAAGTTTTTTGATTTAGCTTTAAAATATTTGGGCATTAAAAACCGTGAAAAAGTGTTGGTGATTGGCGATAGCTTAACTGCTGATATACAAGGTGGCATAAACGCCCGGCTAGATACATGCTGGTGTAATTTTACCGGCGAAGAAAACCATGCAGGCGTAACCCCCACCTATACCGTGCAAAACTTTATGCAGTTAAAATTAGTGGCGATAGGAGAGGAGGAGCTGAAACTTGCAGAAAATAGAGAGAAAAAGCATCTGGTTTAATTCTGCCGATGGTAAAAACAAAATTGCGGGCTTTTTTTACACCTGCCCCGAGGTAGAACCCTTTTGCGTATTGCAAATTTCGCACGGGATGTGCGAATATATAGACCGCTACCAAGATTTTGCCTACTTTTTAGCCCGCAACGGGGTGGTGGTTTGCGGTAACGACCATTTGGGGCATGGAGCCAGCGCCTCTACCGAAGACGACCTTGGCTACTTTACCGAGAAGGGCGGCCGTAAATTTGCCCTGCAAGATTTGCACACCATGAACCAAAAAGCCCACGAGGCATACCCACATTTGCCGGTGGTTTTGCTGGGGCACAGCATGGGTAGTTTTTTTGCCCGACGCTATGCGGCCCTTTGGCCAAAAACCATAAGCGGGCTGGTTATTAGTGGCACTGGCGGGCCAAACCCATTGGCTGCGGCAGGCATTGCCATGGCAGGGTTGGTGGCCAAAATAAAGGGGCCACGGCATCGTTCGTCTTTGGTGCACAACATGGCGTTTGGGGCTTACCTTAAAAAAATAGAGAACCCCAAAACCCCTTACGATTGGATTAGCCGCGATGAAGAAATTGTGGCTTTGTACGCAAACGACGCAAAATGTGTGTTTCAGTTTACGGTAAACGGTTTTCACGAATTATTTTCGGCCTTAAAAGATGTAAGCAGCCCCGGGTGGGCGGCCGGTATAAATAAGCAAATGCCGGTGTACATGTTTGCGGGCGACGCAGACCCCGTGGGAGATTATGGCAAAGGGGTGGTTACGGTGTACAATTGGTTGCGCGATGCGGGCGTAAAAAATGTGCAACTTAAATTGTACCCCGGCGGCCGGCACGAAATGCTGAACGAAACCAACCGCGCCGAAGTATATGACGATGTGCTAGAGTTTTTAAAGGCGAATTTTGGCACCAACGCAGTTTAATTAAAAAATTCCATAATAAATGGAGAAAAGGGGCATTTCATGCAGGTGATTCAGGATTTTATCTACAGTATTTTTGGCTCGTTAATCGATATTATTGGCAACGACCCATGGTTATTTGTGCGCATGGTGGGCATGTGGGCCATTGGTATTTTGCTAATTTATTTGGCCATTGCTAAAGACATGGAGCCGGCGCTGCTGTTACCCATGGGCTTTGGTGCCATTTTGGTAAACTTGCCGCTTTCCGGCGCTATCGACCAAATTGGCCACGAAGGCCCGCTTAGCGTATTGTTCCGCGCGGGTATAGATACCGGGGAGCTTTTCCCCCTGCTGCTGTTTATTGGCATTGGCGCCATGATTGACTTTGGCCCGCTTTTGCAAAACCCAAAACTGCTTTTGTTTGGGGCAGCGGCGCAGTTTGGTATTTTTGTAACCATTTTGCTAGCCAGCACCATCGGGCACTTTTTCCCGGGTACCTTCACCTTTGTAGATGCTGCCAGTATTGGTATTATTGGCGCTGCCGACGGGCCCACGGCTATTTCGGTGGCAAAAGCGCTGGGTACCAAGTATATGGGGGCCATTTTGGTAGCCGCTTACAGCTACATGGCGCTGGTGCCCATTATCCAGCCCCCCTGCATCAAACTGGTTACCACTAAAAAAGAGCGCCTTATTCGCATGCCATACACCTCCAGCGAGGTTTCTAAGCTTGTGCGCATTGCATTTCCGGTAGTGGTTACCATTATTGCGGGGCTAATTGCACCGGCCAGCGTGGCCTTGGTAGGCTTTTTAATGTTTGGTAACTTGCTGCGCGAGTGTGGTGTGCTAAACGCGCTTTCGGAAACTGCACAAAATGCGCTTGCCAACCTAATTACCATTATGCTGGGCATAACCGTAGCCACCCAAATGCAGGCAGAAATGTTTCTGACCTTTGAAACCTTGTTGATTATGGGCCTTGGCCTGTTCGCCTTTGTGTTCGATACCATTGGCGGTGTAATGCTGGCAAAACTTTACAACTTGTTTGCCAAAAATAAAGTAAACCCCATGATTGGCGCCTGCGGTATTTCTGCCTTCCCCATGAGCAGCCGCGTTGTGCACAAAATGGGCCTGCAAGAAGACCCGCAAAACTTTTTGTTAATGCACGCAGCTGGTGTAAACGTGGGCGGCCAAATTGCCAGTGTTATTGCGGGTGGTATTATTATGGGGCTGGTGGCCCGCTAAAATGCGGCATTCAATAGCAACGAATAAGCAGAACGTGCTGTTTTAAAAGAATAAATGCATGTGCTGCTGCAATAGAAAGGAAGCAAGAGTATGATTTTAGAAGCTTTGCAGGTAATGCTATTTGGCATGTTGGGCATTTTTATGGTAATGGGCCTTATTATTTTATCCATTACCCTGCTTAAAAAAATACCCAGCAAAAAAAAGGATGATTAAGGCACAGTGCTGCTAGACCACCAGTTGTAAAACAATTTTCGTTTCGCAAACCTAGCACAATGTTTTGGGAGGTTTTAGAATGAAAACATTTTTAAAAGTGTTGTTGTATTTGGTAATTATTGCCGCAGTGGTTGTTTTGGGCTTAATTATCACGGCCGAAATTGCGGGCTTTGGCTCGGTGTGGGAGCTGTTTGATTTTATTAAAGCGCAGTTTTAAAACAAAACTGTAAATTTAAAAAGGGTATAACAAAACCCCCGGTTTTATATAACCGGGGGTTTTGTTATTGTGTTTTAGTTTGTTTCTGTGGCCAAAGCCTCGGCTAGGCAGGCGGCTATTTGCGCCGGGCAAGAGGTTTTTTTACTATCGCAGGTAATGTTTTGCAGGCGTTCAATGGCATCGGTGGCTTTTTGGCCTTGCAACATGGCGCAAAGCCCTTGCAGGTTGCCATCGCAGCCGTCCTCCACCGCCACCTGCTGGATAATACCACCTTGCAGCGTAACCGTAGTATAGCGCGAACAAACACCTTTGTTTTTGCGGGTATGGGTCATGGTAACAATACTCCTTGCGTGTTTTAGGCACGGAAATTAATTTTTGCGAAACCGCTTGTCATTCTGAACGAAGTGAAGAATCTTTCTTTCGAAAACTGCACGATAAAGATTCTTCAGGCAAAAAAACGCCCTCAGAATGACATTGCTTAAAAATGAATACTTAATTTTCGGCAAAATGGGTTTCCGCATATTTTGGGTTATAGCCATACATTAGTATAGCAGTTTTTGGGCAAAATACAAGGCTGGCTATGGCATAAACCTGCACCTTGCCATTAGCAAGGTGCAGGTAAAAGCTAACCTCCAAAAAAGGGCGAAACCTGTGCCACTAAATCCACTGTTTTTTCTAACCCTAAACGCCCGCTGTTTATAGAAAGATCATAGCTTTCGGCGCTGGCCCAATCACGGTCGGTATAAAAGGCGTAGTAATTGGCCCGGCTACGGTCGGTTTTACGTATCAGCGCACGGGCGGCGTCTTCCTCCAGGTTGTGGGTGCGTGCAATGCGCTGAATGCGCGCTTCGAGCGGGGCCCACACAAACACCGAAAAGGTACCCTGGCGGCCACGCAAAATATAATCGGCACATCGGCCAATAATAACACAAGAAGAATGCTCTGCCACATCCCGAATGGTATCGGCAATGGCGTTTTGAATACGATCGTTCGGCAGATAGGCGGCGTAGGCAGCATAGTCGCTCATTTTTTCATCCACGCTGTTGTAGGCAAAAGCCGAGGTAAGGCCGCTCGCCGGCTTTTCATCGTTTTTTTCAAACAACTCGGGTAAAATTCCGCTTTTTTCGGCTGCCTGTTTCAGCAGCTCTTTATCGTAAAAAGCAATACCCAACTGCTTGGCAAGGGTGCGGCCAATGTGGTGGCCACCACTGCCAAATTGGCGTGCAATACAAATAACTGTGTTCTCTGCCATACGTCAACACTCCTTTTTTCACCTTGCATAACTACACAAACGAATAGGGGTTGCTTACACTTTAATTATACCACAAAAGAAATAAAAAGGTTATATTATCCTGCCGGCAGGATAATATAACCTAAGCGCAATACAAAATAATGCTTAGCTGCGCACAGCGGCTGGCTGGGGCAAAATATGCAGGGCTTTTACCCGGCTTAATAGCAGGGCGGCCACCAGCACAATGGCAACATCGGGCAGGCACCATGTGGCGTTATACCCAAGCGAGTATATCCACATTGGCAGGGCGGTGTCGGTGTAGGGGCCCCAAATAATCCAGCCAGAAAAAAAGCTAAAAACAAAGCGCATAAGGCCGGTGGTACCAACCCCCACAACCAGCCCAAGGGTTGGGTTTTTAAAGCGGCCGGCAATAGGCCCTGCAAACCCAAGGCAGGCATAAGCCAAAATATAATCCAGCAGGGCACACAACAGCATGGCAGCAAGGGTTTTTACGTAAAAAATACTGTCCATGCCTTGCATGGCTTGCAAAATGCCGTACACCGTGGCCGAGGCAAGCCCCCATTTTAACCCATGGCGAAAGCTGAAAATAATGATGGGCAGCGTAGAAAACCACGAGATGGTACCACCACGCGGCAATTTAATGCCGGGGATAGCCGACAGTGCAAAGGCAAGCGCCACCATAAGGGCGGCTTCTACCAACACAGCGGTGCGAGACATTTTGGACGGTTCTTTCATAACAAGCTCCTCTTTTCTGGCCTTTAGCAACAGGCCGGTTTTTGTGTGGGACACAAAAACAAAGCGCCTGTGGAGGGTTTCCACAGGCGCTAAAAGCTGCTACTCTTTCGCAAAACTTCCTACGCCGGCATTACCCGGATCAGGTTGAAAGGGTCCCCATCAAACGATGGATCTCAGCCATACGGCACCCCTGTTTTTATGTCCGTTTGTATTATAAGGCGTAGTTAAAAAAATGTCAAGTTAAGCAGCGGCAAGTAAAATGTTGCTTTGCTTGCGGGCGGCCACAGGTGCGCCAGCAGCAGCGGCTTCCACGGCCCAGGCATCGGCCACTGGTTTTATTTCATCAAACACGGTGGTTATCTCGGGGGTCATCCAATCGGCATACAAACCATCTTCGGCGCCGTCTTGGTACTCTATATACATAATATAGGGGTAGGCTATAGCAAGGCCAACATACTCCGAAAACTCAAACTCAAACTCTATTTCTTCGCCGGGGTTAAGTTCAAAATCGTACTTATAAAACCATTCGTAGTTATCGTCGTATTGGTTCAACACTGCTTTCCCGTTTTCATCGTAGCAAAAAGCCATATGGTCAAAAGCAATCATGGTTTTATCGGTGTTGTTTTTAAGCGTAAGGGTGTAGCAGTCCACACCGTCTTGCTGGTATATCTCAATGCCAACAACCTCTAGCGGGGCTTGCTGGCCTGCTTGGTAAGCGGCGGGCAATGGCGTGGCAAGGTAATTTTTGTGCGCTTGCTTTACATAATAGTACAAAGTGTCGGCGCAATCGGCAATAGAACCATTGGAAGAATAGGAAAGCTCGTTAAATTCTTCTTCGGCTTGGATGTAAACGTCTTCGCTGGTAGCGGAGGCATCTACAAAAGCAAGGCTGGCCTGCATTAGGTCCTGCAGGTCTTGCTCTACTAGTTTGGGGGCGTTTTTGGCAAAGTCCTCCAAATCTTCCTCGTAATAAGTTACATCGTAGGGGTCTTCGGCGTAGCAAATATCATCCACCAAATTTTGGTAGTTACCTTCAGAATAATCGCCCGTAGGGGTAAGAACAGAAAACACAAATACCAAAGCAATTATGGCGCCAATAAGGGCTACGCCACCCACAACTGCGCCCACAATGCATCCGGTGTTGCTTTTTTTAGGGGGTGTTTGGTAGGGGGACATACCGGCAGAATAAGGGGACTGCCCGCCACTTGCTGGTGGGGCATACATGCTGGGTAGCTGCCCGGGCTGCGAATAACCAGCCTGTGGCGGCGCCGAATACCCTTGCGGTGGGGCCGAATAGCCCTGTGGCGGTGCCGAATAGCCTTGTGGTGGCACTGGCGGCTGGGGGGCGTATTGTGGTGGGGTTTCTACCCCTGTATTTTGTGTGGGTACGCCGTAAGCGGGGGGCTGTTGTGGCGGGGCATAGCTTGCCACGGGCGTGTTTTGCGTTGGGGTGGGCGGTGCAGCTTTGGTGGTTTTACCGCAGGCCGGGCAAAATTCTGCACCGGGTACAAGGGGGGCGCCGCAGGCCGGGCAGTTGTTGGGGGAAGTTGTTTGCATAGCAGGAAAATCCTTTCTTAAAGCAAAATGCAAATGTATTCAATATTGTACTACTATAATACAAGAAAAACGTCCTAAAGTCATCTAAAAAGCAAAACTTTTAAGCCTGGTAACAAAAGGGCCCAACAAAGGCCCTTTCGTTTATGGTTTAGCCCTGTGGCGCAGCAATAGCCCCATGGCAGAAAACACAAGAAAAACCGCAAGGTTTACCACCACAATGGTTGCGCCCGATGGCAGGGTGGGAATGCCGAACGAAAGCAGCATGCCGGTAAAAAAACAAAACAACGAAACCCCGGCAGAGCACACCACCACCGCCTTAAAACTTTTAAATATCCGCATGCTGGTAATGGCCGGAAAAATGATGAGGCAGGAGATGAGCATAGCCCCCATAATGCGCATGCCAACCACAATAACAAGGGCGGTTAGCACCGCAAGCAAGGTGTTGTAAGTACCGGCGTTTGTGCCGGTGGCTTTGGCAAAGTTTTCGTCGAAGGTAATGGCAAAAATTTTGTTAAAAAAAACAATGTAAAGCCCTAATACCAGCACCGCCACAAGGCAAGAAAGCACAACGTCGGTGCCAGTGATGGAAAGAATGCTGCCAAATAAAAAGTTCATTACGTCTATGTTCATGCCGGCAGTAAGCGAAGCCGCAATAATGCCAATGGCAAGCGCGCTGCTGGATACAATGGCAATGGCGGCATCGCCTTTAATGCTGCTGTTGGCACTAAGCCGCAACAAAAGCACCGCCGCTACCACCACAATGGGCAACGAGAGCAGCAGCGGAGAATGAATGTTTGCAAAAGCCGGAAACACCATTTGCAGCGCCATGGCAATAGAAAGAGTGCCAAACCCAACATGAGAAAGGCCGTCGCCAATCATGGAGTATCGTTTAAGCACCAGTGTTACCCCCAGCAGCGCAGCGCACAGGGCCACAATACCACCCACCACCAGCGCCCGCACCATAAAGGGGTAGGCAAAAACCTGCCTTAAAAAAGCAATCATAGCGGGTGTCCCTCCATCATGCGGTGCCCGGGCTGGGTTTGCAGGTACTGCGCGGTAGAGCCAAAAAATACCTCGTGGCCGCTTAGCTGCAAAATTTTGTTGCCATAGGTAACCGCGCTGTGGATATCGTGTGAAATCATAAGCACGGTGATGCCGCTTTGGTTTAATTGCTGAATGATCGAGTACATTTCGGTGGTGGCAATGGGATCCAGCCCGGCCACGGGTTCATCTAGCACCAGCAGTTTGCTGGTAGCACACAGCGCCCGTGCCAGCAGCACCCGTTGCTGCTGCCCGCCCGATAAATCTCGGTAGCATCTTTTTTGCAGGGAGGCTATGCCAAGTTTTGCAAGGGCGGCGGCAGCCTGCGCTTTGTTCCCGGCCGTGTAAAAAGGCAGCAGCCCGGTGCTGTTTAAGCAGCCCGAAAGCACAACCTCTTGTACGCTGGCGGGGAAATCTTTTTGTACCATGGTTTGCTGGGGCAGGTAGCCAATTTGTTTTTGGGCAATACCGTTATATTCTATGTGCCCGCTTACCGGCTTCATCAGGCCCAAAATACCCTTCATTAAGGTGCTTTTACCGGCGCCGTTTTCACCTATAACAAACAGGTAATCGCCGGGGTTTACCACAAAGCTAACGTTTTGTACCGCAATTCGCTTATCGTATGCCATGGTAAGGTTTTGGCAGGTTATTAGTGGCAATTAGTTCAACCCCTTTGCAAGGTTTTTGGCGTTTTGCCGCATTAGGCTTACGTAGGTTTCGCCGGCTTCAAAATTTTGGCGGCTAACCGTTTGGCAGCTTTGCAGGGTAAGTATTTCGGCCCCGGTTTCTTCGGCAATAACGGCTGCAATGCTACCGCTGCTTAGTTCAATATCAAAAATATACGGCAGGTTGTTTTGCTGCACGGTGTTTATTAAATAGGCAACTGTGCCGGCGCTGGGGTTGGTGTCGGTGCTGCAACCAGGGAAAGCCGCCCGGTAAAGCAGCCCATATTCTTTTACAAAGTATAAAAAAGGGAAACGGTCTCCAAACACCATCAGTTTATGCTGGGCGTTGGCGGTAATTTGGGCAAATTCAGTGTCCAGTTCTTCTATTTGGGCAATGTAATTGCTGGCATTTTTGGCATATAAGCTAGCGTTTTGGGGGGCTAGCTCTTGCAAAGCAACGCCCATAAAATCTACCATGCGTGCAGCGTTTTTAGGCGAAGTCCAAATATGCTCGTCCCACTCGTGCCCCGCTTCGTCGCTGGTATGGGGTTGCAAATGGCCTTGGTCTTCGGCCTGCATGCCTTCCACGGTTTCTTCGTCCAGCAGGGGCACGGTATCTAGCATGCGCAGCACGGTTATGCCGGTGGTGTCTACCGCGGCCAGCAAACTGTCGGCCCAGGCATCATCTGTACCGCCGGTGTAAATAAACACATCGGCGTTTTCTATGTTAATGATATCGGCGGGGGAAGGGTCGAACGAGTGGGCTTCGGCCCCGGGTTTTAGCAGCATGGTAAGCTCGGCAGTATCGCCGGTAATGGCACGGGCAAAATCGTAATATGGGAAGATGGTGGTTACCACCTTTAGTTTTGTACCAGTGTTGTTTGCGCCCTGCAAAGCAGCAGAGGAAGCAGGAGCGGCAGCCATGCCGCAGCCAGCAAGGGCAGATACCGAAAGCAAACAGGTGAGCAGTATGGCAAATATTTTTTTCATGGGGTTCTCCAGTAATCTATTATTGAGGCAAGCAAAAGCAACCACCACCCCAAATAGGGGAACAGCGGGTAAATAGAATATTTTTTATTTAGCGGCGCAGCTGGCACACAGGCCATATAATACAGTTTTGTGCCTATCCAGCGTCAGGTGATGGTCTGCCAAAAGGTGGGCGGCAAGCTCATCTACGTGCTCGCACTCCAGGTGCGAAACTTGGCCGCAGCCGGTGCAAATAACATGGCAATGATGGGCATGCTCTGCACAGCTATCCAGATATTGGTAGCAGGCACGCATGCCGTCGGGCAGGGTGTATTTTAGTACAAGGCCCTCGTTCACCAGTTTATCCAGGTTGCGGTAAACGGTGGCAAGGCCTACTTCTTCGCCTTGTTGTTTTAACATTTCCAGCACGTTTTCGGCCGTGGCATGGTTAGCGGGCATTGCTTGCAGCGCCTGCAAAATAACCTGCCGTTGTTTTGTTTTGTATGCTTTTGGGGCTTGCATGGTGTTCCTCCATTTATGGGTGTGGGCATGGCAATATGAAATTGAAAATCATTATCATATTTTAAACCTGCGGAATGGGTTTGTCAAGAAAAAGGCAGGCCACCGCCATGGGGGTTAATTTTAGCATAAACTATTTGCTATTTTGGGCAAAGGGGAGGAATTTGCTTTTTTTACATGAAGATTATAGAAATTGGCTATGCAAATAGTTGCCGTGTTATATTGTTGACGACAAGGAACATTTGCCCTATGATAAAAAGACGGTAAAAACCAAGATAGTGGAGAGCATAATGAAAGAGTATAGCAGAGAGTATCCTCTGTTTTCGCTTTGTGGGTTAAATTGTGGGCTGTGCCCTAATTTTGAAGAAAACACCAGCGCAGAGGCAGCCTTTAAATGCCCCGGGTGTGGTGGGGCAGCCTTTTACCAAAAGCACCCCACCTGCGCCATTGTTAGCTGCGCTTTACGCCATGGCGGGGTGCAGTATTGCAACCTTTGCAACGAATACCCCTGTGCAAGGTATAATACCCGCGAGCCGTACGATTCGTTTATTACCTATAGGCATGTGCGGCAAGATTTTGCCAAGGCAAAAGGCGCCGGTTTTGCTGCCTATAAGGTGGATTTGGAAGAAAAAATGCGGCTGCTGCAAACCCTGCTGCAAAACTACAACGATGGCCGCCGTAAAAGCTTTTTTTGTACAGCCGTAAACTTGCTACAGCCGGAAGAACTGAAAACCGTGCTAAAAGAACTGGCGCAACAAACAAAACCAGAAAGCACCCTAAAAGAAAAAGCCACCTTTGCCACCAGCCTGTTAAACCAAGCGGGTGAAAAAAGCGGTGTTGATTTGAAACTGCGTAAAAAGAAATAAGCTATTAGATAGTAAAACCCCGCCATAATTGCATGGCGGGGTTGTTTTTATCCCATCAATTTTACCATTACAGCCTTTTGGGCGTGCAGGCGGTTTTCGGCTTCGTCAAAAATTTCGTTTGCGTGGGCTTCCAGCACATCGGCGGCAATTTCTTCGCCGCGGTGGGCGGGCAGGCAGTGTTGCACCATGCAACCGGGGTTGGCCAGCGCCAACAAATCGTTGTTAATTTGGTAGCCCGCAAAGGCTTTTTTGCGTGCCTCGGCCTCTTGCTCTTGCCCCATGCTGGCCCAAACATCGGTAATTAGCACATCGGCCCCGGCTGCGGCGGTTTTGGGGTCGTCGGTTAGGGTAAAGCCGCTAAATTTGGCGGCATACTCTAACACGGCGGGGGCAGGCTGATAGCCCACCGGGCAGGCAACGGAAATTTGCATGCCGGTAAGCAGTGCCCCGGCAATTAGGCTGTTTGCCATGTTGTTGCCATCGCCAATATAGGCCATTTTTAGCCCGGCCAGTTTGCCTTTGTATTCGCGTATGGTTTGCAAATCTGCCAGTACCTGGCAAGGGTGGGCATCGTCGGTTAGCCCGTTAATAACTGGCACACCGCTGTATTTGGCAAGTTCTTCCACGTCGCTTTGCTTGTAGGTACGTATCATAATGCCATCAAAGTAGCGGCCCAGCACCCGGGCGGTGTCCTCAATGGGCTCGCCCCGGCCAATTTGGCTTTCGGCACTGCTAAGGGTAACACTGTGGGCACCCAGCTGGTACACCCCTACATCAAAGCTGCACCGTGTGCGGGTAGACGCTTTGGAAAAAACCAATGCAATGGATTTGCCTTTTAGAGCGGGGTGTGGAATCCCCTGTTTTTGCTCGGCTTTCAGCTTGTCGGCCAAATCCAGTGTGGCAATTATTTCTTCGCCGGTCCAGTCGCTTAGTTTTAGCAGGTGTTTCATTGTAATCCCTCCAGTGTTTTTTGTAGTATTTGTAGCCCGGTTTGTATTTCTTCCGTGGTAATTACCAAGGGGGGTAGCAGGCGTAGTTTGTTTTTGGCAAGCAGGCATAGCAAACCGTTTTGCAGGGCTGCCTGTTGCACCGCGCCGGCGGTTAGGCCGTTTGTAAAATCTACCCCCAGCATAAGCCCAAGGCCGGTTACACTTGCCACACCCGGCAGCGCCAATAACCCGGTTTTAAGCAGGTTTGCCTTTTGGGTAACTTCGGCCAAAAATGCGGGTGTTAGGCGGTTTAGCACCACATTGGCGCCCGCACAGCAAACAGGGTTTGCGCCAAAGGTGCTGCCATGGGTACCGCTGCCCAGCGTGCCGGCACATTTTTGGTTAAATAAAGCGGCCCCAATGGGCAGCCCACTGCCAAGGCCTTTGGCCAAGGTAACAATATCCGGCGTTATGCCGGCTTGCTCGCAGGCCAAAAAGGTACCGGTGCGGCCCACGCCGGTTTGCACTTCGTCGGCAATTAGCAAAACATCGTTAGTGTTGCACAGGCTTTGCAGCGCCTGCTGGTATTCTGCCGTTAGGGCAACCACGCCGCCTTCGCCCTGCACGGGCTCAAACATAACGGCGCAAACACCGGGGGTAAGGGCGGCTTGCAGTGCGGTAATGTCGTTTGCCGGCAGGTACACAAAGCCGGGCAAAAACGGGCCAAAATGCTGGTGAAAGCTAGGTTGCCCGGTGGCTGTAAGGGTTGCCATGGTGCGCCCGTGGAAGGAATTTTGCAGCGTGATAATGGTGCTGCGCCCTTCGCCGTATTTATCCAGGCTGTATTTGCGTGCGGCTTTTATGGCGGCTTCGTTTGCCTCGGCCCCGCTGTTGCCAAAAAACACCTTGGCCATGCCGGTGCGCTGGCATAGGCTTTGGGCCAGTTGGGTGGCAGGCTCTGTATAAAAAAGGTTGCTGGTGTGTTGCAGGGTGGCGGCCTGGGCGGCAACGGCGGCGGCCCATTCATCATCGCACCAGCCAAGGCTGTTTACCCCAATGCCACTGGTAAAATCAAGGTAAGTGTCGCCTTCGGGGGTTTGTGCCGTGCAACCCTTGCCCTTTACAAGGCAAAGGTTAAAACGGGCGTAGGTTGGCAAAATATATTCGGCATCGGTTTGCTTTATTTGTTGGCTGTTCAAGGGTAGCCCTCCTTTTTTGCGGCGTCTTGCGAACGGACATAACTTTATTTGGTATAAAACAGCGTGCCGCTGCCTTTGTCAGAGAATATCTCCAGCAAAATAGAGTGGGGGAGCCGCCCGTCGATAATAGCAGCTTCCTGCACACCTTGTTGCAGGCACTCTACGCAGCCCTGCACTTTAGGTATCATGCCGCCGGCCACAATACCGCTGGCAATTAGCTGTTCCACTTCGCCTAGTTCAGCGTCCACAATCAGGCTGCTTTCGTCATCTTTGTTGCGCAGCAGGCCGGCAACATCGGTTAGGCTAACCAGCTTGGTTGCTTTTAGCGCAATGGCTATTTTGCAAGCAGCGGTGTCGGCATTAATATTGTATGCAGTGCCGTTTGCGTCGGCCCCAATGGTGGCAATAACAGGGATAAACCCCGCCCCCAGCGCAAACTCTAGCACGGTGGTATCCACCGCCTGCACCTCGCCCACAAAGCCAAGGCCGGGCACTTCGGTTTGTTTTTCGCAGGTAAGCATGCCGGCGTCTAGCCCACAAAGGCCAAGGCCTTTGCCGTGCAGCAGGGCAACAAGGTCTTTGTTCACCTTGCCGGCCAGCATTTGCTGCACCACCTCCATGGTTTCGGCATCGGTAACACGCAGGCCGTTTACAAATTGGCTTTGCTTGCCAATGCGGGTTAATTGGCTGTCAATTTCGGGGCCACCGCCGTGCACCAGCACCACCCGTATGCCCACCAGGGCAAGTAGCAACAAGTCGCTCATCACCGCTGCTTTTAGTGTTGCGCTTGCCATGGCGCTGCCGCCATACTTTACCACAATGGTTTTGCCTTGGTATTTTTGGATATAGGGCATGGCTTCGCCCATAACGTCGGCCATTACGCCAATTCTTGGATGTTCCACAATTTCTCCCTTTAGTGCTGTATTTTTACAGTACGCTGCTAAGTTTTAGGTGCGGTAGTCTCCGTTAATTTTTACATAGTCGTAGGTTAAATCGCAGCCCCAAGCTTCGCCGCTGCCGCTGCCCGTGCCCATGTCCACCAAAATTTCGATGGTTTTTTTGGCAAGTACTGCGGCGGCCTCTTGTTCGCTGTAGGGGTTATAGGCGGCATTTTTGCACACCATTACACTTCCGCCGCTGCTTTGCAGGGTTACGCTAACGGTATCAATGCTAAAGTTGCCGGGGGTATAGCCAATGGCACATAGGGCCCGGCCCCAGTTGGCGTCGGCCCCAAACATGGCGGCTTTAAACAGGCTGCTGCTAATAATGTTTTTGGCCACCGCCCGGGCAATTTCATCGGTGGGGGCGCCGGTAACTTTGCATTCCAGCAGTTTGGTGGCACCCTCGCCATCGGCGGCAATGGCCCGGCTCATGTACAGGCAAATGCTGTGCAGTGCCTGGTAAAATGTCTGGTATTCAGCCGAATCCTCTTGCACATTGGCATTGCCCGCAAGGCCGTTTGCCAGTACCGCCACCATGTCGTTGGTAGAAGTATCGCCATCTACACTAATTTGGTTGTAGGTAGTAACCGTAATTTCGGCAAGGGCTTTTTGCAGCAGGGCGGGGGAGATGGCAACATCGGTGGTAATAAAAATAAGCATGGTAGCCATGTTGGGGTGTATCATGCCGCTGCCCTTGCCAATAGCGCCCATGCGGCAGGTTTTGCCACCAAGGGTAAATTCTACAGCGGTTTCTTTCACCACGGTGTCGGTTGTTATAATGGCGGTGGCAGCGGCGTTGCTGCCAGTTTTGGTAAGGGCGGCGGCAGCCTTTGGTATGCCGCTAACAAAGGGGGCCAGTGCCAGTGGCTGGCCAATTACCCCGGTAGAGGCAACAATAAAATCTTGCGGGGCAAGGCCGGTGGCTTTGGCAGCAAGGGCGCAGCATTCTTTGGCAACTTGGGTGCCGTTGGGGTTGCAGGTGTTTGCGTTGCCGCTGTTGCACAAAATGCCGTGTGCTTTGCCGCCAGCAATGTTGTTTTTGGTTACGCCAATGGGGGCGCCCTGCACCTTGTTTTGGGTGTATACAGCGGCGGCACTGCACTGCACTTCGCTCATAATCAGGGCCAAATCTAGCTTATCTTTATTATGCCGGATGCCGCAATGCACCCCGCTTGCCAAAAAACCTTGTGGGGCGCACACGCCGCCGGGTATTGTTGTCATATTATTCCCTCACTTTTGATGTTTTATGAAAAATATTACTTGTATCAAAGAAAAGATGTAAGTGGGAATTTGCCCTTGTGCAAACCAGCCAATGGGGAATTTCGCAGCGTAATTTGTTTCACTAAAGGGAATAACTGGGAAGCAGAGATTTTCCGTCTTCTTTCAGCGGGTAAATTCCCATGGAAGAAAGTGGCATGTATAAATATACTTTATTACACTGTCTACTTCCGCCTCCGGGGGCGGATTGCTCAGGGGTATTCACCGCTAGGTGAATAGGGCGAACTGGTTCGACCACCTGAAGAGCGTAGCGGGCGGCGACTTCGGGTCCTTGCAGAACAAGCTCTGCATTTTGGGATAGGGCTCCAAAACCGAACCGTTGCTACGCAAATTGGTTATTCAATGGCCACTAAGGAAACGCCTTTGACCTTGACCTTGCTTACGAGTCCCAACAATAAAAATGATACTTTGTCAGGGTGTTGGCCCTTGCTTTTTCCTACACCACCAGCGCCACCGTTTCAGGCCGCCCCAGCATAATGTTCATGCACTGTATGGCCGCGCCCGATGCCCCCTTACCAAGGTTATCGTACCGGGCGGCAAGCAAAATTTGGCTTTGGTTGCCCAGCACAAAAAGCTCCATGCCGTCCTGCCCGGCAAGTGCCCCGGCGGGTAAAAATCCATCGGGTGGGGCGGTGCCAAAGGGTTGTGGTTTTATCAGCGGCTGGCCGGCGTAATATTCGGTGTAAAACTGTGCCACCTGTGCGGGGGTGGCACCAGCTTTGGCAAGCAGGCATGCTGGTAAAGGAACACTTACCAGCATGCCGCTGTAGTAATTGGCCACAATGGGGTTAAAAAGCGGGGTGGTGGTAAGCCCGGCAACGGCCTGCATTTCGGGCAGATGCTTGTGTTGCAGGCTAAGTGCATACGCCCGTGGGCTATCGTAATTATCTGCCAGAGGCTGGCTTTCGTACTCGGCAATCATCTGCTTGCCCCCGCCAGAGTACCCAGTAAGCGAGTGGCAGTAAAGCTGTGTGTTTGCCGCCAGCCAGCCGTTTTGCACCAAAGGGGCTACCAGCGCCAAAAAACCACTGGCATGGCAACCGGGCACTGCCACACGCGCCGCATGTTGAATGATGCTGCGCTGGCCTGCAAGTTCTGGCAGGCCGTAGGCCCACCCGGGGTTTGTGCGGTGTGCGGTGCTGGCGTCTATAATTTTGGCTTTGGGGTTTGCAGCAGCCGCAATTTCGGCGGCGGCATCGTCTGGCAAGCACAAAATGCTAAGGTCGACATTTTCAATCATGCGCAGGCGGGCAGCAAGGTTTTTTCGTTCGCCCTCGGGCAGGGTAAGCAGCTTTAGCCCGGGCTGGCCGGCAAGCCGCTGCTGTATGCGCAGCCCGGTAGTGCCAGCCGCGCCATCAATATAAATTGCGTATGTGTTCAATGCTGTTCTCCGCCTCTCCAAACAAGCAAATGTATTAATATTAGTTATTTAGCTTATTATATGTATAAAATTACATTTATGCAAGGCGCAAATGAATATTTATTAATTGTGATGAAAGTTTTGTGGAATTTGGGGCTTTTTTAGGGCAAAGCGAACAAAAGAAGGACATTACCGGTGCCATAAATGCAGATGCACCAACAAAAAGGCTGCTGCCCACACCGGGGCAACAGCCTTACAATTGCATATTTGTTAAAAGTGTATTGGCAACCAAGCAAAAGCAAGGCAAAAATAAGCTTTTGCACTGTGGCTTGTGGTATATGGCACCGCTTATTTGCGGATATACCCGTTGCGCAGGTGGCGCACATCGTTTACGGTTACAAGCGAGCTAGGCGAGCATTCTTTTATTAAGGAAATAGCTTCGTCTACACATTTGCGTTTTAGGTAAATCATCATTACATCTACTATGCCGTTTTTTCCCTCGCCCTGCACAATGGTTACACCAAAGCCTTTTTCGCGCAATATGTTGCTTAGTTCGTCCTTTTTTTCGGGGCTAACAACGGCCTGCACATAGGCGGTGCCAATGGCCAGCTTGCCCTCTATAATAACACCAATATAGTTGCCGCAAGCAAAGGCAAGGCAGTACACAATTAGTTTTACAGGGTCTTCGCTAATGCCGTCTAACACTTGGTTTACAACAATTACCCAAATCATCACTTCAAAAAAACCAATAAGGGCGCCTTTTAATTTTTCGCCACGGTTAATAAGCACATTGCGTATAGTAGCCAGCGATACCTCTACCAGCTTTGCCGCAAAAATAAAAATGTACATCCACCACATGTTGCACAACCACCCAGTTTATAAGTATTTCTTCTACTTTAACTATAGTAGTTGCCCATACAAAAAGCAAGGGAATAATTGTGAACTTTTGATAGGCGGCCCCCACAAACAAAAACTTACGCTACGCCAAAAAAGCCTGTAAAAAAGCAATGTAGGGAATGGTGCCTAAAAACAGCAAGGTAGAAAGCAACACACCCTTAGAAGCGTACAATGGCTCGCAGCTATATTTTTCGGCTGCAATTACAGTTAACGAGGCCGAGGGAAGCCCCGACATGATAAGCAAAACAGTGGCGGCCTGGCCCGGCAGGGCAAGCCCCCTTACAATTAAAAAGGTAATGGTAGGCAAAATAAGCAGCCGCAAAGCGGTAGAAAGATACAGCGAGGGGGTGGTGAATAAATCTTTAATGCGGATATTGGCAAGCATGCTGCCAATAACCAGCATGCTTAAGGGGGTGCTAAGGTTGCCTAGGGTTTCTAGTGTGGTTTGCAGGGGGCTTGGCAGTTTAAGCTGCAAAAAATAAAGGGCTACCATTATAAAGCAGGCAAGGGTGTTAATGTTGCCAAAAATACTGCGCAAAGAAAACCTGGTTTGCCCCGCCGTGCGGCCAATGCCAAAGGTGAAAAAGCACAAGTTAAAAACCAGCACAAAAAACGAAGCCAGAAAGATGCCGGTGGTGGGCAAAAATATTTTAATAATAGGGTAGCCAATAAAAGCGGCATTGCTAAACCCAACAAGGTTGGTAAAAATTACCTGCTGCTTTGGGTTTAGCCACAACAGGCGGCCCAGCAGCATGCCCAGCGCCAGCGCCACTATAAAATAAACCAAAGCACCCACCAAAATAACAACAATGTTGTTTAGCTGCCGGGGGTCCATATCCATGTTGGCGGCGGCCAAAATGGAGGCCGGCACCGAAATGCTAAGCACAATAGAGGAAAGCCCGGTTTGTATTTGGTCGTTAATCATGCTGCGTTTGCGGGCCGCATAGCCAGCCGCTGCCAGCAAAAAAATTACAATAATTTGGCTAAAAAGGTCTAAAGACACAAGGGTCACTCCTAAATGCAGTTAATTAGTGGCGTAAAAGCTGCCGCTTGTTAAAAAGGTATATAAATATCGGTATTGCTTAATTCTACACGTTGTTTGGGTATTGGGCAATAGTAGTGGCACGCCGGCTGGGCACCCCCAAAATAAAAATGGCAACATAGTGTTATGCCTGGCGGGCAAGGCAAGGCTGATGCAATGGCAAATTTACCTTTGACAACGTGGTTTTATGGGTTTGTGCTTTGCTTTTTGTTCTACCAGCCGGCACAAAAGTGCATTCAATTTTGCAACTATTCGTAAATGCAGAATCATTGTTCGGCAATGCCGAACCAAAACCCTTGCCGGATTAACATTGCTGTGATATCCTAAGTATATGAAAAAGACAGCGAGTGATGTAAAAAAACAGTGAATATTGCACAAACAATTGACTCGCTTTTGAATGGAGGGGAGAAAGCTGGAAGAAAAGGCGACGCCTAAACGAAAATCCTCTCATGTGCAATCGGTAGAGCGTGCCCTGCTGCTGGTAGATTTGCTGGCGAAAGAACAACGCGAAATGTCTTTAACCGAAATTTCGAAAAGCATGGGCTGGCCTAAAAGTACAGTACACGGCCTGCTTTCTACCCTAAGGGATTTTCAATACATCGATCAATCGCCCGCCAGCGGGCATTATCAGCTGGGTATTCGGTTTTTTGAGCTAGGCAACATTGTGGCCCGTGGCTGGGATGTACGCCTGGTTGCCCGCCCCATTATGCGGCGGCTAAACGATGAACTTGGCGAAACAGTGCAGCTTGCCACCGAGGACAACGGCGAGGTGCTGTATTTAGAGAAGATGGATTCGACCCATTTACTGCGCATTGTTTCGGACGTTGGGGTGCGTTTACCCATGCATTGCAGTGGCCTTGGCAAGGTGCTTTTGGCACACAAAACCAGCTCGGAAGTAAAGTGGATTGTTTCGCAAAAAGGCCTGAAAGCAATGACCAGCCGCACCATTACCACCCTGCCAGAACTGGAAAAAGAGCTGGAAAAGGTACGGCAAAACGGGTATGGAACCGACAACGGCGAAATTATGGATAGCCTGCGCTGCGTGGCGGCCCCCGTGTGGGACGGCAACAAAAAAGTGCGCTATGCCCTTAGTGTATCGGGCATTGGCAGCAACATGCGGGCCGAGCGCTACCAGCAGGTGATAGAAAGAGTAAAACAAGCGGCCGAAGAAATTTCGTACGAGATGGGCTACCGGGATGGCGAAATGCGGCCCCGTTAAAAGCCCGCAGGGTAAATTTTGTTGCCTGCCCTATAGGCAGCGGCCAACCAATTTTGTTAACAAGCCAACCTTATTATATATACACACAAAGCAAAAAGGAGAATAAGACATGAGCGAGAAAAGACCAGAAATTGCAAACAGCATTCAAACCGGAGACTTTAAAACCAATTACCACGATTTGGGCGATGGCTACCCGGTTGTACTATTACATGGCTCGGGGCCGGGCGTTACCGCATGGGCAAACTGGAACAAAGTATTCCCCTTATTAAAGGATGATTTTAGGGTGATTGCACCCGACATGGTGGGCTTTGGTTTTACCGAGCGCCCCGAAAACCCCGTGTTTAACATGAATGTGTGGGTGCAGCAAACCATTGATTTGTTTGATGCCCTGAAAATTGAAAAAGCCAACCTTGTGGGTAACTCGTTTGGTGGTGCGCTGGCACTTTCGATGGCGATTAAATACCCCGAGCGGGTAAACAAACTGGTGCTAATGGGCAGCATGGGCGTAACCTTCCCGCTAACCTATGGGTTAGACCGTGTTTGGGGCTACACTCCTTCCGAAGCCAACATGGAAGAATTGCTGGAGCTGTTTACCTACGATCACTCGTTTGCTACCAAAGACCTTATTAAAACCCGCTACGAAAGCAGCATGCAACCGGGCTTCCAAGAAAGTTTCTCGGCCATGTTCCCGGCACCGCGCCAAAATGGTGTAGAGGGTATGGCGGGCAACCAAAACTATATCCGTGGCATTCAGCAAGAAACCTTAATTGTGCATGGCCGCGAAGACCGGGTTATTCCGCTGCAAAACTCTTACGAGCTGCTGCAGTTAATTGATAACGCCCAGCTACACGTGTTTGGCAAGTGCGGCCACTGGACGCAGATTGAACACACCGAAGAGTTTGCCGAACTGATTAGCACATTTTTTAAACGGTAGTTTTTTGCCCTTAAATAGTGGCTAACAACTAACTACAAAATACTATTTGGAGGAGAGCCCAATGGACAACCCAAACAACGCAAAATATGCAGGGATGTTATACGATGCCGAACGCACCCGGCAGGCCATAAGCCCGTTAACTGCTATGGACGCAACCCTTACCGTTGACGATGCCTATGCCATTCAGCTGGAAAACGTAAACCGCGTAACCGGCCTTGGCCAGGTAATATCGGGTAAAAAAATTGGGCTAACCTCGCCGGGCATTCAGCAGCAGCTGGGGGTAAACGAGCCAGACTACGGGCACCTGTTTGCCAGCATGGATTGTGCCGATGGCAACGTGCCTACCGATGCGCTGATGCAACCTAAAATAGAGGGAGAAATTGCCTTTATTTTAAAAGAGGACCTTGTTGGTGGCGAGGTAACGGCCGACGATGTGCGTGCCGCAACCGATTATGTAGTGGCCGCCTTTGAAATTGTGGATAGCCGTGTTGCCGATTGGAAAATTAAACTAATTGACACCGTGGCCGACAATGCCTCTAGCGGCCGGTATGTGCTGGGCAGCCACAAGGTACAACTAAACGAAGTAGACCTGCCCGCCGTACCCATGAAGCTGACAAAAAATGGCGAATTGGTAGGCGAGGGCACCGGCGCAGCGGTTTTGGGGGACCCTGCGCTGGCCGTAGCCTGGCTGGCTAACCGCTTGTGGAGCTATGGCGTGCAGCTTAAAAAAGGCGAAGTGATTTTATCGGGTGCCTTTTCGGCTGCGCCGCCGGCCACCAAAGGCGATGTATTTAAAGCCGATTTTGGACCGCTGGGGACCGTAGAAGCGAAGTTTATATAACAAACAACATAGTAAATTATTTGCAGGTTTTGCAGGGGCGGGCATACCACTGTGTTTGCTGTACCCAAAAACAGGGGTACATACATAAAGGCAAACCCCCGCGCCGCTAAAAAAAGAAGGTGAGATGACTTTGGAGAAAATCAAAGTAGCCGTAATTGGCCCGGGTAATATTGGCAGCGATTTGATGTACAAAATCTTTCGCAGTAAAAACCTAGAAATGGCCATGATGGCTGGGATTGTGGAATCGGAAGGCATTAAACGCGCTGCCTCGCACGGGGTAAAAACCTCTACCAAAGGGGTAGACGCCGTGGCCGAAGAAAAGGACATAAAAATAGCCTTTGATGCCACCAGTGCCGCCGCCCACTTAAATTTTAACGGGCCCAAATTAAAAGAGGCCGGTATTGTATCTATCGATTTAACCCCGGCAGCTATTGGCCCTTATTGTGTGCCCAGCGTTAACCTAGACAAACTGCACACCGAGCAGGATATCAACATGGTTACCTGTGGCGGGCAGGCCACCATTCCTATTGTGTACGCTATTTCCCGTGTGGCCGGCGCTGCTTATGCCGAAATTGTGGCCTGTATATCCTCTAAAAGTGCAGGGCCTGGCACCCGTGCCAACATGGATGAATTTACCGAAACAACCTCGAAAGCCATTGAGGTAGTTGGCGGGGCCGACAAAGGCAAAGCCATTATTGTGCTAAACCCGGCCGACCCGCCCCTAATGATGACCAACACCATTTTGGTAAAGGTGAAAAACCCCGAGGTTGGCATTGAGAAAATAACCGAATCCATCAACGAAATTGTGGCGGAATTGAAAGAATATGTGCCCGGCTACCAGCTGCGGGTACCCCCCACACTAGATGGCGACAAGGTAACCGCAATTGTGCAGGTAGAAGGCCAAGCAGACTTTTTGCCCGCCTACTCCGGCAATCTGGATATTATTAACTCGGCCGCTGTGGCTGCCGCCGAAAAGATTGCCGCCGAAATGCTGAAGAAAGGGGGCAATGCGTAATGGAACAACCCAAAATAACCTTGGTAGATACCACCATGCGAGACGGTAGCCATGCTGTGCGCCATAGTTTTACCGAAGAACAAGTTAAAAAAATTGCCGGTGGGCTAGATGCCTGCGGTGTGCCGATGATTGAGCTTTCGCACGGCGATGGGCTGGGTGGCAGCAGCTATACCTACGGGTTTTCGAAGGTAGACGAATTTAAACTGCTGCGCGCCGCAAGCGATGTAATTAAAAACGCCAAGCTTACCGTGTTGCTTTTGCCTGGCATTGGCACCATAGAAGATTTAAAACGTGCCCAGCAGTGCGGCGCTAAAGCCGTGCGGGTTGCCACCCACGTAACCGAAGGAGACGTTAGTGCCCAGCATATTGGGGCTGCTAAAGAACTTGGCATGTTTGCAGTTGGTTTTTTGATGATGACCCACATGGCCCCGGTAGAGCAAATTGTAGAAGAAGCCAAAAAGATGGAAAGCTATGGAGCCGACTATGTAAACTTGGCCGATTCTGCCGGGTACCTAATGCCCAACGACGTAAAAGCCCGCATCGAGGCAGTACGTGCAGCGGTTAAAATTCCGGTAGGGTTTCATGCGCACAACAACTTGGGGCTGGCAATTGCCAACTCTTTAATGGCGGTGCAAAGTGGGGCAACCTACCTAGATGGCACCCTGCGTGGCCTTGGCGCTGGGGCAGGCAATGCCCAAATAGAGGTGCTGGCCGGTGTGCTGGCCCGCAACGGGTACGATACCTCGACCGATTTTTATGGCTTGATGGATTTGGCACAAGATGCAGTAGACCCCATTTTGCTGCGCCCCCAAACAATAGATAATGGCTCGTTAATGCTTGGGTACGCCGGGGTATATTCCAGCTTTTTGCTGCATGTATACGACGCCGCCAAAAAGTATAACCTAGATGCCCGCGATATTTTGGTAGAGCTGGGCCGCCGTAAAATGGTTGGTGGGCAAGAAGACATGATTATTGACGTAGCCTACCAGCTAAGCAAAAGCTGAATGGATATTTTGACAGAGTAGAAACGGCGCATTGCTTTGTCCCTTGCTTAAACTTTTGCTATACACAAAACGATAAACCCAAACAAAAAGGGGGCTGCCATGCAAGGCTATACCGTAACCGTTGCCGAAACAGGCGAAACCTTTACCTGCAACCAAAACGAAATACTGCTTGCCGCCATGCGCCGCACAGGCAAAGGGCCCATACAGTATGGTTGTTTTGGTGGTGGCTGTGGGGTTTGCAAAGTTAAAATTATAAGCGGAGATTACCAAGTGGTAAAAAAGATGAGCCATGCCCATGTACTGGCCCAGAACCCAACCGATGGAACAGTACTGGCTTGCTGTGTTACGCCGCGTGGGAACATCACGGTTTCGCGCGTATAAATATTAAAAGGACAGGATTAGAAAGGGAGGCATTAAAATGGCACTAAATTCAACACTTCGCCCGGGGCTTATTCAAATGCGCGTACTAGATTTGGACAAAACCTTAACGTTTTACAAAGACATTTTGGGTTTGGACGAAGTAGCCCGCACCACCGATGGACGAGTTTTACTAAAAGGCTTCGATGAATTCGATCATCACTCGGTATCGCTGCGCTTGGCCGATGAAGCCGGTGTAGACCTGGTAGCTTTTAAAGTAGATTCGCCCGCAACGTTAGAGCGCTTGAAAACCGCCACCGAAGCCTTTGGCTACCCGGTGGACGAAGTAGCGCCGAATACCGACCAACCCGGTTTTGGTAAACGCTATGGCTTTACCATTTGCACCGGCCACCGTATCGAGCTATACGCCGAGGTAATGCTGTCGCCCAATGGCCCCATGACCCATAACCCAGACCCATGGGTAAATGCCCCCCGTGGCATGCGCGCCCAACGGTTTGACCATTGCCTGCTGTACGGCCCCAACATTGCCGAAGCCGAGCGTTACTTTACCGAAGTTTTGGGCATGTTTGCACCTGAAGTTTGCAACACACCCGACGGCAAACGTTTTGCAACCTGGCTAACCAGCGGCAACAAACCCCACGACTTGGCCTTTGTAGAATACGAGAAACCCGGCAAAATTCATCACTTGGGCTTTTTGCTGCAAGACTGGAACGACATTGGCAACGCGGCCGACTGGATGGCTAAATACGGCGTAAAACGCGACGTTGGCCCCACCCGTCACGCCATTACCCGCGGCCAAACCATCTATTTCTGGGAGCCTTCGGGCAACCGCATTGAAACCTATTGTGGCGGCTACACCGCTTACCCAGATAACCCACAGCGCACTTGGGATATTTCCGAAGTGGGCAAGGGCCTGTTCTACTACGAGGGTGAATTGATCCCCACCTTCTTGCAAGTAGTAACCTAATTTTACGGCACACATCTAATTGTCTAAACCCTCTACCCCTGCCACCGGCAGGGGGTAGAGGGTTTTTTAACGCAAAAAGCAAGCAGCTGTTTAGCCCTCTTTTTTAAAGAGGGTGCCCCGATAGGGGCGGGTGTTTTCCCTTAAAATTTGCTTAATAAAGCTTTAAATCTAAAAGCACACAATTTTTTCATGGTTTGGTGCACAATATATGCTATACTAAAAATTGTAAAAATTATAAGTTCGAATGAATGAAGGAACCGGCTTACAAATTGTATTTAATAGTAAAAGAGAAAAAGATTAAGTGTCTTTCCCCCGCCTTCGGCGGGGGAAAGACACCGAAATCTATTCAACAGCGAAGTTTGGATACTCTCTAAATGAATACGAGGGTGTTGCTACCAGCAGTGTAGGATGGCACCACCCAAAGAAAAGAGGACTTGCGATGTACAAGCAGTGGCAGGTATCCGCCATTATTGTGGCGGCGGGCAAAAGCGCCCGCATGGGGTTCGATAAATTATTTGTTAAAATTAACGATACCGAGGTTTTGCGCATGGCGGTAAACAAATTTGCGCAGCACCCTTATATAGATGAAATTGTGGTGGTGGCGGGCGAAAACCTGCCCGAAGCAACCGCCCTGCTAGAGGCAAACCCGCCCCAAAAACCATTTAGCATTGTGCAGGGTGGCGCCAGCCGGGCCAATTCGGTGCTGGCGGGGGTAAATGCCAGCCCGGGGGCAGGGTTGGTTGCTATACACGATGCCGCCCGCCCCTTTGTGGCAGAAGAAATTATTACCGCCACCATAGAGGCCGCCGCCGAAACAGGTGCCGCCGCACCCGCTGTGCAGGTAAAAGATACAATAAAGCAGGCTGAGGGTGGTATGGTGCTTGGCACATTGCCACGCAACACTTTGCGCGCGGTGCAAACACCACAGGTGTTTCAGCGCCGGCTGTTTATGGCGGCACTGGCCGCTGTACCCCCGCTAGACTACGAGCGCCTAACCGACGATTGCATGATAATGGAGCGCATGGGCTACCCGGTTAAGCTGGTGCAGGGCAGCTACAGTAACTACAAAATAACCACCGCCGAAGATTTGCCGGCGCAAAGAGGAGATGGAAACGTGCAGCTACCACGTATAGGGCATGGGTACGATGTGCACCGCTTTGCCGAGGGCAGGCCGCTTATTATAGGCGGGGTTAATATTCCGCACCCGGTTGGGCTGCTTGGCCACTCCGACGCCGACGTGCTGCTACACGCAGTGTCGGACGCATTGCTGGGGGCGGCGGCACTGGGCGATATTGGCAAGCATTTCCCCGATACAGCCGAAGAAAACCGAGGAGCCGATAGCTTGGTACTGCTGCAAAAAGTGGCAAACCTGTTGCGCAAAAACGGGTACGTGGCGGGCAATATAGATGCAACCATTGTGTGCCAGGCACCAAAACTTGCGCCTTATATTGCGGCTATGCGCAGCAATATTGCAGGGGTGCTTGGTTTGCAGGTAAATGCGGTATCGGTAAAAGCAACCACCGAAGAAAAACTTGGCTTTACCGGTGCAGGGCAGGGCGTAGCAGCCCATTGTGTGGCGCTACTGGGCAATTATTAGCCGGGCATTATGGTGGCTATTTAAAGGTGGCTATTTGGCTTAACCAGCTGCCCATAAGTATTTGAGTTTGCCCGCTTATTTATGCTATAATTATGGCAAACATAAAATGCGCATTATTTTGGGGGTTGCAGCTAAAAATAGCAAGCCCTGTTTAGATAAAAGGAGGCCCTGGGTGGCAGAGTTTTTAAGCGCAATTGGCGAGTTTTGGGACACCATAAAAAACCTGTTTAGCCACATTGGTTTTGCCGATGTTGTGGACGTGGTAATTGTGGCCCTGTTAATTTACGAAGTGATTATTTTGGTACGCCATACCCGGGCCCAGCAGTTGGCCGTGGGTATTTGTGTGCTTATTTTATCGTATGCCTTTGCCTCTGCGGCCGATTTACGCACCCTGCAATTTGTGCTAAATGCCATTATGCAGTTTGGTATTGTGGTGCTGGCGGTGGTGTTTCAGCCAGAGCTACGCCGTGCGCTGGAGCAAGTGGGCGGCGTAAACTCTACGTTTTCGCGCATGGTGCAGGGCAACAAGCAAATGGAAGAAGGCCTGCGTGCCCAGTGGCAAAGCGCCATTGTGGCAGTGTGCGACGCTGCCGAGCGCATGGCAGAACAAAAAACCGGCGCCCTTATTGTGCTAGAGCGCAAAGTGAACCTAAACGAAATTATCCGCACCGGCACACCGCTGCACAGCGATGTGAATGTGGAAGGCTTAACCACTATTTTTTACGAAGGAACCCCCCTGCACGATGGTGCCGCTGTTATTCGGGAAGCAAAATTAGAAGCCGCCGGCTGTTTTTTGCCGCTTTCTAACAATTTAGAAATTGGTAAAGACATGGGTACCCGCCACCGTGCCGCCCTTGGCATGAGCGAAAACGCCGATGCCATTATTGTGGTTGTTAGCGAAGAAACCGGCATTATTTCGCTGGCTAAAAACGGGGTGCTTATTCGCAGGTTAGGTAGGCAAAACCTGTTTAACATGCTGGTAGGGGATATGTTGCCACCCAAAGAAGAGGCGCAAAAACGTGGATGGTTCCGCCGCAAAGCGGCAAGAGGTGCTGGCAATGAAGAAAAATAAAAAGAAGCTTTTTGATGACCGCCGTGTGGTTTTTGCGTTGGCGTTTTTGCTGGCAGTGCTTGCGTGGATTATTATTGCCGGCTTTTTAAACCCCGGGCAAACCACCACCATTACCGGCGTGCTTATTAACTACCGCCAGCGCGAAAGCAACTATAAAAACCTTGATTTATCGCTGATAGGTGAGCTGCCGGAAAAGGTATCGGTGAATGTAAAAGGCGATAGCGGGGTTATTTACAAATTAAACTCTGCTTCGGTTACCGTTTACCCCGATTATTCGGTGGTTACCGGCCCCGGCACCTACGATGTACCCCTAAATGCCCGCCGTGAAGATAGCGGAAACTTTGAAACGGTGAGCATTTCTCCCAGCACCATTTCGCTGCGGTTCGAGCGCATGGAAAAGAAAACCCTAAGCATTGCCAGCAAAGCCGATGGTGTGGAAGCGGTGGATGGCTATTTTAAAGACGCTTTGGTGGTGGCACCCTCTACCATTGACATTACCGGCCCCGAAAGCGAAATGGCCAAGGTGGTAGAAGCCGTGGCCGAAGTGCCGGATTCTGAAATGCGGGACGCTACCAAATATTACTCTGGCGTGCAAATAAAACTGCTGGACGAAGCCGGCCAAAAGATAGACACCACCCTGTTTACCCTTTCGGTAACCGAGGTGGAAATTTCGGTGCCCATTTTGCAGGTAAAAGAGGTACCCATTGTGCCCACCTTTAGCGGCGCCCCCTCCGGGTTCGACACCGAATGGCTAAAAAGCTTGATGACCATTTCCACCGAGAGCATTCATGTTGCGGCCGAAAAAGATATCATCGATAGCTTTACCGAGTGCCCCATTGGCCCTATCGATCTTTCTATTTTTGAGCTTGGAAAAGAATACGAGCCGTTTGCCATCTCTTTCCCCGAAAAGGTGCGCAATAAAGTTAAAAATTTGGACCAATTAAAGCAGGTTACCGTAAGCTTTGATACCACCAACCTTGTGGAAAAAAGCTTTAAAATTGACCCGGAGAATATCCAAATTCAAAACGCATTAAACAGTTTAACCATTACCCCCGCCAGCGAAAACGGCATTAATGTTACCCTGGTAGGCCCCAAAGGCATAATTGATGGCCTGCTGCCCGAAAATATTGTGGTGCAGGTAGATGCTTACGGCGTTACCAGCGCGCAGGGCGGCCAGCAAAGCATTGCGGCACGGGTGGTGGTTGCCAGCAGCAACCGTGTGTTTGCCACCGGCCAGTATGCCGTTGTGTGCGATATTAAGGTGGTAGCCTAATGATATTGGTACACCAAATACGCTTGCCCATGCAGGCGGCGCCCCAGCAGGCGGTGCACAGGGCTTTTAAAAAGCTAAAGCTTGCCCCGGCGCAGGTGCAATGGGCGCAAATTCACAAGGTATCGGTAGATGCCCGGCGTGGCCAGCCGCAGTTTGTGTACAGCGTGGCCCTTGCCCTGCAAACACAGCAACAAGAAAATAAATACGATGGGTTGGGGGCGGCCATACAGCTGGTGCGTCCCCAGCCTTTTTTGCCGTTGCCCGGCAACCAGCCGCTGCCCGGCCCGGTGGTGGTTTGCGGCCTTGGGCCGGCGGGCTTGTTTGCCGCGCTAGAGCTAGCCGAGGCCGGGTTTGCCCCCCTTGTGCTAGAGCGTGGCCCCGATATGCAAACCCGTACGCAGGTTGTAAAAAATTTCGAGCAAGGCGAAGAGCTGGACGAGAATGCCAATATCCAATTTGGCGAGGGCGGGGCGGGTACCTTTTCTGATGGAAAGCTGGTAACCCGCATAAAAGACCCCCTGTGCAGCCGGGTTACCCAGCGCCTGCTACAGGCCGGTGCCCCCGAAGATATCGGCTACCGCCAAAAGCCCCACATTGGCACCGATTTATTGCAGGATGTGTTTGTTGCGTTGCGGCAAAAACTAATTGCAATGGGCGGGCAGGTGCTGTTTAACACCCAGCTAACCGGCCTTGTGCAAAAAAGCGGCCGCCTTGTGGGGGTAAAAACCACGGCAGGGCAGCTGCCTTGCGGGGTGCTGGTGCTGGCGGTTGGGCACTCTGCCCGCGATACCTTTGCCCAGCTGCGGCAAGAAAAAGTAACCCTGGAAGCAAAACCGTTTTCGGTTGGCTTTCGCATAGAGCATTTGCAAAGCGAGATTGAAAAAGGCCTGTACCACGAGGCAGCGGGCCACCCGGCCTTGCCGGCGGGCGAATACCAGCTTGCCACCCACATAGGCGGGCGTGGGGTGTACACCTTTTGCATGTGCCCGGGTGGCAGTGTTGTGGCGGCGGCGTCTGCCCGTGGCACCGTGGTAACCAACGGCATGAGCCTGCACGCCCGCAGCGGCCCCAACGCCAATGCGGCGGTGGTGGCCGGCGTAACCCCCCAAGATTTTGGCGACGACCCCTTTAAGGCCATTGCTTTTCAGCAGCAGTTAGAGGCTGCGGCCTACACCGCAGGCGGCGGCAACTATGCCGCCCCGGCCGAAACACTGGGCAGCTTTTTAGAGGATAGGGGAAAGCTGGAATTAAACCGGGTGCTGCCCACCTACCCACGGGGTGTAACGCCTGCCAATTTGGGCAACCTGCTACCGCAAAACCTTACAGCGGCCCTGCGCACCGGCTTGCGGCAGTTTGGCAACAAATTGCCGGGCTTTACCGTACCCGATGCCGTGCTTACCGGCCTTGAAACCCGCACCTCTTCACCGGTGCGCATACCACGCGCCCAAACACTGCAAAGTGCCGAAGTGGAGGGCCTGTGGCCCTGCGGCGAGGGCGCAGGCTATGCGGGTGGTATTATGAGCGCCGCCACCGACGGCGTACGGGTGGCAAAAGCAATTATAGAGCAGTATAAACCGGCAAAGTAAATGTATAGCTAAAAATGGAAGCAATAGATTCGCCTTTTTTTGCAAAGAGGGTGCCCCAATAAGGGCGGGTGTTTTGTCATTCTGAGCAAAGTGAAGAATCTTTCTTTAAAATTGGTGGATAAATATCTTCGGGCAAAACAGAACCCTCGGAATGACATCGCTTAAAAATGAGCATCTAATTTTCAGCAAAGTTGATTTCTGTGGATATCTTAGGCCGTAAAGTTGCCGCAGGCCTATATAAAGTGGTATAATTAATATTTAGCAAAACAAATGAAGGCAAAAAGAAGGGAGGCGTGGAAATGCTATATCGTGAATGGGAAGTGCAAAGCCCCGAAATGGCCGAAGTGCAGGCTTTAGCCAAACAAGCAGGTGTGGGCGAGCTGTTGGCAGGCGTGCTTTTGGCGCGTGGCATAAACACGCCCGAGCAAGCGCAGCAAATGCTGGGTGCACCGCAGGCACTGCCAAGCCCCTTTTTATTAAAAGACATGGATAAAGCGGTGCAGCGCATTAAGGCAGCGGTAGATGAGGAAGAACCCATTGTTATTTTTGGAGACTACGATGTGGACGGCATTACCGCCACCGCCCTTTTGTACACCTGCCTAGAAAATATGGGCGCGCAGGTATTTTACAAGCTGCCCAGCCGTACCGATAGCGGCTATGGCCTTTCGGAAGAATTGGTAGAGCAAATTGCCGCCCATGGCATTTCGCTTATTATCACGGTAGATAACGGTACCTCTGCGGTAGAAGCCGCCGCCCTTGCAAGGCAGCTGGGCGTAGATGTTGTGATGACCGACCACCATTTGCCGCCGCCGGTGCTACCAGAAGTAGTGGCGCTGGTAAACCCGCATTTGGCCGATGATGAAAGCCCGTACAAAGGGCTTTCTGGTGCTGGGGTAGCATTTATGCTGGCCGCTGCGCTAGAGGATTGCCCCCCCGAAGAATTGATACAAGAATTTGGCGATTTGGTTGCCATTGGCACCATAGCCGATGTAATGAAGCTAACCGGTTATAACCGAACCTTGGTAAAAGCAGGGCTTGCCACCCTGCGTGAGCCCCGCCGCCCCGGCCTTGCGGCTTTAATACAAGCCTGCGGCTGGGCCGGCAAAGATATTACGGTGGAGAATATCTCTTATGGTATAGCGCCCCGCTTAAATGCCGCCGGCCGTATGGACGATGCCACCAATGCCCTGCACCTGCTATTGGCAGAAGACGAGGAAGAAGCCACCGCTATTGTGGATGATTTGCAGGAGCAAAATACCCTGCGCCAACAGGCCGAACAAGAAATTTCGGCCGTGATTGCCGAGGGAATTGACAGCACCCCAGCCTTGCAACGGGCGCGTGTGCTGGTAGTTTGGGGCGAAAACTGGCACCAAGGCGTAATTGGCATTGTGGCCAGCCGCCTTACCGAGCGCTATGGCAAACCGGCTATTGTTATTTCGCTGGAAGGCGAGGAAGGGCGTGGCTCTGGCCGCAGTATTGGCGGGTTTTCGCTATACAACGCCATTGCCGGTTGTGCCGATATACTGGTGCGCTACGGCGGGCACAATTTGGCCGCCGGCCTTTCGATTGAGCGCGCTAAGCTGGAAGAATTTCGCACCCGGGTAAACGCCTTTGCGGCCCAAAACTACCCGGTGCTGCAACTGCCTGCCCTAAAAGCCGATGTTGCGGTGCAGCTGGATGCCCTTACCGTGCCCGACGTAGAGGAACTGGACAAACTGGCCCCCTGCGGTAGCGGCAACCCGGCCCCCAAGTTTTTGTTGGCGGGTGCTGTGGTAGATGCCGTTTATAGTGTAAGCGAAGGCAAGCACAGCCGCCTGCGTTTGCGGCAGGGCGGTGGCCAGCTGTATGCCGTGCTGTTTGGCACCGGCCCGGCGGCCCTGCCTTATCAAGTGGGCGATACGCTTGATTGTATTCTCAGCCTTTCGGTGTACGAGGGCAAAATGGGGGCGCAGCTTTCGGCCAGAATTATTGACCTGCGCCCGGCTGGCCTTGGCAATGCCCATGCCGGCGAAAGCGCCCTGTTTGAAAGCTTTGTGGCGGGCAGCACCTTAACGCAACAGCAAAAAGAAACCCTGACCCCCAGCCGTGAAGAAACCGCGGCTGTGTACCGCACGCTGCGGGCAGGCCAAGTAGGCACCGCAACCGATTTGCGCCCCCTGTTTGGCCGGCTGCAACCGGTATCGGCCGGGCAGGTGCTGGCCTCGGTGGCGGCGCTGGAAGAGCTGGGCCTAATTAGCAAAGATGAAGAAACTGACAGCTATGTGGCGGTGCCGGTGCAGCAAAAGCAAAGTTTAGCCAATAGCCAGCTTTTGCAGCGGCTAGGGGGTTAACCATGGAAAAACATAAAACACTAACCTACCCCCAGCTGCGGCAGTTGGCGGTAGAATCTGGCCGAAATTATAATTTAGAAATGCTGGACAAGGCCTATAACCTTGCCAACGATGCCCATGAAGGGCAAATGCGCCGCTCGGGAGACCCTTACATCTCTCACCCGGTTTCGGTGGCAGCCCTGCTGTTAGATTTAGGGCTGGACACCGAGTGCCTGGCGGCGGCCCTGCTGCACGATGTGGTGGAGGATACCACTATTGCGCTGGAAAAAATTAGTGCCGAATTTGGAGAAGACGTGGCCCTTTTGGTAGATGGTGTTACCAAGCTGGGGCGTATCACTTTTTCTAGCGTAGAGGAACAACAGGCCGAAAACTTGCGCAAAATGTTGCTTGCCATGAGCAAAGACGTGCGTGTGATGCTAATAAAATTGTGCGATAGATTGCACAATATGCGCACGGCCGATGCTTGGGAAGAACAAAAACGACGTGACAAAGCGCTAGAAACCATGGAGGTGTATGCCCCCATTGCCCACCGGCTGGGTATTTCTAACATTAAAGAAGAGCTGGAAGATTTAAGCCTGTATTACCTGGACCCTATTGGTTACCAAGAAATTGTGGACCTGATTGGCCAAAAAACCGAGGCCTTACAGTTTATTCAAAGCATTGCCGATGTGATAAACCAGCGGCTGGAAGAAAACAGCCTAACCAAGGGCGTAATACGCAGCCGGGTAAAAAGTGTGTACAGCCTGTACCGCAAAATGTTTATTCAAAACCGAAATTTTGAAGAAATTTACGACACCTATGCCATTCGTATTATTTTAGATACTATCCCGGAGTGTTATACGGCGCTTGGGGTTATCCACGATATGTACCGCCCGCTGCCCAACCGGTTTAAAGATTATATCTCGATGCCCAAACCCAACATGTACCAAAGCCTGCACACCACGGTGATAGACCATGGCGGCATTGCGTTTGAAGTGCAAATACGCACCCACGAGATGGAGCAGCTGGCCGAATACGGTGTTGCCGCCCACTGGAAATACAAAGCGGGTGTGCAAGGGCAAGACAAACTGGAAGAGCGCCTTGCTTGGGTGCGCCAATTGCTGGAAAGCCAGCGAGACAGCGACGATGGCGGCGATTTGTTACGTGATATCAAAAGCGAATTGCTGCCCGAAGAGGTGTTTGTTTTTACCCCTAAAGGCGACGTAATAGACCTGCCAAGCGGCGCCACCGTAATAGATTTTGCCTACGCCATACACAGCGCGGTGGGCAACCGAATGACCGGTGCCAAGGTAAATGGCCGCATTGTGCCTATAGACCATAAGGTGGTAACTGGCGAAGTAATAGAGGTGCTTACCGGCCCCCAAAACAAAGGCCCCAGCCGAGACTGGCTGAACATTGTTACCACCAGCGAAGCCAAAAGCAAAATACGCAACTGGTTTAAAAAAGAGCGCAAAGAAGAAAATATAGAAGAGGGCAAAGCCGCGCTGGATAAAGAACTGCGGCGCAACCAAATTTCGATACCGCAGGAAGAGTATGAAGAATTTATGGAAACGGTGGCCCGCCGCCAGCGGTTAAATACAGCCGAAGAAATGTACGCCGCGCTGGGGTATGGTGGCATACACCTTGCCCGCTTAATGCCCAAAATAAAAGATGAATACTTGAAACTGGTGAAAACCAGCGACCCGGTAGAAACCTTTAGCATCCCCGAGCCAAAGCAGCAAAAGGCCAGCGAGGGTGTAATTGTAGAAGGGATGGACAACGTACTTATTAAGTTTGCCAAATGCTGCAACCCCCTGCCAGGAGACCCCATTGTTGGCTTTATTACCCGTGGGTTTGGTTTGTCTATCCATAAAACCGATTGCCGCAATGCGCACGAGGCCGATACTTCTCCACGTTGGGTGCGGGCACACTGGGCTGAAGAGGTGAAAGAGAGCTTTAGCTCTACCCTAGAAATTACCGCACTGGACCGTGACCGACTGTTTGCCGATGTATCGGGCTTGCTTGCCGATATGCGTGTGCCGCTGTACTCTATTAATGCCCGCGGCACCGCCGACGGCCGTGCCGCCATGACAATACGAATTGGCATACAAAATACCGAGCATTTGAACAACGTGATTGCGAGGTTGCGCAAAATAAAAAACATCATCGATATCCAAAGGAGTTAAAGCTATGCGTGCTGTAGTGCAACGGGTAAGCTCGGCCAGTGTGGTAGTAAATGGCGGGGCGCCGCGCACCATTGGCCCCGGTATTGTGGTGCTGCTGGGCGTGTGCACTACCGATACCACCAGCCTGTGTGCAAAACTGGCCGAAAAATGTGCCGGCCTGCGTATTTTTGATGACGCAGATGGAAAACTAAACCTTTCGGCGGTAGACCTTGGGTATTCGGCGTTGGTGGTTAGCAATTTTACCCTGTATGGAGACACCAAAAAAGGCAAGCGCCCCTCGTTTACGGCGGCGGCCAAACCGCCTTTAAGCGTAAATTGTTATAACGAGTTTGTGGCCCAAATGCAAAAACAGGGCCTTAACCAGGTGCAAACCGGTGCCTTTGGTGCCGATATGCAAATTACCCTGGTAAACGATGGCCCGGTTACGCTAATGCTGGATACGGAGGAATGGGGTGCTGCGCACTGACAGTTGGCTTGCGAAGCAAACAACTGGCAACCCGCCGCCACAGAACGCAGTGATGTGCTACGCGCGGTGGGGTGGGGGTGCTGCGCACTGACAGTTGGCTTGCGAAGCAAACAATCAATACTACTATTTGCTATAAAGATAGATGCCTTTCTAGCAAATGCTGCGGCAAGATACGCCGCAGCGCGTCTTGTGCAAAAATTCTGTCAAAAACACAGGAACATTTTTGATGAATTTTAGGATGGCAACCCGCCGCCACAGAACGCAGCGATGTGCTACACGCGGTGGGGGATAGCCCTCCATACGAATATCGGCAATTAAGTTTTTAAGGTGCAAAATGCAATTTCCACCATTTATTTACATAAGCAGCTAACTACTATTAAAAGGAGTGCATACCCATGAGAATGATCCACATTGTAGACGGCCCGCCACTATACACCAATTGCTTTTTGCTACTTGGCAACAATGGCCACGCTGCTGTAATAGACCCCGCCGCAAGCGCCCCCAGCTTTGAAGAGGCCCTTGCAGAAAATGGTGCAACCCTTACCCATATTTTGCTTACCCATGGCCACCCAGACCATATTACGTCGGTAGAGCCGCTGCGCCAAAAATATGGTGCCAAGCTATGCATGAACGAGGCCGATGCCCGGCAGTTTGGCCTAAACCCAGACGTTTTATTTACCGATGGCGGCAAAATACAAGTAGATGATATGGAGTTTACCACCCTGTTTACCCCAGGGCACACACCCGGCAGTACCTGCATTGCCTGTGGCGATTGGCTGTTTACCGGCGACACCCTGTTTGCCGGCGACATTGGCCGTACCGACCTGCCCGGCGGAGATACCGCCCAAATGATGCAGAGCCTAAAAAAACTGTGCGATCTTGTGCAGGATAACCCCATGGTTTTGCCCGGGCACGAGGAATTTTCTACCATGAACAACGAAAAAATGAGCAACCCCTACCTGCGGTTTTAGGGAAACAGTACGCAAAAAGAAGAACGATAGAATGATTATTTGGCAGTGATAGAAAAAAGTTTGCATAATAAGCATTGCCAATGGTATAACCAAATTAATTTAGCAACATGTTAAGTGGGAGGTAGGCCACATGAACATATTCAATCGTAAAGCAAAACGTGTTGCCGCATCTAAAAATATCCCTAAAGAAGATTATTTCATCAGCGCTTCGTTTGAATCGCATCGAAAACGTGTTGCAAGTAAATTGGCTGGTTTGCCAAAACAAACGCCGCCCGGATGGAGCGAGCGCACAGGCCTTGCCATAAGCGGTTTAACCTATGTTGCATTTGATGATGAATCTCGATATTTATTGATTGTATCTTCATCTGGCCGCGGCGTATTTGATTTGCAATTGGGGCAGATGGTTGCAAGAGATAAATCTACCAATGAAGACTGGCTAGATGAACAAAGGCTGTTATGCAATGGCATTGGCCCTATTCAAAACAAAAAATTAAGAATAACGGGCATTGGTGGCGGTGGGCTGCCCATTGGCACCAATAGGGGAGAAAGCCTTTTTGTTGCGGCGCCACACTTCCCGGCGTATGATGTGATCTACCAACCTAATCATCAAATGTGCTTGCACGAAAACAAAGATAAAGATTGTGTTGTTTTGTATAGTGGATATGTTAAATTTTGTGGGTTTTCGTGGGACGGAAACACAATGGTTGTAGTGGATGAAGATGTAAATGTTTGGACTAGAAAATAAAATGTGCAATTTAAATTTGCATCGATATCTAGGATTATCTAAAGAGGATTGAATGGAAATACTGATAAAGGGCCTGCCCTCTGGCTACGAAATTGAACATTTGGCCCGCATTTTTTACCCCGGGATACCACTGCGCAAAACGGCGGCCAGCCGTGGGGCATTGGTGTATGCAAGGGCGGGTAAAACCCGCATGGCCGTGGGGTTGCGTGCCGGCAAGGCCTGCCATGTTTGCACCGCAAGCCCACAGGCGGGGGTGCCGGCCAAACAGCAATTATCGGGCATGCTATACACCTTGCTACAAGCCCAAACCGGGCAAAAACCACCCTGGGGCATGCTAACCGGGGTGCGGCCGGTAAACTTTTTGCGGCATGCACTGCAACATGGCAACGCCGCCGCCCAAACCGAACTGCTGGAAACCTACCACGTAAGCCAAGAAAAATACAATTTAGCACACGAGATTGTTTGCCGCCAGCAGCCGTTTTTGCAGGCAAGCGCCCCCCGCAGCTATAGCTTGTATGTGTCTATTCCATTTTGCCCCAGCCGTTGCTCGTACTGCAGCTTTGTTTCGCGCACGTTGCAAAGAGATACCGCCATTGTGCAGCCCTATTTAGAAGCATTGGAGCGTGAGATGGCACAGACAGCGCAGGTGGCCAAAACTTGCGGCCTTACGCTAGAAACCATTTATATTGGCGGTGGTACCCCCACGGCACTAACCCCGCCCCAGCTGCGCTTTTTGCTGCAAAGTGTGCAAAAACATTTTAATACCACTATAATAAAAGAATACACCGTGGAAGCTGGCCGGCCCGATTGCACCGATTACGAAAAGCTGGCCTTGCTTAAACAATTTGGGGTTAGCCGTATTTCTATTAACCCCCAAAGCATGCACAACGAAGTGCTAGCGGCCATAGGCCGCGGGCACACGGCGGCCGATATTGTGCGCTGTTTTGAAGATGCCCGCCGGGCAGGCCACCAAAATATTAATATGGATTTAATTGCCGGGTTGCCCAAAGATACCGAGCAGCGTTTTGCCAAAACTCTGCAAACCCTGCTGGCCCTTGCGCCCGAGAATATCACCATTCACACGCTAACGTTAAAGCGGGCCTCTAATATGGTAATCGAGCAGTCGGCAAGCGGCTCTTCGCCCGCCAACATGATAGCGGCGGCCTACCCGCAGCTATACCAGCATGGCTATGTGCCGTATTACCTGTACCGCCAAAAAAATACCGTAGAAAATTTTGAAAACACAGGCTGGGCAAAACCTGGCACCGAAGGGCTTTACAATATTTTTATTATGGAAGAAGCCCAAACGATTTTGGCCCTTGGGGCTGGCGCCTCTACCAAATTGGTGGCACCCGGTGGCCGCATACAGCGTGTGTATAACTATAAATACCCAGCCGAATATTTGGAAGGGTTTAATGAAATACTGGCCCGCAAAAAAGGAGTGGAAGCATTTTATGCCGGCAATTTGGATACCCAAACGCCTGGTGGACATTGGGCTGATTAACACCGCCGCCCAACACCCCGCCAGCTTTATAAACCATTGCGAAATAGAATACGAAAGCAGGGTACTGGCCGCTGCTGCCGAAGCCCGCGAAAGTGGATGCAAGGTAATTATGCTTACGGGGCCTTCGGCCTCGGGCAAAACCACCACGGCACACAAACTTTCGGCGGCATTAAGTGCTGCGGGGGCGCACTCGGTAGTGGTTAGCTTAGATAATTTTTACCTGAACATTGACGACTACCCCCGCCTGCCCGATGGCACAAAGGACTACGAGAATATTACAGCGCTGGATATCGAGGAAATTCATCACTGCCTGCTGGAACTAATTGAGAACGGCGAGGCGGAATTTCCGGAGTTTGACTTTACCACCGAAATGCGAAAACCCGAGCGGTTGCCTGTTTCGCTGCAGGGGGGCGTGGTTATTGTAGAGGGCATTCATGCGCTAAACCCTATTCTTACCAATGTTTTGCCACAGGGTAGCGTGTATAAAATATATGCAGGCCTGCGCGAAGAGTATGCCTATGGCGGGCAGCGCTGCCTGCCCACAAGGGACATTCGGCTGGCACGCCGTATGGTGCGGGACGATAAGTTTCGTGGCTCGGCGCTGGACAGGACCATTGCCATGTGGCCCAACGTGTGCATAGGCGAGGATACTTACATAAAAGCCTACAAACCCTATGCAGATTTGTTGCTGGATACCTCATTCAGCTACGAAATATGCGTGCTGGCCCCCCTTGTAACAGCCTTAAAAGGCAAACTGGCCGGCCTGCCAGAAGGCACGGTGCTGGACGATTTGGCCGAGCGCTTTGCCCACTGCACTCCGCTGCAAGAATCCATGATTCCACCGCAATCGATGTTGCGGGAATTTATAGGGTGAACATGTTGTGTTTGCAAACTAAATTAAGAAAAGAGGAAATGCAGATGGGAGATACAATGAACCGGATTTTTGAAGTTGCGGAACAGGTGGTGGATACTGCGGCTACCACAACCCTTGCGGTTGTGGCAAAGGGCAAAAGTAAAATAGACAAATACAGCCTGCAAAACCGTTTGGCAAAAGCCCAGCGCCAGCTGGGTAAGCTGGTGTATACTCAGCAAAAAACCGGCGACGAAAACCCCAGCCTAATTGCCCTGTATGTGCAAGAAATTGACGAAATACAGGAGCAGCTGGAGTATTTTGCAAAACCCAAAGAAACCGTAGCAGTGCACACCTGCCCCGATTGCGGCGCGGGGGTTAAAAAGGATGCCATGTTTTGTGGCGGTTGCGGGCAAAAACTATCCTAGAGCCAAGACTACGGTTATTTTAGGCCGCCCGAATGCTGTTTTTTTTGATAAAAAGCCCAAAAAGAGGTAAAAAACCATAAAAACCTCTTGAAAAAACCAACGGGATAGTATAGAATAAGGCAGTGGTTGTACATATGCAGCGTAAAGGCAGGCTTTTAGGCAGCTTTTTTTGTAAGGAGGCAGCATGGAGTTTGAACGGAAAGACCACTATGATATGCAAGACCTTTTGCGTATTGTACAGGTTTTACGTGCCCCCGGGGGCTGCCCGTGGGACCAAGCGCAAACTCATCAGTCTATCCGTGCCAATTTAATTGAGGAAACCTACGAGGTTGCCGATGCAATTGACGAGCAGGATGCTGCGCTGTTGTGCGAAGAGCTGGGAGATTTGCTGCTGCAAATTGTGTTGCACACCCAAATGGAGCAAGAGGCCGGCACCTTTACCTTTGCAGATGTGTGCGATGGTATTTGCAAAAAACTGGTGTATCGTCACCCACATGTGTTTGGCAGTGTGCAGGTAAACAGCGCCGCCCAGGTTACCCAAAACTGGGAAGTGCTGAAGAATGCCGAAAAAGGCCGCCTAACCGCCGCCGATAGGCTAGAGAGTGTACCCATAAGTTTGCCCGCCCTTATGCGCACCGTTAAGCTGCAAAAGCGTGCCGATGATTTTGGGTTTGGTTACCCCGAGGCCGCCATTGCCTTGGCCGACTTAAAAAGCGAAGTGGCCGAACTGGAAGAGGCGCTGGCAAAAGGGGAGAATATCCCGCACGAGATAGGGGATGTGTTGTTTAGCGCGGCCAATGTGGCAAGGCTTACCGGGCAAGATGCCGAAGAAGCCCTTACCCATTGCAACAGCCGTTTTACCGCCCGGGTAAAAATGGTGGAACAACTGGCCGAAAGCAAGGGCCATACCCTGCAAGAACTTAACCCCGAACAACGGGATATTTTGTGGAAAGAGGCAAAGCAAAAGCTGCAAAAATAAGCATATGCTTGCCGCATAATATTGTTGCCCTACAGAGTTTCTCTGTTAAATATTTTTGGAGGTATGACAAAATGACTAAAAACGATTTGGTATCCCAGGTAGCCGGCATTGCCGAGCTTTCCAAGAAAGATTCTGAAAAAGCAGTTAACGCAGTGCTGCAAGCTATTACCGGCGCCCTGAAAGCTGGCGATAAAGTTGCTCTAGTTGGTTTCGGCACCTTTGAAACCCGCAATCGTCCTGCCCGCAAAGGCCGCAATCCTCAAACCAAACAAGAAATTATGATTCCGGCAACTGTTGCCCCTGCTTTTAAAGCTGGCAAAGCCCTTAAAGAAGCTGTAGCGAAGAAATAAGATTCTACTAACAGCCGCTATATGCGGCTGTTTTTTTATACATAAAAAATATTTAACAAAAGGCAGGGCGCACCCCAAAAGGTGGGCAACAAAAACAACGATGGCCAACAACAAAAACCAAGAGGGAAAACCATGAGAATTGATAAATTTATGAAGGTGTCGCGCTTAATTAAACGCCGCACAGTGGCTAACGAGGTTGCGGATGCCGGGAGAATTTCGGTGAATGGGCGGCCGGTTAAAGCCAGCTATAAGGTTAAAGTGGGCGATGAAATTGAGGTGGCATTTGGCAACCGCCTGCTAAAAGCCCGGGTACTGTCTTTAGATGTGCCGGTGGGCAAGGATATTGCACGCGAAATGTATGAAATGATAGAATAAATTTTTGTTAAAACGTCTTAAGCATAAAAAAAAGAAGGTACGGTTTTGCGTATTTTGCGGTATTTTTTGCGTTAAAGCCCAAAAAAGCAGGTAAAATAGGGTTTTTAGTACAATAAGTGCTTGCAATACCGGTATAGGCTATTGTATAATTTAGGGGCAATAGCAAAAATGCAAATAGTGCGGCAAAGTGTGCGCCCGGCTAGGGCGTGCCTTGCTGGCGTAAAATACAATTGCGAGGATTAATTTTGGCAAACGCAGAAAAAAACAAACAGAAGAAAACCAGCCTTTCGGGTTTGGTACTTAAACTGGCGGTAGCGGCCGCAGCGGTTTATTTAGGTGTTTCTTTTGTTAGCGGGCAGCTGCAGGTTGCCAGCATGCGCAAAGAGCTAAACAACGTTACTGCCGAAACCAACCGCCAAAAAGCCGAAAACGCCGAACTACAAAAGATTTTGGACGCTGGCGATGAGAACGCTTATATAGAGCGGGTGGCCCGCGAAAAACTTGGCTATGCCTGGCCCGACGAGCGCGTTTTTATTGATATTACCGGCCAATAACTTGGCTTGGATAATAGAAAAATGATGGTTGCCTGTGTATGTATTTAAACTTGCTAGGAGGAAAAAACAGTTCATGCAGTTAGAAGTAGGTTCTATTTTAGAGGGGAAGATTACCGGTGTTAAAAATTTTGGCGCTTTTGTAAGGCTTCCCGACGGCACCACCGGAATGGTGCATATTTCTGAGGTTAGCAACGAGTATATCCAGGAACTTTCTGATGTGCTGAACGAAGGGCAAATGGTTAATGTAAAAGTAATGAGCATTAGCCCCGAAGGAAAGGTTGCGCTTTCTATTAAGCGCACCCAAGAAAGGCCCGCCGGCAATGGTGGTGCAGCCAATAGCGCCCCCCGTGCCCCGCGCCCGCAGCGTTCTTCGCGCCCAGCCGATACTGGCCGTGTGTGGCAGCCCCGCCAAGCGCCTGCCCCCAGCGGCGAGCCAACGTTTGAAGACATGATGTCGAAGTTTAAAACCCAAAGTGAAGAAAAAATTAGCGATTTGAAGCGTGTTACCGAAGCCCGCCGTGGTGGGGGATATTCTCGCCGGCGGTAGATAACGTATAAAAAACAAAAACCCCAGCCATTGGTTGGGGTTTTTTGTTGCCCGGGGGGGCGGCAGCCCGTGCCCTGTAGCGGTGGGGCGCCTTGTGGCAAAACAAAAAGTGTTGGCAATATGCTGCTATAATTCCCCTTAATTGAAAATTTTTTGTGAAACACTGTAAACATTTTAAAATATAAGGTATAATAGAAACAAGGAAAGGCGGACAGCACTGCCTGTCCGTCTTCTGGTAAAAGTACAAGGGAGGCATAAAAATGAAAGTAACCTGTACCGGCCGGAAAGTGAACCTGAAAGATAGTTTTATTGAGCGCGTAGAAAAACGCATGGCCAAACTAGATAAATTTTTTGGCGATGACGCCGAAGCGCTGGTAACCGTGGTAGTAGAAAAAAGCTACCAAAAGGTAGAAATTACGGTGCGCGAGGGTGGTTTTGTGGTAAGGGCCGAGCGAGAGGCCCAGCAAATGGAGGAAGCGTTTGACGCCGCCGCCGATGTGCTTACCCACAATGTTGTAAAAAACCGTAAAAAATTGGCCGAGCGCTTGCAACGCCAGGTACCGCAAGAGTACCAGGACGAACCTGCCGAGGTTGACGAGTACCACCTGATACGTGAAAAACGCTTTGTGGTAAAACCAAGCACGGTAGACGAAGCCATTTTGCAAATGAACATGCTGGGGCATAACTTTTATCTTTTCCGCGATGCCGAAAGCGATGAAATAAACGCAGTATATGCCCGTAAAAACGGCAGCTACGGCCTGCTTGTGCCCGAAAAGTAAGCCCGGAGCGATAACAATGGAGATAGCAAATGGTTAAGTATTGTGAAAATTGCAAAAAAGAATTTGATTGCGACCAACATAAATGCTCTGTTTGCGGCTTGAAATTGGAAAAGAAATATACCGAAGAAGAGTTAAAAGAAATTGACAAAGTAAACCACGACTATACTGTTATTAGTATGCTTATGAATTGATTATGTAACATATAAACGCCGCCAAAATTTTGGCGGCGTTTATATGTTATTGAGGTGGACTTATTAGAATTAAAATGTTACTCAAACGGGTAGCGTACGCCCCAGCTATGGCGCAGGCTGTCCATCAGTTCCATCATGCGCACGCTTTCGGCGTGGGGCATTTCTTCACATTCAATGCGGCCTTCACGCAGGGCATTTACGCAGGCCTGCACCTCGTACTCGTAGCCAGAAATTTGCTGTGGCCGGCGAATGGTTTTGGCCAGGGTAGGGGTGCGGCCGTCCAGCGTGTACACCCGTGCTTCCTCAAAATTGTTGATATTGTCAACCTCTATCCAGCCGCCGTCGCCGTATATTTTGCCGGTGCGGTCTAACAAAGTGCACATGTTGCTGGTTAACGAGGCTAGCCGCCCATTGCCATAATCAATAGCAATGCTGTTTACGGCATCTACGCCGGTTTCAAACAACACAGCCGAAGAGGATATACTTTTTACCTGGTTGCCAAAAATGATGGAAGAAAAGGTGATGGGATAAACGCCCAAATCTAACAGGGCGCCGCCAGCAAGCTCTGGCTGGCGCATGCGCTGGTTATGTTGCACCGGGTACCCAAGCCCGGCAGTAAGTAGGTTTGGTGTGCCAATAATGCCGCTATCCACAAGGTCTTTTAGGGTTTTTGCCATTGGCATGTAGCGTGTCCAAATAGCCTCGGTTAAAAAAACATTGTGTTGCTTGCTAAGGGCCACAAGGCTTTTGGCTTGCTGTGCGGTGGCCGTAAAGGCTTTTTCGCACAGCACGGGTTTGTTATGCTGCAGGCACAGGGCGGCGTGCTGCGCATGGTGAGAGTGCGGCGTGGCAATATAAACCAGCTGCACATCAGGGTCGTTCACCAGTTCCTCGTAGCTGCCGTAGGCTTTGGCAAAACCGTATGTTTTTGCAAATTGCTCGGCACGGGTTTTGTCTCTTGCTGCCACGGCATAGGGCTCAATATCTTCCATTTGCACAATGGTGCTGGCCATAATGCTGGCAATATTGCCTGCGCCCAAAATAGCCATTTTAATTTTTTCCATGTGTCTCACCTTTCTTTTAAACGGGTTGCCTTATGGTATTAGCAAGGGTTATTCTTTAAAAAATTTAATTTCGCCGGCACGGTTAAGGTGCAACAGCACCGTAAGGGTAATGGGTAAGCCAAACAGACCCCAAAAACCAAACATTTGCGCGCCCACAAACATACAAATTAAGGTAAGCAGGGGGTATAGCCCAATTTGCCGGCCTATTACGCGTGGCTCTAACAATTGGCGCACCACCGTAATAACGGCGTACAGCACCAGCAGCCCAATGCCCAAAAACCAATTGCCAAAAATAAGAGAATACACAGCCCATGGAATAAGAATGGTGCCACTGCCCAAAACCGGCAAAATATCCACAATGGCAATTGCGGCGGCAATTAAAAAGGGCGAAGGAACCTGTAGAATGAGCAGCCCCACCGAAAGCTCGGTAAAGGTAATTAGCATTAAAATGGCATAAGCCCTGCCAAATTTAAAAACAACATTAATTACGTAATCCTTAATAACAAACAACAGCCTACGAGATTTTTCGGAAAATTGGCGGGTGATAAAGTGGGTAACCTTATAATAATCTACCACCAAAAAGTAAGAAGAAACGATGGTGAGGAAAAAGGTGACAACAAACCAAGGCACCCTGCTGGCAATGCCGGTAACCATGCCAACCGCCCCCGAAGAAATGGTGGTAACTAGGCTAGAAAGTGCATTGGTAATGCTTTCGCCGGCGGCATCTAAAAAGCTAAGCAAAGAGGGATCGATATTTTTGGCAAAACCCTCTACCCAAACACTGATAGAAGCAAAAGCAGGCTCGATGGTTTGGCGGTAGTACCCTGGCAGTTTTGCAAATAAATCCCCAGTATAAATTACCAGCCGTGCCCCCAAAAGCACCAGCAGGGCAGCCAGCACCAAATACAAAAGGGTTAGCACAATAATGGCCACGGCCTTGCGGTTTAGGGGTGTTTTTTTGGTAATTTTATTAATAAGGGGCTTTAACAAAAAAGCGATGATAAAAGCGATGACAAAGGGCATGAAAAAGGGCAGGGCGTACTTTAAAATGCAATACAATAGCCCGCCCCAAATAGCAACATAGATAAACTTTATAATAAATGCACGCATTTTTTCCACAGAAGTCAAAACGGCGAGCCTCCTTTTTTGCGGTGGGCTGTAAAATGCCACAGCAGTATTTTATTTAATTATACTTTGTTATTGGCAAAATAGCCAGATAATTATGTGCCGCTATTTTGTGAAGAAATTAACTTTTTAAACTTCGTTGCAAAAGGCGCATAAACTTGGTATAGTAATAAAAAATGGATGCTGAAAGCGCTTCTATATAGCGAAATTTGCAAACCCGGGAGGATTGGTTTTGTATGATAGAAAATAAAATTGCGATGGATAGTGAGGAAGACAGCGCCGGCCTTGGCATAAAAGAAGCCATTAAAGAGGCGAACCGCTGCTTAAATTGCAAGGTGCCCCAATGCAAAGAGGGGTGCCCTATTTCGAATGATATACCAGAGTTTATTGCGGCGCTGGGGCATGGAAATATTGGCGAGGCCAGCAAAGTAATTGCCCGCAAAAGCAACCTGCCTGCGGTGTGTGGCCGGGTTTGTGCGCACGAGCTACAATGCGAAGGCCACTGCATTTTAACCAAGGCAGGCAAGGGCATACGGGTGGGCCAGCTAGAGCGCTTTATTGCCGATTTTGCTTTTCAGATGGCATTGCCGTTGGATGGTGTGCCCCAAAAAACACGGGGTAAGGTGGCCGTTATTGGCTCGGGCCCGGCCGGCCTTACCGTTGCGGGTGACCTTGCCAAAATAGGCTTTGGGGTAACGGTGTACGAATCTTTGCCAGAGCCGGGCGGCATTATGTTGTATGGCATACCCGCCTTTAGGCTGCCCAAAGAAATTGTGCGCCGTGAAATTGTGCGCATTGAGGCATTGGGCGTAAAAATTATTTGCAACAGCATGGTGGGCCGCGATACCACTGTAGACCAAATGTTTGAAGAGGGTTTTGATGCCGTGTTTATTGGCAGCGGCACCGCTGTGGCGAAGGACCTTGACCTGCCCGGCAAAGAGTTAAATGGAATTATCCAGTCTTCGTACCTGCTACGCATGAACACGCTGTTTAACGAAGGTCAGCTTGGGCGTGAAGAAGTACCGGTTAGCAAAGGCGATGAAGTGCTGGTAATTGGTGCGGGCAATGTGGGTATGGACGCCGCCCGTACGGCTATTCGCCTTGGGGCGGCCAGCGTAACAGTGCTGTATCGTGGCCAGCAAGACAAAATGCCGGCCCTAAAAGCCGAATACGAAGCCGCCCTTGCCGATGGCGTAAAGTTTATGTGGAACGTAACCCCCACGGCGTACGAGGGGACCGATGGCAAGTTTTTTGGCCTGCGGGTAAACCGTGATGGCGAAGACACAATGCTGCCGGCCAACAAGGTGTTTTTGGCGGTGGGCAGCAAACCTGCCAACCGCATTGTATCTACCACCACCGGCATAGATGTGGACAAAGACGGCTACGTAATAAGCCGCCAACGCCCCTATGGCATGACAACCCGCAAAGGCGTTTTTGCCGGTGGAGACGTGGTGCACCGCCCCGCCACCGTAGTGCTTGCCATGAAAGAGGCAAAGCAAGTAGCGGTTGGCATTGCCGAGTATATTGATGCGGTAAAATTGCTGGAGTTATAAAAAAACAAACAACCAATTGCAAATCTGCAATTGGTTGTTTGTTTTTTTAGGCTTCATTCACAAGCGAGGCCATAATATCATGAAATTTTTGGGGTTCACTCCATTGTGGGAAGTGGCAAGAATTCTCGAACCAATGAAACTGTTTTTCGGTTTTGATATGTTCAAAATATTCATGGACAACGGTAGAAGAAACATGGTAATCGTGCCTTCCCTCAATAAAGATAACCGGAACATCAAATGTTACTATATTTTCAAAATCGACATCCATTAACTCTTGCCACAGGTATTGAATTGACTGCAAAGAGCCTTTTTGCCTGTTAAGCAAATCATTTAGGCTATAATCGGGCGAGCGTATAAAATCTGCAACAAAACGGTTGTAGTTGGCCTTGCCGTATAAGGACCCCTTGTGCTTTACCACCTGCTTTGTTACAAACAGCAAATCGGTAAGCCATGTTTGTTGGCGGTAGGCGCAGTTGATGGTTTTTAACTTTGCAACCACCTTGTTGTTTTTGGCAGCGATATTTTTTTGCAAAGCATAGTTGTAAGCCACCTGCGAAGATTTTGCCATGTTTACAACCTGCCCGCATCCAACATAAGTGTGAACCAAGCCAGGGTAAAGCTGTATAAACTTTAGGCCCAGCACACTGCCCCACGAATGCCCTACCAAATATAACTTTTGTTGGCCAAAACGCTTTAATAAAAGCAGAGCCAAAGTGTGTATATCTTTTAAAAAGGTACCTATTGTTATTTCTTCGCTCTCAGAAAAAGGATAGTAGGATTTGCCCGCCCCGCGTTGCTCTAGGGTTACAACAGTGAAAATATTTTTTAGCTGGCTATTGTATTTGGCAACCAGGGGCAAAGCGGCATCGCCTGGGCCCCCATGTAGGTATAAAAGTATGGGATTGTTTGGGTTATTGGTTTGAATGGCGATGCATTGCTTTGTATTATTAATCTCAACAAATTCTATCGTTTTAATTCTGGTACCTCCATTGAAATGCCAAGGGGATTTGCTTTGTTATTTTTGTAGCGAAAGCCATTTACGAATCTTTTTTAATGGCGGCCTTTTTAGCAGCAGCACTTTTGGCAGTGGCAGCTTTTTTAACGGGTGCTTTGGTGGCCGCTTTTTTGGTGGCCGCCCCTTTTTTGGCGGCGGGCTTGGCTGCCTTTTTAACAGTGGCAGGCTTGGCGGCGTCCAGCTCGGCTAAAACGGCGGCGGTGCGGCTCATGCCAAGGCGGGTGGCACCTGCGGCCAACATGGCCTGTGCCTCTTTTAGGCTGCCAATGCCGCCCGATGCCTTAATTTGCATTGTAGCCGATACCGATTTTCGCATCAGTTTTACATCGGCTACGGTGGCATTGCCGGTGCCAAAACCGGTGCTGGTTTTTACAAAGGCGGCACCGGCCTTTTCGGCAAGGGTGCAGGCAATGGCAATTTCGTTTTTGGTTAGGTAGCAGTTTTCTAAAATAACCTTTACCGGGGCAGGGGTGGCGCTTACCACGGCGGCAATGTCGTTTTGCACATAGTCGTAATCTTTGCTTTTTAGCGCACTCAGGTTTATCACCATATCCAGCTCTCTTGCGCCGTACCGGTAAGCGTTTTGTGCTTCTTTGGCTTTGGTAAAGGTGCTGTTTGCCCCCAAAGGAAAACCAATAACAGTGCACACAAGGGTGCTGCTGCCTTTTAGCAAATTGGCCGCCATGGCAACGTAGGCAGGGTTTAAGCAAACGCTGGCAGCGCCAATTTCGCGGGCGTATAAAATAGTTTCGCGTATTTCGGCAAAGGTGGCATTGGGTTTTAAAATAGTATGGTCTATTTTAGCGGCAAGTTGTTGTTTTGTCATGGTAAAGGCTCCTTTTAACTGGTTTGCGTATAAAAACGTGTTTATTTAATTTTATTCTACAATTGCGGGGCAAATAAGTCAACGCAGTGGAAAATGAGTGTATTTAACAAGTTTTTTCATAAATTTTTCACAGTAAAAGGCTGAATTGTGTTTGATAGCAGCACAATTTTTGTGTTATTATAAATAATAATAATTGTTAGGGCTGGGTGTTTTAAGTATATAATTACCCTAAAATAGGCCCCGGTAATTTACATAAATGGGTTAATTTTGGAGGGGAGGATTGAGGCGACCGGCCTATTTATGGCATTGGCACAAGGTTTTGCAAAACCTTTGGGCCAACCCCATAAACCGGAAAACTACGCGCAGGCAGGTAGGCAACTGGCCTGTGCAAAGAAAGGTGTTTTGCTATGGCAAAAAGTTTATTAGAAAAATTAAAAGAATCGATGCAGGCGGTGCTGCCCATTGGGGCTATTATTGTGCTGCTGCATTTTACAATTGCCCCCATGCCGCTGGGCACCCTTATGCTTATGCTAGTAGGCATGGTAATGCTTATTGTGGGGCTAACCTTGTTTTCGCTTGGCACCGAAATGGCAATGATGCCGATAGGGGAGCACATTGGCTCGTCCCTTATTCGCTCGCGTAAATTGTCGCTTATTTTAGCGGTGCTTTTTATATTTGGCTTTATTGTTACCGCGGCCGAGCCGGATTTACAGGTGTTTGTTAACCAGGTGGCCTCTATACCAAACATGCACTTAATTATTGGCATTGCGGTGGGTGTAGGCCTGTTTTTGGCACTGGCGGCCCTGCGCATTCTGTTTCGGTGGAAGCTGGCCAAACTGCTGATGATTTTATACCCAATTGTGTTTTTAATCGCCATTTTCTCGTCAGAATATCTTGCCGTTGCCTTCGATGCTTCGGCCGTTACCACCGGGCCTATAACCGTGCCTTTTTTACTGGCGGTTGGGGCGGGCCTTGCCTCTATTAACAGTGGCAAAGATGCCGGAGAAGACAACTTTGGCCTATGCGGTATTTGCTCTATTGGGCCCATTATTGCAGTGCTGTTGCTGGGCCTGTTTTTCGATTCCAGCAATACCAGCTATTTGCCGCAGGCCGATGCAACCGTAAGCAGCGCCGGAGATTTGGTGCACCTGTTTTTAGAGGGCCTGTGGCACACCCTTGGCGAAGTGTTGGTGGTTATTATTCCCATTTTGGGGCTGTTTCTTATTTTTCAGGTGTTAAAATTAAAGCTTTCTAAAACCGAGCTTGTGAAGATTTTGGTGGGGCTAGGCTATTTGCTGGTAGGGCTTACCATATTTTTGGCCGGGGTAAACAAAGGGTTTATGCCTGCGGCTAAGTTTTTGGGCGAAACCATGGGCAAGCTGGAATATAATTGGATATTGATACCGCTTTGCCTTGTAATTGGTGCCTGCGTGGTTATGGCAGAGCCCGCCGTGCACGTATTAACCAAACAGGTAGAAGAAATTACCAATGGCGGTATTACCCGTGGCATGATGCTATTTGGCATGGCGCTGGGGGTTGGCATTGCCATGAGCCTTGGCATGGTGCGTGTTTTGTTCGATCTTTCTATTTGGTGGATTTTGGTGCCAGGCTATGTGCTGGCTTTGCTGTTAACCCGCTTTGTGCCCAGCCTGTTTGTTGGCATCGCGTTCGATTCTGGCGGTGTTGCGGCCGGTGCTATGAGCGCGGCCTTTGTGCTGCCCTTTACCATTGGCGTGTGCACGGCGGTGGGTGGCAATATTATCACCGATGCCTTTGGCGTTGTGGGCCTTATTGCCATGATGCCCCCCATTACGGTGCAGATAATGGGCGTTATTTACAACATCAAACTTAAAAAGAGTGCCCGCCTGGAGGCGATTGCCGAGGCGCAGGACGCTGAAGAAGTAGAAGCGTGATAAAGCCGTATTAGCTACAAGGTTTGCAAAATGCTTACAAACAAAGCGCCGCAAACCGCCAGCCACTACAAAGAAAGGACAAAACAACATGGATAAACAAAAACCGGCCTTAAACCTGCTGTGCGTTATTTGCGATAGGGATAAGCAGGAAAAAATTGCCACCGTTGTAGATGGGCAGCGTGCGCTGTTTAACTTGGCTACGCTTGGCAAGGGCACGGCAAGCTCGCGCATATTAAACTACCTTGGCATAGGCGAAACCGACAAAACAGTTTTTTTAAGCATTTTGCCGGCCACCCTTGCCAAAGAGCGTATGCATAAATTAACCGAAGACTTTCATTTAAAAGAGGCGGGGCAGGGCATTGCGTTTTGTGTGGGCATTACCCACGGCTGCTACCATAAAACAATAGCGGTGCCGGCCGAAGAGACTGGAGGAGAAACCATGGACAATAAAGCAGGAACAGACCTTGTGCTGGTGGTGGTAAACCCCGGCTATACCGAAGAAGTAATGGAGGTTGCCCGCGAGCAGGGTGCTACCGGTGGCACAGTGCTGCATGCCCGTGGCTGCGGGCTTACCGGTGCCGAAAAGTTTTTTGGCGTAACCATTCAGCCCGAAAAAGAGCTGATTATGATTGTAGCGTCGGACGCTATTAGCTGTGCCATTATGGAAAGCATTGCCCAAAAAACCGGGCCCGAAACCGACGCCGGTGCGGTATCGTTTTCGCTGCCGGTAGCGGCGGCTGTTGGCATTGGGCTAGATGTGCCACGAGAGGAACACTGATAGTTGTTTTAGTATAATACAAAACAAAACCCAGCCTATTGCCCCACTTTTTGCAGTGGAAGAGGCTGGGTTTTATTGCCCAAAAATGTTGTGGCAGTTACCAAAACAATATTTTAAAAATAGGGTTTACAAACGCACTTTAATATGGTAGCATGGTAACAATAGTTTAAATGCAACGAAGGGGACAGGCAAAAGCACCGCTTTTTTAGAGAGCTGTTGGCTGGTGTAAAACAGCAAAAGCCGCTTTTTTAGCAGATGAATGAAATATAGGTAGTACCATCGCCGAGAAAATTTCTGGTGAGGATACGATCGATGCTTTGTTGATTTGCTCTAAGCCGAATCACCCCCGAGCAGTTTGCCAAAAGCGCTTGCTGTAAAAGCAGCGTTAGTAGAGCAAAACGGCGGCCCCCGTTATAGGGTACTGTATTGTTAGATACAGCTAAAGTGGCTGCAAACGCAGCAATAAGAGTGGTACCGCGGGGCATTTTCGTCCTCGTCTCTGTTTATATAACAGGGGCGAGGGCTTTTTTGTTAACCAGCTATAATAGAACAAGACAGGGGATGACGGCATGACATTGGATAAAATTTACCACGCGGCTTTTGTGCTAAAAGATGTAGCCCGCAAAACCGACATGATTGCAGCACCAGAACTTTGCAACTGTGGCAACCTTTGGCTTAAAACCGAAAATTTACAGGTGACGGGTTCTTTTAAATTGCGTGGTGCCTATTATAAAATAAGCCAGCTTACCGAAGAAGAAAAACGCCGTGGGGTAATTGCGTGCTCGGCTGGCAACCATGCACAAGGGGTAGCCCTGGCAGCGCAAAAAAAAGGTATACCGGCACTTATTTGCATCCCCGATAGCGCGCCAATTTCTAAAATAGAGGCCACCCGCCGCTTTGGCGCTACTGTAGAGCTTGTGCCCGGCACCTACGACGATGCCTATGCCCATGCCCTGCAATTAAAAGAGGAACGGGCCCTAACCTTTATCCACCCATTTGATGATGAAGATGTAATTGCGGGCCAAGGCACCATTGGGCTGGAGATACTGGACCAAATGCCGGATGTGGAAGCCGTAATTGTGCCCATTGGCGGCGGCGGGCTAATTAGTGGGCTTGCCTTTGCTATTAAAAGCTTGCGGCCCCAGTGCAAGGTGTACGGGGTGCAGGCGGCCAATGCCCCCTCCATGATGAAATCGATTCAAAAGGGAAAATCGATTACACTGGACACGGTGGCAACCTTTGCCGATGGCATTGCGGTAAAACACCCGGGCGACACTACCTTTGACCTTGTGCGCCGTTATGTAGATGGCATTGTTAGCGTTAGCGAAGACGAAATTGCCAGCGCTATTTTAGCACTGATGGAGCGCCAAAAACTGGTGGCTGAAGGCGCCGGCGCGGTAAGTGTGGCGGCCGCTTTGTTTGATAAAATTGATTTGGAAAACAAAAAAACCGTCTGCCTGCTTTCGGGCGGCAACATCGACGTAAATATTTTAAGCCGGGTAATAACCAGGGGGCTGGTAAACAGCGGGCGCAATGCCAGCCTTACCATTGCGCTGGTAGATAAACCCGGCCAGCTAGAGGGGGTTTCGCACATTGTTTCGGCCCATGGGGGCAACGTGGTTAGCGTGCAGTACGACAGAAGCGACCCTAACATGGCCATTAACACCTGCTACCTAAAGCTGGCGCTAGAAACACGCGACCATGCCCAAATTGAGGAAATTGCCACTGCCTTGGGCAAAGCGGGTTTTACCATTGTTTAATTTATATAAGTGGCAATTGGTTCTAAATGTAATGATGTTTTACTTCCGTGTATCTGCTGCAAAAGGAGGCTTACCATGGACAATACCCAAACTTTGGCATTGGTTAAAACCCGCTTGCATTGCCTTGCCCTTTTTAGGGGGCTGCTAACGCAAGATGAAAGCCTTGCCGCCTTTTTGGCCTTGCTGGATGCTTTGGACAAAACCGATGTGGAAAGCACCGCCAACTTATATTGTGCATTTGTTGCCGCCTTGTATAAACATGGGGGAGATTTTGGTGCCCATTTGTTAAACCTTGTGCTGCAAACCGAAACCCCGGCCCTGCAACTGCAAATACAAGGCAAACCGCTGCCCCAGCCCATGGCCGATAGCCTTGCAAGTGAGCTGGAAACCTTTAGCCTGGTTTCGTCGCTAAAGCCGGCGCAGCTGGCAGCGCTAGTGGGCAATGCCCCGTTTTTGCCCCGGTGGCAAAACAGCCCGGCCAATTTTGACGAGCATTACCACCAGCGCTTGCAGCAGGGCTCTACTAAAGGGTACGGCATTTTTGCCGCCCACCACATGTTTGTGCTGGGGCAAAACACCACCCTGTTGCCGGTGAAAAACCCCGACCCGCAGCGCCTGGCCGGGCTTACTGGTTATGCGGGCGAGCGTGCGCAGATACTTACCAACACAAAAGCTTTGCTAAACGGCTTGCCGGCTAACAACATTTTGCTGTACGGCGATGCCGGCACCGGCAAAAGCAGCACGGTTAAAGCCCTTGCCAACGAATATTATCAAAGCGGCCTGCGGCTAATAGAGGTGCGCAAAAACCAGCTGTACCAAATACCGGCCTTAATGGATATGCTGGCTGAAAACCCGCTGAAGTTTATTTTGTTTATCGATGACTTATCCTTCCCGGCAGACGATGGCAATTTTACCGAGCTGAAAGCCATTTTAGAGGGGAACATTGCAGCCCGGCCGGGCAACATGGTGGTGTATGCCACCAGCAACCGCCGCCACATGGTAACCGAGCGCTTTAGTAGCCGCCAAGGCGACGATTTACACCAAAGCGACACACGGGAGGAAGAGGCCAGCCTGGCGGCCCGCTTTGGGCTTACCATCACCTTTTTGCGGCCCGATAAAGACCTGTACATAGAAATTGTGCAAAATTTAGCTGCCGAGATGAACCTGCAAACCCCAATGCCCACCTTGCTGGCCGGGGCCGAGGCACATGCCATACGCCACGGCGGGCGCAGCCCCCGCACTGCCCGCCAGTTTGTAGAGTATATGAAAGCGGTGGAGCAGGAGGCATAAAACAAGCTGTATTAGCGCTTGCCCGGAGATTTCTGGATATTTATTAAAATAAATATAAAAATTAATTGACAGAGGCACAACTTTTCTATATAATGAACCATAATTTCATTATAAACTTAAATGCGTAGATGGGAACCAGTAGTGTAAACAGCAAGCTGCAGAGAGCCGCCGGGTGGTGCAAGGCGGTGCGGATGTTTACACGAAGTCTCTGCCCGGAGCAGCCACCTGAAGGGTTTGGTTAAAACCTGCGTAGGCGTGGCCGTGTGGTGCTATGTTACAGTGCCCGGTGTGTTTGCTATGGTTGTAGCCATTGTTTAAACGGCTATGCTGGCCCACACCGCTAAGTGGTTGCTGTTGCCCACCCGCAACAGCAGCAAGAAGAGTGGTACCGCAGAGCCTGTAACGCCTCTGTCTCTTTTAACAAGAGACAGGGGCGCTTTGTTTTACCCCTTTTCGTTTTTAATGAAGTTGCCTATTCGCAAACAAATGCCAAACAAAGGAGGAAGCTGCTATGAGGCTAACAGGTGCAGAAATTCTTGCTCATATTTTAATAGAGCAACAAGCAACCACTATTTTTGGATATCCGGGTGGTTCGGTGCTGCCCATTTACGACGCTTTATATAACCACCGAGACACCATTACCCACGTGCTTACCGCACACGAGCAAGGCGCTAGCCACGCAGCCGATGGCTATGCCCGTGCTACCGGCAAAACCGGTGTGGTGGTTGCCACCAGCGGCCCGGGTGCTACCAACCTTGTAACCGGCATTGCCACCGCTTTTATGGATAGCGTGCCAATGGTTGCCATTACCGGCAACGTGGGCAGCAGCCTTATTGGCAAAGATAGCTTTCAGGAAGTGTACACCATGGGTATTACCATGCCCATTACCAAGCACAATTATATGGTGCAAAAAATAGAAGATTTAGCCCCCACCCTGCGCGCGGCGTTTCGGATTGCGGGCAGTGGGCGCAAAGGCCCGGTGCTGGTAGATATCACCAAGGATGTGCAGGTGGCAGAGTACGATTTTACCCCAGAACCTGCCTTTGTAGAGCAAAAACCGCCTTTTACGGCAGACGAAGAAATTTGGGAGATTGTGCGCTATTTAGGGCGTAGCAAACGGCCGCTTATCTGCTTTGGCGGCGGCGTGGTTAGCAGCGGCGCCACAGCCGAATTGTACGAGCTGGTGCACAAAGCCCAAATACCCGCTGTGCACACCATTATGGGCACCGGCGTGCTTAGCTGGGACGACCCGCTGAACGTGGGCCTTGCGGGCATGCACGGGTTTGTTTCTAGCAACCAAGCGCTGGAACATGCTGATTTGATTTTGGCAATAGGGTTTAGATTTAGCGACCGTGTAGCCCTAAATACCCATAAGTGGGGCAAACGGGCCAGCATTGTGCAAATTGATATTGACCCCAGCGAAGTAAATAAAAATATTAAAATAGACCATGCCGTGGTGGGGGATATCCAGCTAATTTTGCAAAAAGTGCTGCCGATGGTTGAAAAAACCACCCACCCGGTTTGGGTAAACGAAATTGCCGAGTGGAAAAAAGAGGATTACCAGCCAGCGGGTAGCAACACCACGCTAAAACCCCACCAGGTTATTGGGGTGATATCGGAGCTGGCGGGTGAGGACGCTGTTTTAGTAACCGACGTAGGCCAGCACCAAATGTGGGCGGCGCAGTACTGCCACCGCACCCAGCCCCGCAGCTTTATAACCAGCGGTGGGCTTGGCACCATGGGCTTTGGTTACGGGGCGGCCATTGGGGCAAAAATGGGCGTGGGTGCCCGCAGGGTTATCCACATTACCGGCGACGGTTCCTTCCACATGAACATGAACGAGGTTTGCACAGCGGTAAGTTATAATTTGCCGGTGGTTACGGTGGTGCTTAACAACAATGTGCTGGGCATGGTGCGCCAGTGGCAAACCGATTTTTACGAAAACCGCTACAGCAACACCACCCTAAACCGCAAAACCGATTATGTGAAGGTGGCCGAGGGCTTTGGCGCTGCCGGCTACCGTGCCACCACCCTAACAGAGCTGCGCGATGCACTGGAAAAAGCGCTGCTGGCCGATGGCCCGGTGTGGATAGAAGCAGTGATTGACAAAGATGAGCGGGTGCTGCCCATGATACCCGGCGGCGGCACAATAGACGACATGATTGTGGAGTAACGGGCGTTTGCCCAGCAAGGGGTGCAAATAAAATGGCAGAAAATAAACAAGTAGTTTCGATGCTGGTGGACAATAACAGCGGTGTATTGGCAAGGGTATCTAGCTTATTTGCCCGCAAAGGCTTTAACATCGATTCCCTCACCGTTTCGGCTACCGACAACGAGGCGATTTCGCGCATTACCATTACCACACAGGGCGATACCCAAACCCTAAGCCAGATACTAAGCCAAACCGGCAAATTGATAGAGGTGCAGAGCGTGGTGGCGTTAGATGGCGAAAGCAGTATACAGCGCGAACTGCTGCTGGTAAAAATAGCTGCCGACGAAGCCATGCGCAGCGTAATACGCGAGGTGGCCGATATTTACAAAGCCAGCGTGGTAGATTTATCGGTGGATAGCATGGTGGTAGAGTTAACCGGCAAGCCCAGTAAAATAGACGGATTTTTGGCTGTAATAGAGCAGTACGAGATACTGGAAATGTGCCGCACCGGTGTAACAGCGCTTGCCCGGGGCAACACTATACTGGGCGGCAACATGGCCGAAGATATTTTGTAAGTACCTACCTAGGAAGTGTATTGAATAGTAGAGGGTTAAAAAATAGTAGAAAAACAGGTGTTGCTTTCAGTGGTTTAAATGGTGAATTTGGGAGTGGATTTTGTCTATTTTAAGGCGGACGATTGCGGAATACTTGGTGCCTTCCAAGTGACTAGCACCGCAGTGCTGTTTCGAAGCGCAACCGCCGTAGGTGGCGCTTGGCGCGGAGATGGACAACGCAGAAAGAGGCAAAAGATACTTTGAAAGGCGCCGTTAAACACTACTGAAAACAACACCCCAAACAAAAGGGAGAGAGAAACATGGTTAAAAAGTATTACGATCGAGATTGCAATTTAGGGCTGCTAGACAACAAAACAGTTGCCATTATTGGTTTTGGTAGCCAGGGCCATGCCCATGCCCAAAACCTGCACGAAAGCGGGGTTAAGGTAATTGTAGGCCTGCGGGCAGATTCTGCCAGCAAGGCTAAAGCCGAGGCCGCCGGCCTTACGGTGATGGAACCGGATGCCGCCGCCAAAGCGGGCGACCTTGTGATGATGCTGGTGCCGGACGAGCTAGCCCCCGCCATCTACAAAGAATCTGTGCAGCCAAACCTAAAAGAGGGCAACGTACTTATGTTTGCCCACGGGTTTAACATTCATTACAACCAAATTGTGCCCCCGGCCAATGTAGACGTAATTATGGTGGCCCCCAAAGGCCCCGGCCACACGGTGCGCAGCCAATATGTGCAAGGGGCGGGCGTGCCCAGCTTAATTGCTATTTACCAAGATGCAAGCGGCAAAGCGCGCGAGTTTGCGCTGGCCTACGCCGCCGGCATTGGCGCCGGCCGTGCTGGCATTTTAGAAACCAGCTTTAAAGAAGAAACCGAAACCGACCTGTTTGGCGAGCAAGCTGTGCTGTGCGGCGGCGTTACCGAGCTAATGAAAGCCGGCTTTGAAACCTTGGTGGAAGCTGGATACGAGCCCGAGATGGCTTATTTTGAGTGCATACACGAAATGAAGCTGATTGTGGATTTGATTAACGAAGGTGGCTTTGGCTACATGCGTTATTCCATTAGCAATACGGCCGAATATGGCGATTACCGCACCGGCAAACGCCTGATTACCGACGAAACCCGCAAAGAGATGAAAAAGGTGCTTACCGAAATTCAAAACGGCACCTTTGCCAGCGATTTTATTCAGGAGTTTGGCGCCGGCGGCAAAGCCCAATTTTTGGCCACCCGCCGCATGGAAGCCGACCAGCAACTGGAAACCGTTGGCGGCGAGCTGCGCAGCATGATGAGCTGGTTGAAGGATAAAAAATAGTTGGTTGTAACTATAAAATCTCTTTAAAACCAAGGAGGTTATGATGGGTTTATTTGATATATTTAAGAAAAAGCCCATAGAGGACAGCGCAAATCCTGCCGTGGGTTCTCCGCTAAAAGAAACCGCGGGCACACCGCCATCTTTACACAATAACCTTGATGTGTGTTTTGAAGAGGGAATGTTTTGTTTTATTGATTGCCCGTTGGATGAGGCTGTTCAGCGTGTTGTAAAATTGGTGGGTTTGCCTGTAACAGCACAATTGCCAGGTGGTGCTGTTCAGGTAGGCTCGTTTGTGGCCGGGGGCTTGGCAAAATGGACCGTTTTGGTTAGCCACGCCCCTAACGAAGATGAGTGGGATAACCGCAACGATGCCGAAGATTTCTTTTTAAATTTGGCAAAAGAAAACGAAACCATTTATGCCAGGTACAACGAAGAGCAAATAACCTGCTATTTTATTGCCCTAAAAAATGGCAAAATAACACGCCTGTTTTCAAACGATTTTGATTTCCCGGATTTAAACAAAAATGATGGGCACACGTCTATTGATGCTATTAATAAAATGGATAGCTTATCCAGCGTTACTAGCGTAATAATGGAAATTATCAAGGGAAATATTGAAACAATTGATGAAGTAAGCGCATGATATTAGCCGAAGGAACGAGGAAACAATGAAAAACCATAGTGCAAACGTAACAAATGGCCCGCAGCGCGCGCCAAACCGCAGCTTGTTTTATGCCATGGGTTACACCAAAGAAGAACTGGAGCGCCCCCTAATTGGCGTAATAAGCGCCTATAGCGAGGTGGTTCCAGGGCATATCCATTTAGATAAACTGGCCGAGGCAGTAAAGGCCGGTGTGCGCATGGCAGGCGGCACCCCCATTTTGGTGCCCAGCATTGGCGTGTGCGACGGCATTGCCATGGGGCATATTGGCATGAAATACTCGCTGCCCAGCCGCGAATTAATTGCCGACAGCGTGGAAACCATGGCGGCTGGCCACGGGTTTGATGGCCTTGTGCTGGTACCCAACTGCGATAAAATTGTGCCCGGTATGATTATGGGCGCCGCCCGCATGAACCTGCCCGCCATTGTTATTAGTGGCGGCCCCATGATGGCAGGTAATGTGGATGGGGAAGAGGTTAGCCTCTCTAAAATATTTGAGGCAGTGGGCGCGCATAAAGCTGGCCTGTTAGATGATGACGGCCTGCTGGAGTTTGAGCAAGGCTGCTGCCCTGGCTGCGGTAGCTGCAGCGGCATGTACACCGCCAATAGCATGAACTGCCTTGCCGAAGCATTGGGCATTGCGCTGCCCGGTAATGGCACCGTGCCGGCGGTACAGGCTAAGCGTACCGTGCTGGCAAAACAGGCAGGCTTGCAAATTATGCAGCTGGTAAAACAAGATATAAAAATTAGGGATATCTTAACCGAAAAAGCAATAGGCAATGCCATGGCTTGCGATATGGCGCTGGGTTGCAGCAGCAACAGCGTGTTGCATTTGCTGGCCATTGCGCACGAGGCTGGTGTGCCCCTTACGCTAGAGGACATTAATGCCCTAAGCGCCCAAATACCCAACCTGTGCCACCTTGCCCCGGCAGGCCCCGCCCATATGCAAGATTTAAATGCCGCTGGCGGTATACCTGCTGTAATGGCACAGCTGGCAAAGGCTGGCAAAATAGACACCACCCTGCCTACCGTAACCGGCAAAACAGTGGCAGAAAATATTGCAAACGCAAAGAACAAAAACCCTGAGGTGATTCGGCCTATCGAAAACCCGTTCTCGGCCACGGGGGGTATTGCGGTTTTATGGGGCAATATTGCGCAGCAGGGCAGCGTGGTTAAACAAAGCGCCGTAGCCCCAGAAATGCTGGTGCATACCGGCCCGGCCCGTGTGTTTAACAGCGAAGATGAAGCCATTGCTGCCATTTATAACAAGCAGATAAACCCCGGCGATGTGGTGGTAATACGCTACGAAGGCCCCACCGGCGGCCCCGGCATGCGCGAAATGCTAAACCCAACCTCGGCGCTGGCGGGCATGCAGCTAGATAAACAGGTGGCCCTGCTTACCGATGGCCGTTTTTCGGGGGCCTCGCGCGGGGCCTCGATAGGGCATATTAGCCCCGAAGCTGCTAAGGGCGGCGCCATTGGCTTGCTGCAAGAAGGGGATATGATTGAAATAGATATTCCGGCAGGTAAGCTAAATGCAAAGGTATCGGAAGAAGAATTTGCTGCCCGGCGTGCAAAGCAACCCGCTTTTGTGCCCAAGGTGGCAAGTGGTTGGCTTAACCGTTACGCCCGCCTTGTGCAAGGCGCCGAAAAGGGTGCCGTACTAGAATAAAACCCTATAACACTAAAAGCGTAGCCGAAAACTCGGCTACGCTTTTTTAACAACCCAATAAAGCATATTAGGTATAGTCTTTGCGTAAAATTTCTTCGCCTTTTTTATTAAGCCAAACTATACGAAGTACAGGGTCTTTTACGCCGGCATCCTGCAAGGAAGTAAGCAATTCAGTGAAAAAGTTTTCCTGTCCATTCATGATTTTTTCTATCAAAAAGGCGTTTATAGCGGGGGCGGTGTCGGTTAGTTGGCAGGTTACTACCATGGTGCTGCTTTTTTCGGCGGTAATGGCAACAGTGGCAAACCCCTTCAAAGCCGCCTCAATGGTGGGAATTTCGGCCTGAGCGGTAAGAACAAAGGCTTGCAGCATAGCAAAGCTGGTGTCGGTTTCGCTAGGTGTAGGTAAGGCCGCCGGCACAGCAGTGCTGGCAATGCTTTGGGCTTGCGAAGAAGTGGGCTTGCTGGTGGAAGAAGAACTGGAAGCAGGAGCGCTGGCGGCGGGTACACTGGAAGGGGAGGCTTTGCAGCACGAAACCAGTATAGTGGCAAGCAGAAAAAGAGAAATAAAGCTTAATAGATTCTTTTTCAAATTAAACATCCTCACAATTATTTTATAAAAAAAGGCGTTAAAAAATGCTGCGATACAACCCGAAGTTTTGGGATTGGTCAAGCAAAAAAAGGAGCGTTTTTACATTGCTACTTTATTGGCTTACCCTGCTTGTATTGCGCAATGTCTTTTTCGTCCTTTACTTCTAAATCTCGCACGCCAGCCAAAGATTCTATGTGGTGGGTAAGCTCGTGCCGCAGCACCTTGCGCAGGGCTTGTTTTTGGTGTTGCACGCTGGTGCCGGCGCATATTTTGGCAAACGAGCCGTAATAGATGCTGATATATCGCCCAAGGCCGGTGGGCTCGTAATGGTAGGTGCCCATAATATACAAATCGTTATTTTGGCTATAGGGCGAGGGCAGGGTGTCTTGCAGCAAAATAATACCGCCGTTTAAGCCCTTGTATAGTTCAGCGGGTATCTCGGTTGCAAAGTTGTTCAAAACGTCCCAAACTTCGTCCATGCTAAGCAGTGTATTGTTGGTTTGCAAAAACTCACCCCTTTGCTTTTTATTTAGTATACAGCATAAGATGGTAAAAACCAATGCTTGTGCGTAACATGGAAATCGGGTTTTGCAAAAAACAACTTGTTATTCTGCGGGCAAAAAAACGCCGCCACGTTGAGATAGAAGCGATTTATTTCTATCTCAAATTAGTATCAGAATGACATCACTGGTGCGCTTGACCTTGGGTTGACTTTGGCATGCAAAAAGAGGTACAATTAAGGTGCAAACAAACCCGCCTGGTTCGGGGGTTTCATAACAATCCTCGGTAGGTGAGGCTACCACAGGGATACGGATTGCTGCCGCGAACCGGTGGAGACACTGTAAGATGGTCAACAGTCTATGTCGAATACAAGGCATAGAATAATGCAATTTCATTGCCCTGCGAAGCCAAAGCTTGAACGGTGGCGGAACGTGTTTGTTCCGGTAGCAGTGTGTTTACTTTTGTATAAATAGT
>JAJDJP010000010.1 GCA_030267215.1 Ruminococcaceae bacterium OttesenSCG-928-A16
TGGTATCCAAAACAGTCTTCGCGCAGCTATGGCATAGCTTTGCCCCAAATGGAACCATATACCTAAGGTACCTGATATGCTGTTATTCAATTTTCAAGGTTCTGCGAAGGATGAAAAATATCCTCTCACTTATATAGTCTTTTAGAAAGGCAAAACCGAAGTCTTTTTCAAAAACTTTTTTAATTTATTTTTTGCAACCTTGATGGATTGGCGGACGGCTGCCAGCACCAGTCCTTTCAACTTTTCTTTCTGCACAGGATCAATGCGCAGCAACAACTACACTCTCTTTATATTGTTTATGTCACTTCCTTTTGCCCTGCAAAAGCCGGGGGTTAGGGGGCTTGCCACCTACATTTCGAGTTTGTGATATACAAACTCATTGCTTGCTCGTACTGCGCTACCGCGCAGTGCTGCTCTGCCGAAGCCTTCTGCCACCGTTCGGATGACCTCGATTTTTCTGTATTTATAGAAAGGTACTTTGCTTATCCTCCTGTGTGATAGCCGCAAAATCAGCAATGTATTCATGCATGAAAAATTCAAATGCATTCTGATTTTGGCTGATATCCACAATGGTATTAGGCATATCCATTCCCATTAAATCGTATAGAATGGATAGCAATTTAAAGCACTGTTGTGTATCGGAGCTGAGGGTGCGCATCAAATCCAAGGTATAGCCCAAGTGCTGAGTTGAACTTGTGCAAGCAGATAGCATATCTGCAAAAGGAGTAACGAATGCTCCAGATAAGAGATTCAGTTTGTTTTTATTGGGGGTTCCATCGGGGAAAAGGATCCCCTGATTGATGAGTCGCTGGTCTGTTGTAAAAGTAGACATTGTTTAAATCCTCCATATTTATTCTTAATTGTTTGGGACGGTTTAAGGCAGTTGATTGTGACTTTGATAACATTTTTCCATCATTTGTAGAAAAAGAAGTATTGCGAAAAATGTGCAACAGGAAAATGTTATCAAAAAAATCTGGATAACATTCGAGATTGTTATCACGAAAAATCAGTTCGAAAGAAATTAGGGCAACAAAAAAAGCCTAGAAATCAACGTAGATTCTAGGCTTTTGGCGGAGGAGGTGGGATTCGAACCCACGTGGGGTTGCCCCCAACTCGATTTCGAGTGTTCTTCATAATGTGGAATATAGTATAAATTAGTGTAAAATGCAATAGCTTGGGGAGGGCCGAAAACCTTGAGAAATCAAGGTTTTCGGCCCTCTTTTTTGTTTTTCCCTACTGTCCGTGCGGATTGGCGGAAAAGTGGAATTTGGGAAGATTTCTGGAATGTTGGGCGTACATTGGGCGTACATCAAAGCCGCAGGGAGCAATATTTTGGTGCTGCACCCTTGGAAAATGGGCGTACACCAGCACTGCTTTTTTCAAAGCATCACCTACTATTGACGAAATACAGACCCGGAGGATGCTATGAAAAAGTATGAGGAACTAAGAAAGCAATACCCCGAATATATCAGCAAGATACAGCTTTATCAGATTTGCGGCATTAGCCCGCTTAGTGCGACCTATTTGCTGCAAAACGGAATTATCCCGTGCATTGACACTGGCAAGAGAACATGGCGTTATCGCATCGCACTGGAAGATGTTATCACATATCTGAAAAAGCGCGAGAAAACTGGAAGCATGATACCTCGTGGAGCAGTCAGCTCCCGCCGCAACTATCAGAATGGCCCGCGTGTTTCGTTTTCAAACCTGATAGCACAGGGCGGCGAACAGGAAATTGCAGAATATTTCAGCTTCATCTACGCCGATTGCCCCGACATTCTTACAAAGGGTGATGTGGCTGATATGACAGGATTAAGCACCAAAACCATTTTGCTGTTTCTCAAAGATGGGGAGTTGAAGTCAATAGCGCGTTACCCGCACTATGTTATCCCCAAAGCGTATCTGTTGGAGTTTGTAAGTACCCGAAGATACATTGAATGCAAAAGCAATTCAGAGGTTTTCAAAAAGATTTTAGGAGGTTTTGAACTATGGAAAACTGCAAAATAATCGCTGTTGCCAATCAAAAGGGCGGTACAGGCAAAACTACGACGGCCAGCAATATGGGAAATGCACTGGCCCATGAGGGAAAGCGGGTGCTTCTCGTTGACTTTGACCCACAGGCCAATTTGTCCATGAGCTTTGGCATTGAGCGCCCTGACGAGCTGCCCATATCCATGCACAATGTTTTATCCTTGGTGATGGACGGCGAACCTCTGCCGGACGGTATGGAATATGTACTGCATGGCGAACGGCTGGACATCATACCCAGCAACATCAATTTGTCGCTCACGGAAATCAACCTGCGGGATGAAATGGGCGGCGAACGCACATTGTCTGACCTGCTGGAGCCGCTTCGGACTGATTACGATTATATCGTGATAGACACAAATCCCTATTTAGGACTGTTGACGATAAATGCGCTGGCGGCTTGTGATAGCGTGATTATCCCCGTCAGCCCTCAACTGTGGTCAGCTACTGGCTTGACTGACCTGATGCAAACCATCTTCAAGGTGAAGCGGAAAATCAACCCGCGCATAACGGTTGACGGCATCCTGCTTACGATGTGCGACGAGCGCACCAATCTTTTTAAGGACGCAAAGCGCCTGCTGGATGATTTCTGCGGGGATAGAGTGAAAATCTTTGAAACCCACATTCCCAGCACAGTCAAGGTTGGCGAAGCGAATTATTCCAGCCGGTGCATCATGGATTACGACGTGAAAAGTAAAGCCGCTCTCGCCTACATGGATTTCGCAAAGGAGGTCATCGCTCATGGCAACAGCAACTGATAAACAGCGACCCCGGCTCAAAAATCTTGATGACCTTTTTATGCTAAACCAAGATGCCATGCCCCAGCCCAACGCGGAACTGCCCTCGCCAGCAACGAAACGCTTTCAGGCTGTCGTTGATTTGGACAGACTTATTCCCTTTGCGGGCCATCCGTTTCATCTATACGAAGGTGAACGGCTTGACGATATGGTGGAAAGCATACGCAACAATGGTGTTCTCGTACCGATAATCGCACGTGAAAAGGGAAATCAGCTTGAAATCCTTGCCGGACATAACCGTGTCAACGCATCCCGTTTGGCAGGAATGACCGCCATCCCTGCCATTCTTCTAAAAGATGTGTCCGATGAAGAAGCATGGATATATGTTGTTGAAACAAATCTAATGCAGCGTTCTTTTGCAGATATGAGCCATTCGGAGAAAGCAGCGGTAATTAGTATTCAGCACTCCAAGATGTTTTCGCAAGGAAAACGAAACGATATTTTAGCAGAACTTAAAAGACTTGAATCCCCACAGCAAGAAAAAGATGGAACTTCCCGCCAAGTTGGCGAACAGTCTCATTCCGATGAACTGGTTGCCACCATGTATGGCCTTTCAAGCCGCGTTGTTTCCCGGTATCTGCGCATCCATAAACTAATAGCACCACTTAAAACAATGCTGGATGTAGGGGATATTGCATTTATCCCCGCCGTCACTCTCTCATTTTTGAAAGAGCAGGAACAGGTGGGTTTAGCAAAATGCGTGGAGTTAAACGGGTTTTCGGTTGATATGAAAAAGGCCGACGTTCTCCGCGACTATTCCGGCAAAGGCAAGCTGGATGATGATAGGATTTACCTAATTCTCAACGGCGAGTTAGGCCAGAAGCAAAAGCCGAACCGCACTCCCGTGGTTAAAGTGAATAAGGCTGTTTACTCAAAATACTTCCAGCCCAATCAATCAGCCAAGGAGGTGCAGGACATTGTGGAAAAGGCTTTGGAGATGTATTTCAGTCAATGATAATAGCCGCCAAAGAACTAGCAACTCTTTGGCGGCTTTCATATATCTGCTTGTTATGGTTTGCTACGAGTATACAGTCGAAGTTTATATGAGAAATATGCTGGGTATTCTTCCAAGAGCTTCAAAATGTCATGCCGGTGAGTAATTATATATTCACGAAATACGCTATCGATTACTGGAGTTTTCCCTAACATTTCATCAAGTTGCTTTGCTATGATTCTATCGTCAAACAGGTTTTCACATACCAGAATTTGAAACTGAGAAGGTACGCCATATTTAATCATCTTTTGTAGCAATGCTAATTTCTTTGTTAATTCTTCGGTGCGATTATCAATAGCGTCTAAAATGTTGCCAAGAAGAAAACACAGATGGTACGAAAGGGTATTGCTGCATAGTTTCTCTATCTGGCTAATCTGTAGCGAATTACCAAGATTATCGCAAATTTCTACATATGGGATACCCGCAATCCACGAATGTATAATAGAGATTAGCATATCTGCATCTACATTTATTCTATCGGGGAACAATTGTACGAACAAATTGGCGGTAGCATCGATTAGCTGGTCGATTGATAAATCTACAAGATTTTCTATGTTTTCATCAACCCAGTGCAACACTTGATTAGAAATATCAATCCCATATAGCGATTTAGCAAAATACACTGATTGTTCCGGCGCGATATTAGAAATTATTTTTTGAGCAATCAACTGGAAAAGTTTACGCAACGCCTCCCGCTGATTATCTTTGCTTAAATAGTACGCAAATGTTTGCGTCACGAGCATATCAACCGTATTGGTAAATTGTTCCGGTGTTTGCTGTGAGTTGTAGATATAACATAGGTAATTCTCAATGCTTCCTATAACATGTTCCAGTTGCTTAACCTTGGACGTTATTTCGGGCGCATAGCGGTTGTACCTATTTTCGTTTGCCACATGGTCTTTATACCCTTGATTTAAGCTGTCGATTAAATCAGAAAAACATGAGGGACTATTATAATTACCAATTATATAAGATGCCAAAGCATCGGCTTTATAGTGAGCCTTATAGTCCACAGATAAGTCGCTCACTAATGACAAAATAGCACTTGTACATGCTTCAGTATTACCGTAATCGAACATTTTTTTACAGTCAGCCCATTTGTATCTTCCACCACCTTTCCATGTTGCACGATTATCATGGAAACTGGCATCAGTAACTATGGCACTACCTTCGGTATAAATGCCCGACCGTGCTGTTCGACCCACCATATTTTGCATTTTCCGTATTTGCACACTAGTAGTGCCAAAACTGAAAGTGGTGAGTAGCAGATATTTTATAGGAATATTAACGCCTTCTGCAAGAGTCGTTGTACAAACCACAAAATAGATATGCTTCTTTCGCAAGGCATATTCGATTGCCATTTTTAATCCATTAGGTAAATCAGCGTAATGGGGTAATGCTCCTAACCTAGCAGCTTGTGTAAGAGCAAAGTGATTTCCATAATGGCGTCCAAATAACGCGGCTAATTTGACAACTTCATCTTGCTTTCCATGTTTAAGCAAGTTAGATAAATCATAACCTCGCTCACTTATCTCGACGATTCGACGCATGATTGGAGGAATGCTGCGTACTTGACCTGCATAAATAGCTGCACCTCCTTGATTGCATAACTTGTTTGCATAATAGATAGCTATATCCTGAGCATTTTTTTCTGGGAAGACACGTTGCTTTTTCTCTCTCCCGTGGAGTTGCAGTTGCTTATGTTCTATGCTCTTTGGAACAAAAAAACTTTCTTCAGCCATATTGTCTTTTTCATAATAATGGATGGTTTGGTCTGAGGAAAGAAAGCCTATCGATTTTTCCGTTGACTGCACCAATGTATAGTCAATCGTTGCCGTATCATCGTTAAATAGCCAGTCACTTATTTGATTTGCATTTGCTAAGACAGCTGAAAACAATACCATTTGTGCTGGTTTATTTCGACTTCTGGCTATTTCAGATACCAATAATTCATATTGTGCACCTCGTGATGTATCATCAAATAGGTGTGCTTCATCAAAAATGAAAAGTTGAATGGCTGAAAGGAAGTCAGGTTCATGCCGCAAAATATATGAAAACTTCTCAGGAGTACAGACAAACACATATTTAGTATTGAGAAGTAATTCAATGCTGAAATCTTCTTGTGCTGTATCAGTAAATTGATTTATAACGGCTTCGTCGCCCATAGCAATCGTTATATCTGCTGTGATTTCATTGCATAGCGCCCGTAGTGGGGCAATTACTAAGGCAATACAAGTTCCTTGCTCCATAAATTTGGTTCGCAAAAGAAGCTCAATGCTTTTAGTTTTGCCAACTCCGGTAGGCAAGGGAACAACAAGGTCTTTTCCAGTAAGGATACCTGCTTGTAAAATTACTTTTTGAGCAGGCCATAACAATTTAATACTTTCTGGCTTGGAGAGATATGTTTTCCATTGCTCAAAATTCGCACCAGAATACTCCGGCAACAAAATCCATGCAGAATGATTTATTGCGCAAAGGGCCACAGAAAAAAGGAAATCCATATAGCTAACCGAGAAGATATTAGTCGATTGACGTATACCATTACGCAGTCTGCGAAGAGCATGAATAGCGGTTTCGGGTGTAGCACCTTCTTCAAAATGCGCCCTTAGCCCGTCTAAGTATTGACGTCGATACCTGCTTTTAGTTTGAAGTTCAATCCATTCTCCTGTGAGCAAGAACCGTAAAGTGACATAAAGAAGCATGGCGATGCTGTCTTTGGGATTCGTAATATTGATTTGCTCAATAAGCACTTTGGCGCTCCCAAAGTTTTCGGACAAGAAATAGGCAGTTGCACCAAGCAGTAAAAACAACCGGTCATGGGTTGGACGGAGTTGCGTTCTTACTGTTGAATCATAATACTGCGAAACAATCGCTAGCTCCGATTTAAGTTCATCCACCTGTGATGAAGCTGGATTATCTAGAACTTCTTCACAAAAACGTGAAAGAACAAAAATAGTAGTGTAGGTTAAATCATCGGAGTTTAGCGGATAATGGGGATGGTTTTCTTCAGCAATTTCAAACTCAACGAGTTTTGATTTTGATTTTTCATATTTGAGCATGTAATTTGACCGTTTATCAAAAATCATTTTACACACCTCTCAAATATCTCGTGTGCTAAATCCATTAACTTTTTCCCATGGACTAAAAAGATTTTGTTATCTTTTCGCAGCTCCAAATCATCACCTTTGATGCCTAAAACAATATCATTAGCGATTTTATCACGGCTGATAATTGCCGCAGCCACAAAGGTGATAATGTAGTCATGCTCAGATTTCTGCTGAAATCGAGCAATTTCATCTGCCTGTTCATTGTTTATATGTCGTAGTTTTTTTCGGTAGTAATTCAGGGTGAATGCGTGTCTGACTTCGTCATACTTATGTGAATCGGCTACGGCGGCGCCTATGGGGTCATACTTGTCTGAGGATAAACCTGCCTTTACCTCGACCGCCAATAATTCGTCTTTGCTATTGGGTGCTTTAATGGAATCGACATATTTGTAAGCGAGAACATCTGTCCCATGCTCGCTTTGTGTTTTGCCCGAACGATTTCGTTGTTTGCAACGGGGAACAGTATAGCCATGTATAAACTCCAGTAGGTCGCAAATCATGATTTCTGTAAAATCATTAGAACGCGAGGTTGGCCCAAGCGTATCATCTTTTTGTGGAATGACATGAGTTCGCAAATATTCTTCCACTGGCAACCCGGTTGTATCAAGAGATTCTTTCAATTCATCATCAGATTCGTAATGCTGTCGAAGATGCAGCGCCCATTCGCAATAAGCAATTTCGTCCATCGAATAGTCTAATCGATAGCATGAAATTGGAGTGCCATCTTCCAAAGTGACGGCACTTTCCTCTGCAAACCAGTTTACATATTTAGGTTGATTCATGCAACTCACTCCCTGATTACGAACGATGATTTACTCAAGAATTTTCAAATATCGCTCCAGCCGTTCTTGCAAGTATTCCGTGACAAGCTCCACCATCGGTGCGGCGGATTTGTCTTTATAATAGCTGTCAAAGCAAGCATAATACCGTTTCCTGTCCGAAAACTTCACGTCAATCGGTGGGTAGCCTTGCTGCATCAGCATGAGGTTAAGCATTAGTCGTCCAGTGCGGCCATTGCCATCAATAAAAGGGTGGACACCCTCAAAATCCAAGTGAAACAAAGCGACGTTCTCGATGGGATGGCGCTTTGTTTCTTTTTGTCTGGCAACAAGCTGTTCCATCTGTACTGGTACTAAATAAGGCTGTGGCGGCTCGTGATATGCGCCCATAATCGTGACGGGAATCCGGCGGTACACGCCCTTATCATCGGGCCTGTCCATGAGAACCAATGAATGAATATCTTTAATAACCTTTTCGGATATAGAAATCTTATCCGTTACGAGCTGTTCAACATACAAAAAGGCGTCTCGATGTCCAACCGCTTCCAAATGGTCTTTCAACGGTTTTTTATCAATCGTAACACCCTCCAAAACTAGTGCGGTTTCTCGAAGCGTGAGGGTATTACCTTCGATGGCATTGGAGTTGTAAGTGAACTCCACAAGAAATTCCTCTTGCAACCGCTTAAGCTCTCCCTGTGTCAAGGGGCGGCGATTACCAAGCTCCGTTTTCAGCGCATCTACGCGGGCGAATAGCGTGGAATATTCCGATGGGATTATCTTTCCGCGCAAGCTACGCCCATCAGCGGGTTTTACCGCATCGGCAGGGATGCGATAAGAGCGCCCCTCGCGCACCACACCGGGGATTTTGCCTTGCTCACATAGTAAACGGACACGCCGGTCTGAAAGACCCCATTGTTCCGCTGCTTGCTGTACGCTGATAGTTTCCACGATACCACCTCAATTCTTGGTTTATAGTATACATCGAATAAGGAATATTATCAAGAATAACCGCGACAAATATATCGTATCATTCCGACACAAGGGACACCACTCAAATTTCAGGAAGGAGGTAAACACATGGCCCAGCCACCACCCTACGATTACTATTACGGCAAAGAAGCGGAGCAATATACTTTCTATCGTTTGCCGAAAGCATTGTTTACAGATAGCCGCTACAAGACCTTATCCGATGGTGCAAAAATCCTGTACGGCCTTATGCTTGACCGTATGGGACTATCCATGAAAAATGGTTGGCTGGACGAACACAACCGGGTATTTATCTACTTTACGCTTGAGGACGTTACCGAGCAGATGAACTGCAAAAACGACAAAGGCGTGAAGCTGCTTGCCGAGCTTGATACCGTAAAGGGCGTTGGCCTGATTGAGCGTGTCAAACAAGGGCAGGGAAAACCCACAATAATCTACGTCCGCAAGTTCTTTGGGGATGCCGAAGTCTTGACTTCGGAAAAACCGAAGTCTGGACTTCCCGATTTGCCGAAGTCTGCACTTCGGGAAGGCCGTACTCTTGACTTCGGAAAAACCGACGCTAATAAGAACGAGATAAGCAATCCTGATTTTAATAAAAATAATCAGAGCCATACTGACTATCCTATCCAATCCTATCCTGAAAGAGAGAGCTACCCATCCGCAGCCAAAGGGCCGGATGGGATGGGAATGGATGGGATTAGAGCATATCGTGATTTGATTATGGAGAATATCGAATACGACATTTTGGTGGAGCGGTACGGGCATGAGCGCATGGACGAGGTTGTGGCCCTCATGGTTGATACCGTCGCTTCCAACCGTGAGTACATCCGCATATCCAGCGACGATTACGCGAAAGAGGTGGTAAAGAGCCGGTTCCTGAAAATAACGTCATCCCACATTGAGTACGTTTTTGATTGCATTGACCGCAACACAACCAAAGTCCGCAATGTCCGCAAGTATCTTCTTGCGGCCTTATACAATGCCCCGGCCACAATGGACACCTATTACCGGGCCGAGGTCAACCACGATTTATACGGAGGTGATTTTTAGAGTGCCAGAAGAAAAACGCATGATTGAGAATTACGAGGTTAAAACCGCCATCCACATCGGCGGCAAGGAAATCATCTTTGCCGAGGACACCAAAGCAGCCGAGCCGTTCTTAGCCTGTAACTGCACATGGGATAACCCCTTCGGCGTGGATGAATACACGAACGCCGTTGTAAGCGACGATTACATGGAGATTATGAACGAGTTTTTAGGCCGCGTGTCCGGCGAACTCCAGCATATCGCAGAGCAGCGGGCCGAGCGTGGCATTTCCAACCAGCCCCTTACCGCCGACGATTGCATTAAGGACAGCCGCTATTCCGACTTCAAAGACCAGCTTGTTGTTATCCGGCCTGAAAACATGACGGCTTCCGCACGGACGGCAGATAACCAGCTTGTACTTGTCACCGGCGGCAACGGTTGCAACCCCGATGCCCGTGGCACAGCCGTATTTACGAAAAATCTCTTTACCGGCAAGGAAACACGTTGGAATCGGCTTGACGTGGCCGGTATCATCCGGCCTGACCGTATGCCTGAATGGGCAAAAGAAAAGCTGGCCGCGCTGGGCAACGACACGGCAGAGAAGCCGTCCATCCGGGCGCAGCTTGCCGAGGGCAAAAAGGCTATCGCACAGCAAACCGCCGCCCCCAAAGCCACCAGAGACAAGGGGCCGGAGTTATGAGGGATGTTTGATGCCAATTCCATTCTTTCGCTGTGAAAAATGCCGCCGAGAGTTTCCGAGCCGCCAAGAAGCTGAACAATGCGAAAGCGCCCATCTTATCCCCGTGTCCGCGACGGTGAAAAACTATACAACCAAGCCTTACCCCTATTCCGTTGAAATCACGTTTTCAAACGGCGAGAAGCGCATTTACAATGCGGAGGATTTAGGCGGGTAAAAACCGCCGCAATCAAAAGGAGTGCATGATAATGACAAACGATTTTTATGGTGAAGCAGTCGAAACATTGGAAATTCTTGTGAGCAGCCTTGGCGCGGGCCTTGCAGCGTGGGGTGTTATCAATTTGCTGGAAAGCTATGATACCACTGAGAGTGACAAAATAGCCGAGGGCTACCGCAGCCGTCTGAATGAAATTGATTTGCGTTTACAGCGGCTTTTTGAGGACAAGGCAACAGGAAAGATTACCCCCGCACAATACAAGGAAATATGTGCGGTATACGACGCGGAACAGGATGAGCTTTGGATTGCACTGCACCGTCTGGAGCGTGAAACCGAGGTGCGCAAGCAACAGGGTGTGGCACAGATTATGCAGGGCGCGAGATTTGCCGCCACAGCCCCCGCCTTTCGTGATACTGCCATGTTCCCCGATGCCGAGAACCTCAACTGCCAGTAGCCGCACAGCATCAAGCAATAATCGGAAAGGAGCTGATGAAAACTGCAAGACCAAGTAAATGAAAAATCCGTCGCCCTTGTGATTAAGGGTGGCAAAATCACCGGCAAGGTGCTTGCCAAGGCCATTAGCCTACTGCTGAAACAGGGAAAAAAGCAGATAAATAAGGCGCAGGCCCCGAAAATCGGCAAAGGCAAGCAAAGCGTGAAAGACCTTGTGCGGCAGGGCGCGGGCGTGGCAAACATCGAAATCACGGATGCCAATATCGGCAGCTTTGAGCCTATCGCCAAAAAATACGGCATTGATTACGCTTTGAAAAAGGACACCACCGAGACACCACCGAAATGGCTGGTGTTTTTTAAGTCCAAGGATGCCGACGCACTTACCGCCGCGTTTAAGGAGTTTACGGCCAAGAATGTGCAGCGCAGCAAGGCCCCTGAAAAGCCGTCGCTGATTAGCGCGCTCAAACAGATGAAAGAGCTTGCGGCCAAGCTCGTCACCGACAAGGTGAAAAATAAGGACAGGGGGATGGAACTATGAACATCACCCCTGTTTTGAAAAAGTACGTTATGCCCAACCTGCCCTATCTCATGTTCCTATGGTTTTTCGCAAAGCTGGCCGAAGCATTCCGTATCGCCCCCGGTGTGGATTTCGGCGCGAAGCTGATGGGCAGCATCAGTACGCTGGGCGCGGTCATGGCGCAGCCGCTTTCCGGCTTTGCGGCCCAAGACCTGCTTATCGGGCTTGTCGGGGCGGCGGTTATCCGCGCCGTTGTCTATTTCAGGGGCAAAAACGCCAAGAAATACCGCAAGGGCATTGAGTACGGTTCGGCCCGCTGGGGAACGCCGGAGGACATCAAGCCCTACATCGACCCCAAGTTTGATAAGAATGTCATTCTTACGCAGACCGAACGGCTGATGATGAACAGCCGTCCGTCCTCACCCAAGTATGCGAGGAACAAGAACGTCCTTGTTATTGGCGGCTCCGGCTCCGGCAAGACCCGCTTCTTTTTGAAGCCCAACCTCATGCAAATGCACTCCAGCTACGTTGTCACCGACCCCAAAGGGACGGTGCTGGTGGAGTGTGGGAAGATGCTGGAGCAGAATAAGTACAGGATAAAAGTGCTGAACACCATCAATTTCAACAAGAGTATGCACTACAATCCCTTTGTGTATTTGCGCAGCGAAAAGGACATTTTGAAGCTCGTCACCACCATTATCGCCAACACCAAAGGCGAGGGCGAAAAGAGCGCGGAAGATTTTTGGGTTAAGGCCGAGAAGTTGTACTACACCGCCCTTATCGGTTATATCTGGTACGAAGCCCGCGACGATGAAAAGAACTTCATCACGCTTTTGGAAATGATAAACGCTTCGGAAGCCCGTGAGGACGATGAAAATTTCAAGAACGCGGTTGACCTGCTTTTCGATAAGCTGGAAGAAAAAGACCCCGAACATTTCGCGCTGAAGCAGTACAAAAAATACAAGCTCGCCGCAGGAAAAACTGCAAAATCTATCCTGATTTCCTGCGGCGCAAGGCTGGCTCCCTTTGATATTAAAGAGCTTCGGGAGCTGATGCGCTACGATGAACTTGAACTCGACACGCTGGGCGACAGTAAAGCCGCCCTGTTTGTTATCATCAGCGATACCGATGACACATTTAACTTCGTCGTAGCGATGATGTACACCCAGCTTTTCAATCTCCTGTGTGATAAGGCCGACGATGTTTACGGCGGCAGACTGCCCGTTCATGTGCGTTGTCTGCTGGATGAAATGGCGAACATCGGCCAGATTCCGAAGCTGGAAAAACTGATTGCCACCATACGAAGCCGCGAAATATCGGCTTGTATTGTTTTGCAAGCCCAATCGCAGCTCAAATCCATCTACAAGGATAACGCCGACACCATCGTCGGGAACTGCGATGCGACTTTGTTTTTGGGCGGTAAAGAGAAGTCCACGCTGAAAGAAATCTCGGAGGTTTTAGGAAAGGAGACGATAGACCTCTACAATACAAGCGTGACGAAAGGCCAATCAGAAAGCCACGGCCAGAACTTCCAAAAACTCGGAAAGGAGCTGATGAGCCAAGATGAACTGGCGGTGATGGACGGCGGCAAATGTATTCTGCAACTGCGCGGCGTAAGGCCGTTTTTATCAGAAAAATACGACATCACAAAACACCCGCAGTACAAGAACTTGTCCGACTTTGACAAGAAGAATACCTTTGACATCGAGAAGTTTTTGAGTACCCGCCTGAAACTCCGCGCCAATGACCAGTATGAAGTCTTTGAGGTTGACGCATCCGATGATGCAGAAACTGCCTGACCCTATCACCCTGAAAAGAGATGCTATGGTTCATCACCACAAGTTAATACAGCCGCCCATTGTCTAAGGCCCTCCGTTTACGCACCATCAAAAAACGGAGGGCCTTTTTTTATTTCCAGCCGGTTTGAGTAACCCACTCAACCGGCTTTTGCTTTGTCCAGCCGGAGCCGGAAACGGCCCCGTCAAATACATCCAACAACAACCAATTTTAAGGAGGAAAACACTTTATGGAATTTTTCGCATCCGCAATCGACACTTTGAAAATCCTTGTAATCGCCCTCGGAGCCGGTCTTGGCGCATGGGGCGTGATTAACCTACTGGAAGGATATGGAAATGACAATCCGGGGGCCAAATCACAGGGCATGAAACAGCTTATGGCTGGCGGCGGTATCGCGCTGGTGGGGCTTACCCTCATCCCTCTGCTTTCCGGCTTGTTCGCGTAAGCGCCTATGGGAAGCCTCGTTGATTTCATCACAGAATGGATAAGACAAGGCTTAATTGAAGCGATAACAGGCAAATTCTCCGGCATCTTTGAAAGCGTGAACGAGCAGGTGGGGGAAGTTGCTTCGCAAGTGGGACAGACGCCGCAGGGCTGGAACAGCGGCGTCTTTTCCATGATTCAAACCTTGTCCGAAACTGTGGTGCTCCCGATAGCCGGGATGATTCTAACCTTTGTTCTCTGTTATGAGCTAATCACCATGATAATCGAGAAAAACAACATGGCTGATTTCGATACATTCAACATCTTCAAGTGGATATTCAAGACCTTTGTGGCCGTGTATATCCTCTCTAACACCTTTACGATTGTCATGGGCATATTTGAACTGGCGCAAAACGTGGTAAACGGCAGCGTGGGCATCATATCGTCAAGCCTTGATGTGAACGCCGCCGACGTTGTATCAGACCTGCAAGGCCAGCTTGAAGCGATGGGCGTATTTGAACTGCTTGGCCTGTGGCTGGAAACCCATATCATCAGCCTGTGCATGAGCGCGTTGTCCATCTGCATTTTCATTATCGTTTTCGGAAGAATGATTGAAATATATTTGACCGTAAGCGTCGCCCCCATTCCTCTATCCACAATGGTAAACCGCGAATGGGGAACGATGGGCAACAACTACCTCAAAGCCCTGTTCGCGCTGGGCTTCCAAGGCTTCTTGATTATGATTTGCATTGCCATTTACAGCGTTCTGATACAGGGCATCGGCGCTGCCGACAGCGTTCACGGCGCGATATGGGGTGTGGCGGGATATACCGTTCTGCTTTGCTTCACCCTGTTTAAGACCGGCGGCTTATCAAAAAGCCTGTTCGGGGCGCACTAAGGGGGCGCGGCATGGACATACTGAAAGAAAACCGGCGCAAAAGCTACAACGCCGTGCTGCCCTCCGTTCCCCGGCGCAAAACCATCATACTGAATATCTTACAGGACTGCGGCGAAATGACCGCGCAGGAAGTGGCCGACGAGCTGCACCGGCGCGGTCATACGCCGTCTAACGAGCGCAATTTGGCCGCACCCCGCCTTACTGAACTGCGGGATGCCGGAAAAGTTGCGGTCATTGGCAAAAAAATGTGTGGCAAAACGGGGCGCAGCGTCACGGTTTGGGCCATGCGAAAGGAGTGAGAGAATTGCCATTTGTACCCGTACCGAAAGACCTTTCCAAAGTCAAAACAAAGGTTGCGCTGGGGCTTACCAAACGCCAGCTCATTTGCTTTTCCTGCGCCGCCGCCGTTGGCTTGCCCACCTATTTCCTTACCCGTGGAGCCATAGGCAACAGCGCAGCCCTGCTTCTGATGATAGGGCTGATGCTCCCCGCCTTTTTCATGGCAATGTACGAGAAAGACGGGCAACCGGCAGAAAAAGTGTTGCGCAACATCATCCGCGCACGGTACTGGCCGGGAATACGGCCCTACAAGACCGACAACTTTTATAAAAATCTGGACAAGGAGGTAACGACGTTTGCAAGTAAAAACCAAGCAGCAAAAGCAGCAGGAACAACGCCTGTCAGCCGAAAAAAGCAAGGTGAAACGCAATAAGGCCGACTTAAAGGCCACCCCCGGCAAGAAGCCGGATAAGCCGCCCGAAAAGAAAAAGGGCGGCTTTTTTGACCGGCTGCTTGCCAAGCTGTTCGGGCGAAAGGATAAGCCTGAAACGGCACAACAGAGCATACCTTACAGGACAATGCACAAGGACGGGGTTTGCCGCGTCAACGATAGGCTGTACAACAAGACCGTCGAATTTGATGATATTAACTATCAGTTGGCGCAGAACGAAGATAAGATGCAGATTTTTGAAAGCTATTGTGATTTCCTTAATTACTTTGATGCTTCAATCAGCATCCAGCTCACCTTTATCAACAAACGCGCCAATTTCAAGGAGTTTCAGCACTCTATCCACATCCCGTTCCGGCGCGATGATTTCAACAGCATACGCCGCGAATATGCGGATATGCTGAAAAATCAGCTTGCCAAAGGCAACAACGGCCTTGTCAAAACCAAGTACATCACCTTTGGCGTGGAAGCCGACGACCTGAAAACGGCCAAGATGCGGCTGGAGCGCATCGAAGCGGATATACTGGCGAATTTCAAGGTGCTGGGCGTGAAAGCTCGACCCATGAACGGGCGCGAACGGCTTGAAATCCTGCACGGCCAGTTTAACCCGGACGGCAAAGAGAAGTTTATGTTTGAGTGGGGCGACCTGCCCAAGACCGGCCTTTCCACAAAGGACTATATCGCCCCCACCAGCTTTGACTTCCGTAGCGGCAAGACGTTCCGCATGGGTACGACCATCGGCGCGGCCAGCTTTGTTCAAATCCTTGCGCCGGAGCTGACAGACCGTATGCTGGCCGATTTCCTCGATTTGGACAACGCCATCACCGTCAACCTGCATATCCAATCCATCGACCAATCGCAAGCCATCAAAAACATCAAGCGCAAGCTGACCGACCTCGATAAAATGCGCATCGAGGAGCAAAAAAAGGCTGTGCGAAGCGGTTATGACATGGACATTATCCCCACTGACCTCGCCACATACGGGGATGAAGCCAAGAATTTGCTTACCGACCTGCAAAGCCGCAATGAGCGAATGTTCCTCGTTACGGTGGTGGTGCTGAACACCGCCAAGACAAAGCAAAAGCTGGAAACCAGCTTGCTTGCGACGGCTGGCATCGCACAGAAGTATAACTGTGCGCTCAAACGCCTTGATTATCAGCAAGAGCAAGGCTTAATGAGCAGCTTGCCCCTCGGCACGAACCAGATTGAGATACAACGGGGCCTGACTACCAGCTCCACGGCGATTTTCGTTCCCTTTACCACGCAGGAGCTTTTCATGCAGGGGGAAGCCCTGTATTACGGGCTGAACGCCCTTTCCAACAATTTGCTGATGGCAAACAGAAAGGCCCTGAAAAACCCCAACGGCCTGTTCCTCGGCACACCCGGCAGCGGTAAATCCTTTGCAGCCAAGCGCGAAATCATCAACGTGTTCCTGATTACAGAAGATGATATTATCATCAGCGACCCGGAAGCAGAGTATTTTCCCCTTGTGCAGCGGCTCGGCGGGCAGGTTATCAAGCTATCGCCCAATTCGCCGCATTACATCAATCCGATGGACATTAACCCCGACTATTCCGATGATGATGACCCTATCACCCTCAAAAGCGACTTCATTTTGTCGCTGTGCGAATTGATTGTCGGCGGCAAACATGGGCTTGACGGCTTTGAACGCTCGGTCATTGACCGCGCTGTACAGGCCGTATATAGGGAGTACCTTGCAGACCCGCAGCCGGAGAAGATGCCCATTTTGGAGGACTTGTACAATGTTCTGCGCAGCTATACGGAGCCGGAAGCCCAGCGCGTGGCTACCGCGCTGGAGCTGTATGTGCATGGCTCCCTCAATGTGTTTAACCACCGCACCAACGTCAATCTGAACAACCGTCTTGTGTGCTACGACATCAAAGAATTAGGCAAGCAGCTCAAAAAGCTGGGGATGCTGATTCTGCAAGACCAGGTGTGGGGCCGCGTTACAGCCAACCGCGCCGCGCACCGCACAACATGGTTTTATCAGGACGAGTTCCATTTGCTCCTAAAGGAAGAACAAACCGCGTCCTACTGCGTGGAAATATGGAAACGCTTTAGGAAATGGGGCGGCATCCCGTCAGCTTTGACCCAAAATGTCAAGGATTTGCTGGCTTCCAGAGAGATAGAAAACATCTTTGAAAACAGCGATTTTATTGTCATGCTGAACCAAGCGGCGGGCGACAGGCAGATATTGGCGCGGCAGCTCGGCATATCACCGCACCAGCTTTCCTACGTCACCCACTCCAACGCCGGCGAGGGCCTTTTGTTTTACGGCAACACCATCATCCCGTTCATCGACCATTTTCCCAAAGATACGGAATTGTACCGCATTATGACTACCAAATTCGATGAAGTGGTGGATGACAGGGCATAGGCAGGAGGTGAGCCAAAATAGCGCGAGAGTTTGATAAACGCGATAAGCGCGTCCAGAAGATGACCCGCGATGGCCTTGTGGAAAAGAACCTCGCCACCGGCGAGGAAATCCGCGTAAGCCAGCGTGGACAGGATTTTGAACTGGGAAAAAAAGCGCCGGAAACCGGGCGCACCACCAGCCCACCGGCGCGAGATGGAGCACAATCATCCAACCGCCCGATGGAAGCGGCGCGGCCCACAGCGAGAAGCTACGAAGCCACTTCCCATGAAGCTCCGGCAGGACCGAAACCACGGCCAAAACAAGCAGATTTATCCACCCCAAATGCTACACCAAGAGCTGATTCAACTGCCCCGCATGAAACCCCGTTCGATACCGGGAGCGTGCGGCACAGCCCCGAAAAACCGTCGAATCAGCCCCAAAACAGCACAGCAAACACAGCCAATGGGCGGTTGCAGTTCACCGCCGATGAAACGCCGCCTGATAGCAAAATATCTAAGCTGCAAGCCAAGTCGGATAAGACGGTGGCGAAGCTGGATAAAGCCCGTGGCAAGCTCCCCACCAAGAAGCGCATTAAAAAGCAGCGCGTCTATGATGAAGCCAAGGGCAAGGCGAAAACCAAATTGCAGATTGAAAAGGAAGTGATACCACAGGGCGGCAAACGGCCCTCGCTGCCCGTCCGCGCCGGTAAAATGGCGGGGCGCGGCGTTACGCGGGCCGGTACAAACAAGCTCCATCAGAAAATCAGCGAGGTTGAGAATGACAATGTAGGCGTAAAGGCGGTACACAAGGTTGAACAGACCGCCGAAAATACCTATCGCGGCGGCAGGACGGTACGTTCTGCCTATTGTTTTGTCAAAGAGCGCCCATACCGCCGTGTCGCCAAGTTGGAAAAACAGGCAATGAAAACCAACATTAAGCTGGACTACCGTAAGGCGTTGCAGGACAATCCCAAGCTGAAAAGCAATGTTCTCTCCCGTATGCTGCAAAAGCAAAAAATCAAGCGTCAGTATGCAAAAGCGGCACGGGAAGCCCAAAAAGCGGCGGGCAAGGCGGCGAAAAAGACCGGCGAGGGTTTGGCGGCTATTTCAAGAGCCGTTATCCACGCGGTAAAAAGCCACCCCGCCGTTTTTGCCACCATCGGGGCGTTGGCGTTGCTCATTATCATCATTATGAGTTCCGTCACCTCTTGCTCCAATATGGGGATGGGCGGCATGGGGGCCGTGCTTGCATCCAGCTATCTGGCCGAGGACGCAGACATTGACAAAGCGGAGCTTGCCTATACCGAGTGGGAAACCGACCTGCAAATACAGGTGAACAACGCCGAGAGCGACCACCCCGGATATGATGAATACCGCTACAACGTGGGCGAAATCGGCCACGACCCCTACGAGCTGATGGCATTTTTGACCGCCGCCTATCAGGACTTCACCTATGACGAGGTACAGGTGGTTTTGCGCCAGATGTTCGATGAACAATACCAGCTTTCCTTTGTTGAGGAAATTGAAATCCGCACACGCACCGTCACCAAAACCGACCCGGACACCGGCCTTGATTACGAGGAGGAGGAAGAATACGAGTGGCATATCCTCAACATCAACCTCGCGGCACGTTCTTTCACGGACATTGTCGCGCCGCGCCTGACAAACGACGAACGGGAGATTTACGATATTCTTATGCAGACAAAGGGCAACCGGCAGTATACGTATAGCCCCTTTGACTTCAACTGGCTCCCTTATGTTTCGTGCTATTACGGTTGGCGCGTCCATCCCATCACCGGCGAAAAGGACAACCACAAGGCCGTGGATATTGCCGTGGCAGAGGGAACGGAGATTATCGCTGCCCACGACGGCACGGTAATTACCGCCACCAACGATAGCAGCTACGGCTATTACCTCGCCATAGATGACGGCGAGGGGCTTGTCACCAAGTACGCTCATTGCTCCCAGCTCCTTGTCGGCCCCGGCCAGCAGGTGACGCAGGGCGATGTGGTGGCCAAAGTCGGCAGTACCGGCGTAAGCACCGGCCCGCACCTGCATTTTGAGGTGATTTACAACGGGCAATACCTGAATCCGCTGTACTTTGCCATCACGAACGACGATGGCAGCGGGCGCATCCCGCCCGGTAGTCCCGGTGGGCCGGAATACGCTTCCTACCCGGGTGAGCCGATTACCGATGCCGCGTATGCTGCCATGATTGCCGAAGCAGAGAAGCATTTGGGCAAACGGTATGTGTTCGGCGCAAGCGGCCCCGCCAACTTTGACTGTTCCGGCTTTGTGAGCTGGGTACTGGATAAGTCGGGCGTGAAACCCATGAGCCGCACCAATGCGCAGGGCATCTACAATATGTGTTCCCCGGTATCGCCCAGCGATGCCAAACCCGGCGACCTCATATTCTTCACGGGAACCTACTCCACCCCGAACGCCGTGTCGCACATCGGCATTTATGTTGGCAACGGAATGATGTTGCATTGCGGCGACCCCATCCAATATACGTCCATCAACACAAGCTATTGGCAAGACCATTTCTACGCATTTGCGAGAATAAATTAGGAGGTAATGACTTGAAAGCAGAGCGTATCCAGACCGAAATCGAAAAGACCAAAGACAAAATCTCCACCCTGCAAGGCCGTTTGCGGGAGCTGGAGCGGCAAAAGACTGAAACCGAAAACACCGACATCATCGCCGTTGTCCGCAGCGCGAACATCTCCCAGCAGGAGCTTTTGGCGTTCATTGACGCCTTTAAGACGCGGGGCGCGGCGGCTGAAACTATGCTGGCAAGCCCCAGCACACAGGAGGACTATGCTGATGATGAAGATTAAACGCATACTGGTACTCGGCGCGGTCATGCTTTGCATGGCCGTTTTCATTTTCCCCATGACGGCCTTTGCCGCCACGGACAACATCCCGCCGACACTGGTGGCCACCCTGCTGGGCGACACCCTACACATCGAAGCCAGCGACGAGGATTCCGGCGTGGAAGCCGTCTACATTGACGGCACCCGCGTCAATTCACTGGTAAACGGCGCGGCATCCGTGCTTTTGAAAGACTATGCCGGAAACAACCAGCAGGTGAGCATCTACGCGGTTGACGGCGCGGGCAACCGCTCGGAGACAGTGAAGATTGACAATCCCTACTACCAAGCACCGGCTGCCCTGCCCACGCCCACCACCCCGGCAACTTCAACGCCGACACCGGCTCCCAGCACACCGGCCCCGGTCGCAAGCGCCCCATCGACCTCGACTTCTACCCCTGCATCTTCTTCCGCCGATTCCGGCAGCGAGGATAGCAGCTCCACCGAAAGCGCCATCACCGAGGGCGATAATGTGTTCACGCCGGAGGGAACCGGCACAGTGGTAGACATTGCCACCGACGCAGACGGCAAACTGTTTTACACCATCGTTACTCCTGCGGGCAACGTGTTTTACCTTGTGATTGACCTTGCGCGTACAGACGGGAATAACGTGTATTTCCTGAACGCCGTTACCGAAGATGACCTGATGGCCCTCGCGGAGACGAACGGCAGCACCACCGACGGCACAACTGCCATCCCAACCCCGGAACTCGAACCCACGCCCGACCCGGAGCCGGAACCTGACCCGGAGCCAGAGCCGGAACCAGAAAAAGAGAGCGGCGGAGCGGGAACCATCTTCCTGATTATCCTTGCGGTGGCCGCAGTCGGCGGCGCAGGCTGGTATTTCAAGATTTATAAGCCCAAGCAGAACGCCATGCTGATGGATGACGAGGGCGAGGAAAACGGCGAGGACGAGGACGAAATTTCCTTTGAGGACGAAGTATACCCGCCCGACGAGTACGACGAGCAAGAAGCCGACGAGTACCAATCCGGCGACGGCGCGGAAATGGACGAAGAGTAACCACCCTGAAACCAAACGAAAGGAAGCAGATAATTTGAAAAACATCATCATACGCGGCCACGGCTTCAAAAAGCTGCTGGCCGTTTTCCTTTGCGCATTGTTTGTGCTGACCCTGTTCCCCGTGACCGCCTTTGCGTGGCCGGTGGACGGCAACCCCGCAAGTTCATGGTATGGAGATAACATTGTCGGTGCGGACGGCTCGGCGTACTATGCGCCCGCGCCGTGGTCTTACATGAAATACAACAGCGACGGCACGGTATCTTATGGAAGCCACAACGGTGGGAACGCCTACAAGCACTTCATCATGGCCGACGCTTCCGGCGCGTCCCGCTGGGTGTATTGTGTGGAGGGCGGCGTAAACTTTACTGATTCAAGCGGCGGCTATACGCCGGACAGCGGATATATGAGCCTGCTGCCATCTTCCGCGCAGTACGGTATCAAAATCGCCTCGTTGTACGGCTGGCAACCGGGCGCGGCTTTGCCCGTTTCCGGCATCAACGAAAACGACTTCTATATGGCGACCCAAATCATCATTTGGGAGTACCAGCAGCAGGTGCGCAGCGACCCACACAGCCGCCATGACAATGGCCCGGTGTCTGCAAACCAGTTTTACGGCATCATCGCGGGCCGACCCGCTGAACGCGCCTATAACTGGATTTTGGATAAGATAGCGGCCCATTCCACCCTGCCGTCGTTCACCGGCAGCAGCGCCGGTAACGCGCCGGTGCATGAACTCAAATGGGATACGGTGGACAAGGTGTACCGGCTGACCCTGACCGACACCAACAACCTGAACATCGACTTCCAGCGTCTTTCCGGCAGCGGTGTCACCATCACCCGCAGTGGGAACCGGTACACCTTTACCAGTACCAAAATGATTATGGAGCCGGTCACGTTCAAATTCCGCAAGGATGTACCCGAAGCTGGCGGCATTCTGATATGGGGCAGACCGGGCTACCAAACCATGATGACCGGCGCGGAGGACCCGGTTTCCTTTTACATGAACATCAAGACCGAAACATACGGCTGGGCGCGGCTAATAAAAACCAGCGAGGACGGGATTGTTGCGGGAATCCGCTTCAACATTTCCGGAACCGACGTGTTGGGCCAAAGTGTCAACATGGACGTTACCACCGGGGCCAATGGCCGGGTGGATGCCAAGCTGCTGCCCGGCACTTACCTTGTGAAAGAGTACCCGGTTGACCGCTATGTGACACCGGCCCCGCAGTACGTCACCATTGAGAGCGCACAGGTGTCCGAGGTGCATTTTACCAATATCCTCAAAAAATTCAGGGTGCTGCTCACAAAGACCGATGCCGATACCGGCGTGGTGCAGGGCGACGCCACCCTTGCCGGTGCGCAGTATGGCCTTTACAAAGGCGGCGAGCTTCAAGACATTTACACCACCGATGCAACCGGCCAGTTCCTGACCCGGTACTATGTGTGCGGCACCGATTGGACGATTCGGGAGCTTGTGCCAAGCACCGGCTACCTGCTGGATGAAACGGTGCATCCCGTGGGCGCAGACCCACGGCTGTATGAAGTGGAGCTGAACACCACCGAGAACCACGTCACCGAAACCGTGATTTACGGCAATATCCGGCTTATCAAGCACACGGACGATTGGGATGAGAATATCCCCGAAGATGAACGCCCCGCCGAGGGCGAGGGTGGCAACGTGGGCATGATTGAGCAGCCCGAAGCCGGTGCGGTGTTTGAAATCTACCTGCGCAGCGCGGGGAGCTATCAGAACGCCAAGGAAACCGAGCGCGACATTCTTACAACCGACGCGGACGGCTTTGCTGTTTCCAAAATGCTGCCCTACGGCTACTACACCGTGCATCAGGTGGCCGCTGGCCCCGCCGGTGAAAACAAGGCTTTCGTGCCGGACTTCACCGTGTTTGTCTGCCACGACGGGTACACCTACTCCTATATCCTGAACAACGACAGCATCACCGGCAGGGTGCGCGTGGAAAAACGGGATGCCGAAACGGGCGAAATCATCCCCATTGCCGGTACGGGCTTCCGCATCAAGGATATGGACACCGGCGCGTTTGTCTCGCAAACGGCGTGGTATCCGAACCCCATCACCATCGACCTTTTCTACACGTCGGACGAGGGCTGGCTGATGTTGCCCGACGCGCTGCCCATGAATACGAACGGCTATGAGCTGTACGAGGAATATGCGCCCTACGGTTATGTGCTGGACGGCGAAGTCATCCCCTTTACCATCGACGGCAGCGAAGCCATTGTAACGGTGGTGCAGAAGAATATGCCGCAGAAAGGAACCGTCACCATCACCAAGACCGGCGAGGTTTTCGCCAGCGTGGAGGAAAACGAGGGTTACTATCAGCCCATCTATGAAGTGATGGGCTTGCCCGGTGCGGTGTACGACCTCATTGCTGACGAGGACATTACCACCGGCGACGGCACGGTACGAGTGCCGAAAGATACCATTGTAGAAACCCTCACCACCGGCGAGGACGCGACGGCCACCAGCGGCTTGCTCTATTTGGGCCGCTACCGGCTGGAGGAACGAGAGGCCCCTTATGGCATGGTGCTTGACCCTGAACCCGTGTATGTGGAACTGGTCTATGCCGGTCAGGATGTGGAAGTGACGCATACCGCCGTTGGTATTTACGACGAGCGGCAAAGGCTGGAAATCGACCTTGTGAAGTCTCTGGAAATTGACGAGCTATTTGACATTGGCCTTGCCGATGAATACAAGGGCGTTTCCTTTGGCCTGTATGCCGCCCACGACATTTTTTCGCTGGACGGCAGCATGATTCCCGCCGACGGGCTGCTGGAGGTTGTTTCGATTGAACCTGTGGAGGGCGAGCCGGGCCGCTATGCGGCAGCTTTCGCCGCTGACCTGCCCTTTGGCAGCTACTATGTGCAGGAGCGCACCACCAGCAAGGAATATGTTTTGAACAACACACAGTACCCCGTGGTGTTCGGCTACGCTGGGCAGGAAATCGCCGTAGTGTCCATCACAACCAACGACGGCGAGGACATTGATAACGACCTGCTCCGGGGCGACATTGAGGGCTTCAAACGTGGTGAGAACCCGGACGGCGAACAGCCCATTATGCTGGGTGGCGCGAAGCTGGGCCTGTTCCACCCGGACGATGAGGAAATGACCAAGGAAACCGCGCTGCTTGTCACAGTTTCGGCAGAGGACGGCTCTTTCAGTTTCACGGACATTCCGTTCGGGCATTGGGTAATCAAGGAATATGAAGCCCCGCCGCTGTACACCGTCAGCCCGCAGTACCACCATGTTTATGTTGGCGTGGACGGGCAGATTATTGAAATCCGCGTGGATAACACTTTGATTCGCGGCAGCGTACAGCTTATCAAGACCGAAGCCGTGGACGAACCGGGCGCGATTGAAAACGAGGACGATAACCCGTTTATGAAGCGGTTGCCGGGTGCGGTGTTTGAGCTGTATGAGGACACCAACGGCAACGGCGAGTTTGACGAGGGTGACACCTTGTTGGGCGAGCTGGAAGAAACCGACGCGGGCTTTCATCAGGCAATCGGCCTTTTGGCTTCCGGCTACTTCATCAAGGAAAAGACCGCACCGGCAGGCTGTATTTTGGACGAAAACGCCTACTATTTTGAAATCACCGAGGACGGCCAAATCGCTGTGGTGGAGAACAGCGAAGCGGGCCGGGGCTTTGTCAATGAAGCCTACCGGGGCAACCTGCGCATCGTGAAAGATTCCAGCGATGGCCGCAAGGACGGCTTTGCCTTTGAAGTCAGGAGTGCGGACGGCGCCTACTGCGAAACCTTTACCAGCGGCAGCACCGGCATCATTGAAATCACGGGTCTGCGCATTGGCAAATACACTGTGACGGAGATTGCCAACAGGGCCAGCAAAGACTATATCATCCCCGACGGGGCCACCGTTACAATCAAGATGGATGAAACCACCGTCGTGCGGTTTTTCAACGAGAAGCCCAAAGAACCCGAAACGCCCACCACCCCCACCGAGCCGGGAACCTCGACCACGCCCACTACCCCGACCACCACGGAAACCGTAAAGCCCGTGCCGCAGACCAGCGACGATAACATGATTTTCGTTTGGATTGCGGTGCTGGGCATTGCCGCCATCGGCGGCGCGGTGTCCATTATGCTGTATGTGAAGAACCGCAAAGGCAAGCGGAGCGCGGTGGTGATGGTGGCTCTGCTGGTGTGTGTGGCCCTTATTGTGAGCAGCGGCTATATGCTGGCGCAGGAGGCCGGGAAGTACGCCGAGAGCGCAAGTGCTTATGAAAAGCTGACCACTTATGTGGATGAAGCCGACCCCCGGCAGGAGGGCGACGACAATGTGGTTTCCCGTCTGCCACGCATTGATTTTGATGCGCTGCTGGATGTAAACCCTGACATCCGGGCATGGCTGCTTTGTGAAGATACAGCCATCAGTTACCCGGTGGTGCAGGGCGAGGACAACGACCATTACCTGAAGCATTTGTTTGATGGAACGCAAAACAAGGCCGGGTGCCTGTTCATCGACTACGAGAACGAGCCTTTTACCGACAAGAACACCATCGTATACGGACACAATATGCTGGATGGGGCCATGTTTGCAGGTTTGCCAGATTACGGGGAGCAGGGATATTACGACGTTCACCCGGATATGCTGCTGGTGACGCCGGACGGCGGCCATGTGGTGGAACTGTTTGCCGCATTTGTGGCAAGCCCCAATGAATCCGGCGCAGAGACTTCCCCGTGGAATATCGCGTGGGAAACCGAGAGCGATTACGCCGAGTGGCTTTCCAGTATGCAGGGCCGGTCACTGTTCCAAAGCGACGTGGAGCTATCCGACACGGACAGGGTGCTTACCTTGTCTACCTGCATCAACAATGGCCGTGATAGATTTGTTGTGATGGGCCGGTTGGTGATTGTGGAGTAAACAGGCAACGAGCACACCAAAACGGCGCGGAGGTTTACAGCTTCCGCGCCGTTTCCTTATAAAAGGGTATGTGTACATTTATTTGCTCGGTGATTCTGCATGTGGCTCAGAAATAGCAGCCGACAGTTTATAGAATGCAATGATTACACTTGTATAATACTGCATCATCCAATCGTACCATATTTCCCTATTGTAGTCTTTTAATTGCTTTTCCTTATTGTGTCGAATGTTGCAGTTGTTAACCGTGTCGAAAATCAATCTGTCGTGTTTGTTTTTGTTGATTTGATATTCTTGGTTCAGTATATCTTGGAGTCTTTTTCTCTCAAGTTCAAGAATATCTGCGAGAATATTGATGGCTTTCTTTTTTTCTTCCATGTTAGATTCAAAGCGGTAATACATCTTTGTTGCTGTTGTCAGTTGTGTAAGTACCGTGTCGGGTATGTCAGCACCATCATAAGAAAGCTGATTCCTCAAAGATTCATTAGGTATCAGCATAATAAAACCGTTTGTAGGCTCAAGGTAATATCCCTCTCCGTAAAAGCGAAGCACATTATTGATATGCTCTACAAATTCGGTTCGTGGAGCTTCGTTTTCCAACTCCAGAGTTTCAAAGTCGAACAATGCGATATGGTCATACAGAATCTCAATAACAGAAAATAAGGTTTCTTCAGAATATTTCTCATAACAATCGGGTATCGGCCAAACACGGTTATTATTAAGTTTCGTAAAGAAGAAAATCTCTGGTGAGGGTGCCAAAGTTGGGGGCAATACTTGGGTTCTATCATCATGTCCGTGTTCACGCCAAATGCCACTAAAGGCACTCTCAAAGCATCCTTGGTGGAGGAAATAAACATATATTCCAAAAAAATATTCTCTCAACTCTTTCAGTTTGAGCGTAGGCGCTTCCGCCAATAAACCAGTTCTCTCTGAATAATATTGTTTCATGCCATCACTTCCTTTATCACATTCATTTTAATTATACATCTGCCTAATGCACAAAACAACAAAGAAACGGAGGAACTATATTGTCTCAACATAAATTAGTCATAGCAGAAAAACCCAGCGTGGCCCAAGCCATTGCAAAGGCGCTGGGCGTTACCGAAAGAAAAGACGGCTACCTGCAAGGGGGCGGCTACATCATCAGCTGGTGCGTCGGCCATCTTGTCGGCCTTGCCGATGCCGCCGCCTACGACGAAAAATACAGCAAATGGCAGCAAGAAGATTTGCCCATCCTGCCGGAGCAATGGAAGCTCATCACTGGCACGGACAAGGCAAAGCAATTCAAAATTTTGAAAACCCTGATGCACGATAAAAATGTTGCAAGCCTTGTATGCGCCACCGACGCGGGGCGCGAGGGCGAATTGATTTTCCGTTTTGTCTATGAGCAAGCCGGATGCACGAAGCCCTTTGAGCGGCTGTGGATCTCCAGCATGGAAGATGCTGCAATCCGCAGTGGCTTTGCCAGCCTGAAAGACGGCGGCGAGTACGACAATCTCTACGCTTCCGCGCTATGCAGGGCAAAGGCAGATTGGCTTGTGGGCATCAACGCGACACGCCTGTTTACCACTATATACAACCACAAGCTGAACGTAGGCCGCGTTCAGTCTCCCACACTTGCTATGCTGGTGGAGCGTGATGCGCAGATTAAGGGATTTCAGAAAGAAAAATACTATCGTGCCCGTATTGGCTGTGATGGCTTTGAAGCGGCCAGCGACAGGATAAAGGAAAAAGCCGAAGCGGAACAGATGCGGGATGCCTGCAACGGTGAACAGGCCGTTGTGGTTTCCGTAAACAAGGAGCATAAGACAGTCAACCCACCGAAGTTATACGACCTTACCAGCTTGCAGCGCGAAGCCAACCGGCTCTACGGCTACACGGCCCAGCAGACCCTTGACCTTGTGCAATCGCTCTATGAAAAAAAGCTCTGCACTTATCCCCGAACCGACAGTCAATTTCTCACTGCCGATATGGAGGACACGGCGCGGCGCGTTGTGGATATGGTTATCGCAAAGATGGATTTTGCGGCAGACACCGATTTCAGGCCCGACATTGGGCGCGTAATCAACAACGCCAAAGTAACCGACCATCACGCCGTTATCCCCACGATGGAACTGGGAAAAATAGACCTTGCCGCCTTGCCGGAATCCGAGCGGAAAATACTCTCCCTTGTTGCCTTTAAGCTCTTGTGCGCCGTGGCCGAGCGGCATATCTTTGAAGCCGTGACCGCCACCCTTGAATGTGGCGGTCATTCCTTTACGGCAAAAGGAAAAAGCGTTCTGGCTGGCGGCTGGAAAACCATTGAACACCGTTTCAAGCGCATGGCGAAAACTGAAAAAGAGGATGCAGAGGAAGAAACCACCCTGCCGCCCCTTGTCGATGGGCAGACATTTGAGAATGTGGCGGCTTCCGTCACCGAGCATACCACCACGCCGCCCAAAGTATATACCGAAGATACGCTGTTGTCTGCTATGGAATCGGCGGGCAGCGATGAAGTGGAGCTTGCACAGGACGCTGAAAAGAAAGGGTTAGGCACACCGGCCACCCGTGCATCCATCATTGAAAAGCTGGTATATTCCGGCTTTGCCGAGCGCAAAAAGAAACAGCTTTTGCCCACGGAAAACGGCATCAAACTCATTACCGTGCTGCCTGATGCGGTCAAGTCCGCAAAGCTCACCGCCGAATGGGAAAACGCCTTAACCCTCATTGCCAAAGGCCAGCTTTCCCCGGATGATTTTATGAGCGATATTGCCTGCTTGGTAAAGGGCCTGTGCATCACCTATTATCGTGCCGATGATGATAAAAAAGACTTGTTCGGACAGGCGCAGGAAAAGGAAAGCATCGGCCTTTGCCCCCGCTGCGGCAATCCTGTGGTGGAGGGAAAGAAGAATTTTTACTGCCAAAATAGGGATTGCCAATTCGCCATGTGGAAAGATGACCGTTTTTTTATATCAAAAAAGAAAAATCTAACGAAGAACATAGCCGCTGCATTGCTGAAAGATGGTAAAATCACTGTAAAAGGGCTGTATTCTGAAAAGAGTGGCAAGACCTACGATGCCACCGTTCTACTGGCCGATACCGGCGATAAATACGTCAACTACCGTTTGGAGTTTGGGAAATAGTCACTTAGCAAGCATAGGAAGTGTATTGACACTTCCGTATTTTCACCGAAGCGGCTCCCGCCGTTCTGGATGAAAATTGCTTGATGGGGACACCCCATACCCCGGTAAAACCTATAAAACTGAAAAGGAGCTGAATACGATTGAGCATACTGGACGTTCAACTGGAAAGCGGTAAAAACAGCACTTGGCTTTCACTCCCGGTCACCGCCGAGCAGCTTAACAAGGCCCTGCTGGATATAAACGCCCTTGACAAAGACTACGCGATTACCGATTGCCGCACATCGTTGAACTTACCGATTGAACAGGCGGTTATCGGCAGCGATATTAACATGGCGAACTACCTTGCGGCCCGCCTTGCCGAGCTGCCGCAGGTGCAGCTTGATAAGATGGCGGCGGTCATGGAAACGCCGGATGCCCTCGCCAACATCGAGCAGATGATTGACTTTACTTACAATACCGATTTCTTTGTGCTGATACCTGATGTCAGCAACACCGAGGATTTGGCGCGGTACTACATCTTTGAATCCGGCATGGTGGAAATGCCCAGCCAGTGGAAAGACGCTATCGACCTCTACGCCTTTGGCACGAATTTGGAAGAACAGGAAAAAGGGCTGTATACGCAAAAAGGCTACCTGCTTCCCTCCGGCGACCAATGGCGGGAGGTTGTGGAAAAGACCGGCATTGTTCCACCTGAATACCGCATTGACAACTACCTGAAAAATGCCGAGATTTCTACCGAGCAAAACTACAATCAGATTGATGGGATTATTAACAATGAGGGGCAGGGCCGCGCCGACCTCACTGATGGGCAGACACATGAGGAAATCATGGAGCTTGCGCCGGAGACGCTACAAAAATCGGAAAAGCCGTCGATATTGGGCCAGCTCAAAAAAGCGCAGGAGAGCATCGCCAAGCCCGATAAGACCGGCGAGAAAAAGCCGCCCGACCTTGACTTATAATTTCCCGGCAAGAGAAAAGCGCCGTTTGCATTTGCAGCGGCGCTTTTCTCTATCTCGTTGGGGATTATAGTGGCTTTAATAACTACTACTACATAATATAAGGAATCCGATATTAGCTTTTCCGCAAACAATCTTTAAGATAATCAGTGAATGTCGTGCCCGTATGAATAGGCGGCATAGTAAAACCCGTCTTTCCATCAATCACAGCTTGCGTCATGCCTATTAAGTGCTCGGCAGAGCTTTGGGAGAACCCAGCTTGCAGCAAACCTGGCAACCAATCGCTCGAGGGAATCTGCACTGCCATCACGTCTCGTTCAAGTGCGTCTCCCATGAGCCGGGCAATATCCATAGTAGTGTACAAATCAGGGCCTGTGATTTCTGATGTTTGTTGTTCTGTTCCGTTTTCCATAACACTGGCAATAAATATAGAAACATCTTTGGGCGCAATCATGGGGATGGGAAGGTCGGGCGGGAAAAACGCAGGAAGAATACCATCGCTTTTAGCAGAATCCAAATACATCATCCAATTGCTATAATAATATGCTGGGCGAACGATATAGGTTTCCATCTCCAAATCATGTAGAGTTTCTTCCAGCAACGCGTACAAACGAAGCGTTCCCACGTCTGGAGACAATTGCGCGCCACCGGAAGATAAACCAATAACCCGGCGGATACCTGAGTCCTTCAAAGCAGTTTTATAGTTCTCGAACACCTTTTTCGCATCAGCCAGCACATCATCCGATGTCATGCTTTCGGGAGTCAGCAACAGCACGGTATCTCCGCCATAAAAGGCCTTTGCCAAAGACGCCACATCCAAATAATCAGCAACCACATTTTCGATATTTTCTGCTTTGGATGCCGTCTGTTCTGGTGCGTGATGGAACACTCTGCGCACTGGCTGCCCCCTGCTCTCCAATAGTGCTGCAATTTGGGAGCCCACTTGGCCGCCCGCGCCTAAGATAATGTTCATAAACTTCCCCCTCCTTATATGATTGACCAATTCGCACTAAAACTCTTATCCTAGTTAGTCTCAAACACACATGGGTGATAAAAGATGCGAATTACTTGGCTTCCTGCTCTTTCTCTTTAAGTCTTTTCATCGCACGATTGTATTTATCAAGCGGACGCAAATCGGCTTTGACCCGGCCCTCCGGCGTTGAAACGCCGTACTCCGCAAGATTGTTTATGCGGCGGCGGTTCAGTATCATTTGCTTTGTTTCCTCCTGTTGCAGCGCATCCGCTTCCGCATCTTTGGCGGGGATGAAGATGACATTGTTGTCGCGCTTCGGCTTTTCGGGCGGCTGCGCTTCTCCCGCGAGAATGGCTAAGAACTGTTCTTCAGTGAGAATGGACAGCAGCCCATGCCGCCCCAGCTCCAAAGCCTTTTGGTATTTTTGCGTCTTTTCGGCAGTAGGAAATGCCACAGCATAGTTTGTGAATGTGCCAACCCGCTTGTCAAAAATTCCGCCGACTTCGGCCAGCGTATCACGCGCCGATTGCAATGTGCAGCTCCCCGGATTGCCAATAAAAACTACGATTTTATCTTTGAATGGATGTTCCATAAAATGAACCCCTGCCCGTCTCTTTAAGATATGAACAGTATACCATTCCCAAGCACCCCAAAACAACATGATTTGCGCCGTTTGCCCTGTGCAGCGGCGTATTTGTTTTTCCAAAAAAATGAAAGGAGCCGCCTATGGCAGACAACAACAAAATCCGCGAGGAAGTTAAGGCCCTGACGGAACGGCTGGAAACCGGCATACAGGATTTATATTCCAGTGATAGGTATGCCGCCTATCTTGATACCCTTGCCCGTTTCCACAATTACAGCACCCGAAATACCATGCTGATTCATCTTCAAATGCCGGACGCAACCCAAGTTGCCGGTTTTAACAAATGGAAGAATGAGTTTGAGCGCCATGTGATGAAAGGGCAAAAAGGGATTCGCATTTTTGCACCTTCACCCTACGTTATCAAACAGGAAATGGAGAAGCTCGACCCTGAGACGCAGGCCCCTTTGCTGGATAAGAACGGCAAGCCCGTTGTTGAGGAAGTGGACGTTACCATTCCAGCCTTTAAGCCCGTATCAGTTTTCGACGTATCACAAACTGATGGGAAGCCGCTGCCCACGCTTTCCGAGGATTTGACCGGCAACGTACAGCAGTATGAAGCATTTTTAGATGCGCTGCGCGATGTGTCGGTTATGCCCATCGGCTTTGAGCCGCTTTCCCCGGACACTGATGGCGAGTGCCGTTTTGATAGCCGCAGTATTGCCATCCGCGAGGGCATGAGCGAAGTGCAGACCGTTTCCGCAATCCTGCATGAAATGACCCATGCCGAGATACACGATTACAACCTGCAACTGGAACAGCAGGAGCAGGCAGTAATGGACGAGCCAGACGGACAGGAGATGCCGGAAGCAGCACTAAAGCCATGCCCCCGCCGCGCCGAGGAAGTGGAAGCCGAAAGTGTTTCCTATGTCGTGTGCCAGCACTACGGCATCGAAAGCGGCGATAACAGCTTTGGCTATGTGGCGGCGTGGAGCAAGGGCAAAGAGCTGGACGAACTAAAAGCATCCCTTGATATTATCCGCAAAACGGCGGCTTCCATGATTGAGCGCATTGACGGCAGGTTTGCCGAGATATGCAAGGAGCGCGGCATTGACTTATCCCCTGTACAGGATGCGCCGGAACAGGCCGATATTGCCACGCCGGAACTGGAAAAACCCATACCGACCACCGAGGATAGCCGGGATGAGCAAACGCTGCCGGAAGAAATAGAGCTGGAAGCCGAGCTAACGCCGGACATTCTGCCCGACAACAGCATCGGCTTTTCGGAGCGGGATTTATACGGCTATACTGACCCCGCCATTCTTCCCATGCTCCAAGACCGTGCGCTGGAGCTTTACGACCAAGACCATACCGTCTATCTGCTTTATCCTGATGGCACCGAAGCGATGGCCTTTGACCGTGACGAAATTGAAACTCACGACGGCATTTTCGGTATCGAAGCCGAGGAGTGGCAAGCGTCCAAAGATTATGAGCTGGCGAAAGCGGCGTCGCAGGAAAACCAAGCTGATGCAACAAATGGCAGGGATGCCACCTACGCTATCTACCAGCTTAAAGACGGCGACGAAACACGGGATTATCGTTGGGAAGCCCTTGAAAGCCTTGAAGCGCGTGGCCTTGCCGTCAACCATGAAAATTACACCCTTGTCTACACCGCGCCGCTTGCCAGCACGGACACGCTGGAGGGCATCTACAACAAGTTCAATATAGACCGCCCTGATGATTTCACCGGCCACAGCCTTTCCATGAGTGACGTTATCGTTATCCAGCAGGACGGCAATACCACCGCCCACTATATTGACCGCGCCGACATCAAAGAATTGCCGGACTTTTTTAAGGAAGTGACGCAGCCGGAAATTGCGGCGACGGAAGTGGAACGCTGGGAAAACGACCATATCGCGGACATAAGCGTTTCTATGCCGCCTGTTCCCACCGTGGCCGATATGGAAGCGCAGGTGAAAGCCGGTCAGCAGATTTCATTGCTCGACCTTACCAGAGCGGTTAAGCATGAGCAGCAGGGCGCAAAGGATAAACCGGTGCAATCCACCCGCAGCAAGGCAGAAAAGCCCTCCATCCTTGCCCAGCTACAAGAAGCGAAAAAGGCGGCTGCACAGGAACGGGAACAGCCTAAAAACGCACCAAAACGCGACAGTGAAAGAGAGGTATAGCCGTATGTTTACCGTTGAAGAAATGAACCTGATGTGCATTTACGATACCGGCAGCAGGGCCGCGCTTTTGCGGGAGATTCGGGAAAGTCTGCCCGATGTGTACGACCCCGAACTCCGCGATATTATGGGGGCTGTTATCACTAAGCTGGAAGCCCTCACTGACGATGATTTTTCCGAGATAGGTTTTTATGCCGACTATGACGATGAACAGGAGGAATAGCGATTGGCGACAAAACTACAATTCTATTCGCAGCTGGCCCAACACGCAGGCGGTCAGATAACGCAAAGCCGGGAACGCTGGACTTCCTTTTTGGAAACGGCGGCTCGGCTTTATAAATATCCGTACCCCGAACAACTGATGATTCATGCCCAGCGGCCCGACGCGATGGCGTGTGCGCCCATCGAAACATGGAACGAACCCATGAACAGATGGGTAAAGCGCGGCTCCAAGGGCATCGCCCTGATTGACACCACCACCGATAAGCCCCGGCTGAAATATGTGTTTGACGTAGCGGACACCGAGGACGGGCGGCGCAACGCACGTCGCCCGTTCCTTTGGGAGCTGCAACAGGAACACGAAGCCCCGGTTATGGATGCGCTGGCCAATGCTTTTGACAGTGATGCGCAGGGCGATATGGGCAACATCCTCTATGATATTGCCGGAAGAATGGCAAGCGAGTATTATTCCGACCACCGGCAGGATATTTTGTACAGCACGGACGGCAGTTTTTTAGAGGATTTCGACGAGCTGAATATTGAGGTTGCCTACCGCGATGCTTTGACCGTTAGCCTTGCATATAGCCTGATGTCGCGTTGTGGCATCGACACCGGCTATTATTTCAGCGATGAAGATTTTATGCCCATATTCGATTTCAATACGCCCGAAGCCGCCAATGCGCTGGGAACCGGCGTAAGCCAGTTATCCGAACAGGTTTTGCGGGAAATTGAAGTCACCATAAAAAAGCATGAGCGGCAGAAAACCGCCGAAAGGAGCAATTCGCATGGAGAGCTTGACATACCTTCAGCACGGGGACTATCTCATTCCGAACCTGACCCTATCGGAGCAGCCGGACGGGAGCCGTCTGCCAGAAATGCAGATGGGCAAGTACGGCCTGATGCGCCGGACGTATCTGAAAGACCACCGGCCAATATTGTACAATTCCCTGCTTCTGAAAGAGCAGCTATACCCACACCTGAAAGAGATAGAGCAGACGGCCAGCGCGAGAGTGGAGCAGCTTATGACGGAGCTGTTGGAGCAGAACCCGCCCCCGGACAAAGCGACGGACACGATGGCGTGGACAGCCCATATGAACAGCTTGAAACAGCAAGCGGAGGAACTGACCTTGACGGAGCTGGTTTACAGTTAGAATCGCTCCCATCGGAACAGGCGCAGCGGGAAACCGTGGCGGCAGCGGAGGGCCTTGACCCCTCCGCTTTTGTTATCACCGAGGATGATATTGATAATGCCATCATCGCGTGGAACGGCGACCCTGAAAGCAAGCGCCGCGCTTATGACTATATGTGTCTGCATCCCCGTGAGCGCGGCACCGCAGAATACTTGCGGGGCGAATATGGCGCAGAGGGGCGCGGCCTGACTATCACCAAAGGCGGCGCGGAAGATGTTACCGTGCCGTGGCCGAAAGTCCAACGCCGGATTGCCCAGCTTATTGATTGGCAGGAGTTTTTGCCGCCCGTGGCAGCACTCCAGCAAGAAGCCGAGCATCATCCTGAACAGCAGTACCAGGATGACACCATAGCCCAGCCAGAAACGCCACCGCAGGATATAGATGTTCCTACCAGCAGATTGCCGGTCTTTTTTGTGGATTGGGAAACCGCCAAGGGCGATTTCGATTTGAGCCAATATGAAGATGGCGACATTATCGGCTACAACAAAGACGGCGTAAAATTTGCTTTGGGGCGAAGCGGCTCCCTGACCTATGTTACAAGCACGGGCGCGTTTTGGGGCAGCAATGACGTTCCCGGCCACATCTATGAACAGATAAACGCCTATCTTGATGGTAAGTTGACCGACGAGCAGGTGCGGGAAAACTATCTGAAAGTCATATCGCCGGAAACACCGGCACAGGAAGCCCCCGCCATGCCCAGCCCGGACGCGGAACTGATAGAGCAAATCCGCACAGAGCTGGATGGGCGCGGGTTTGTCGTTTCCGATGAACTTATTGATGAGGGCATAGAAGATTACAATGCCCACGGCGGGCGCGGCGACTTTCAAGATATTTCCGACTTCATCGAAAATGAATACCTTTCGGAATACGAGCTTGATTACAACTATATCAATGACCGGCTCATCGTCTACAACGTAAAAGATTATGACCCCGACGAATTGCCGCAGATTGTGGCCCGCGTGGAGCCGGACGGCAGCATTGTTATTCTTGATGAAAACCTGCCCGCCAGAGAGCGGCTTGCGATTGAGCACGTTGCAGAAAACGAGCTTGATGCGTACAAAGTCGATGCAGAAGCGAATTTACAGCAGATGCTTGACTTTGCGGAGCAGGTTGCGGCGGCTGACCGTGCTGACGAACAGGCCAGCCCCGCGCCAAGTGTAGCCGAGCCACAGGCCCGCGTCAACTTTCATATCACCGACGAGCATTTGGGCGAGGGCGGCGCGAAAACCAAGTACGGCTTCAATGTCGCCGCCATTCGCACCCTGAAACAAGTTGAAGCTGAAAACCGCCTTGCCACCCCAGCCGAGCAGGAAACCCTATCCCGATATGTGGGCTGGGGCGGCATCCCCCAAGCCTTTGACGGTGAAAACGACAAATGGACAAAAGAATATTCCGAGCTGAAAGGGCTTCTGACCCCGGAGGAATACGACAAGGCGCGGGCTTCCACCCTGAACGCCCATTACACCTCGCCCACGGTTATCAAGGCTATCTATGATACCGTGGAGCGCATGGGCTTCCAGACCGGCAACATTTTGGAACCGGCTTGCGGAATCGGTAACTTTTTCGGGATGCTGCCGGAGAGTATGCAAGGCTCCAAGCTCTATGGTGTGGAACTGGACAGCATCACAGGCCGGATTGCCCAGCAGCTTTACCAAGACGCGGATATTCGCATCACCGGCTTTGAAAAGACAGGAACGCCCGACGCGCTGTTTGATTTGGCAATCGGCAACGTGCCGTTCGGCAGTTACAAAGTGCCGGATAAGCGATACGACAAAAACAACTTTGCCATCCACGATTACTTTTTCGCAAAGGCGCTTGACCAAGTGCGCCCGGGCGGCGTTGTTGCCTTTATCACCAGCAGCGGCACGATGGACAAACGCAATTCATCGGTGCGTAAGTACATTGCGCAGCGGGCCGAGCTGTTGGGCGCGGTCAGGCTTCCAAACGATGCTTTTCAGAAGAACGCCGGAACCGAAGTAACCACCGACATCATTTTCCTGCAAAAGCGCGACAGGCTGTTGGACATAGAGCCTGATTGGGTGCATTTGGGGCAGACCGAGGACGGCATACCCGTAAACAGCTATTTTGCCGAGCATCCTGAAATGGTGCTGGGGACGATGGCCTACGACGAAAGTATGTATGGCGACGCGAAAGACACCGCTTGCCATCCCATCCCCGGAGCCGACCTTGCCGTTCAGCTTCAGGAAGCGACGGCCAACATTCAGGGCCATATTACCGAAGTGGAACTGGATGACATTGGGGAGCAGGTTGACCTTTCCATTCCGGCAGACCCCGATGCGCGCAATTACAGCTATGCGGTTGTAGACGATAAGGTGTATTTCCGTGAAAACTCCCGTATGTACCCGGCAGACCTGCCAGCCACAACGCTGGAGCGCGTCAAGGGCATGGTGGAACTGCGCGATTGTGTCCATAGCCTGATAAACTACCAGCTTTATGAATACAGCGACGCGGAGATTGCCGACCAGCAAGCGGAGCTAAACCGGCTCTATGACGGCTTCACAAAGAAATACGGCCTTATCAATTCCTCGGCCAACAGCCGTGCCTTTGGTGGCGATTCTGCTTACTTCCTCTTGTGTTCCCTTGAAATACTGGACGAAAACGGGGAGCTTGACCGCAAGGCCGATATGTTCTCCAAGCGCACCATCAAGCAGAAAAGCGTTATTACATCGGTTGACACCGCCAGCGAAGCACTGGCCGTTTCTATCTCAGAGCGGGCCGGTGTAGACCTTGCTTACATGGCACAGCTCATGGGTGGCCCCGAAAAGATTGAGGACGTTGTGCGGGATTTGCAGGGTGTTATCTACAAAGACCCTGCCACCGGGCCGTTTGACCTTGCGGGCAACGATTGGTACAAGGGCTGGCAGACCGCAGATGAATACCTGTCCGGCAATGTACGCGAAAAGCTGCGCAAAGCCTGTGACGCAGCCGAGCAGTACCCGGAGTTTGCCGTTAATGTGGCCGCGCTGGAAAAGGCTCAGCCGCAAGACCTGACCGCCAGCGAAATATCGGTGCGGCTTGGCTCCACATGGGTAGACAAAAGCTATATCGAACAGTTTGTCCATGAAACCCTGCAACCACCGTCCTATCTGGAAGATAGTATAAAGGTAAACTATTTCGATTACACCGGCGAATGGAACGTCACCGCTCATCGGCGCGTTCCGGCCAACAACGTGCTTGCCAACGTCACCTACGGCACCAAGCGGATGAACGCCTATCGTATCATCGAGGACACGCTAAACCTCAAAGACGTGCGGGTGTACGACACCATCACCGAGGACGGCAAGGAAAAGCGTGTCCTGAACAAAACGGAAACGACCCTTGCCCAGCAAAAGCAGGAAGCGATTAAACAAGCGTTTCAAGATTGGGTATTCAAAGACCCTGACCGCCGCCGCGACCTTGTGCAGACCTACAACGAGCGGTTTAATTCCTCACGGCCCCGCGAGTATGACGGAAGCCATATCAATTTCTCCGGCATTTCTCCTGAAATCACCCTGCGGCCCCATCAGCTCAACGCCATTGCCCATATCCTTTATGGCGGGAATACCCTGCTGGCGCACGAAGTAGGCGCGGGCAAGACCTATGAAATGGTTGCGGCCGCGATGGAGAGTAAGCGGCTGGGCCTGTGTCAAAAGAGCCTGATGGCCGTTCCCAACCACCTGACCGAGCAAATGGCTTCGGAGTTTTTGCGGCTTTACCCCTCTGCCAATATCCTTGTGGCCACCGCGAAAGACTTTGAGATGAAGAACCGCAAGAAGTTCTGCGCCAAGATTGCCACCGGCGACTACGACGCGGTTATTATCGGCCATACCCAGCTTGAAAAAATCCCCTTATCAAAGGAGCGGCAGGAGCGGCTTTTACAGGAACAGATATGGGAAATCACCGATGGCATTGACGAGCTAAAGCGCAACGATGGGGAACGCTTTTCCATCAAGCAGCTTGAAAAGACCAAGAAATCACTGGAAGCGCGGCTTGAAAAGCTCACCGATGATAGCCGCAAAGACGATGTTGTAACCTTTGAGCAGCTTGGCGTTGACCGCCTGTTTGTGGACGAAGCGCACAGCTTTAAGAACCTCTTTCTGTACACAAAAATGCGCAATGTGGCGGGTATTTCGCAGACCGAAGCGCAGAAATCCAGTGACCTGTTCGGCAAGTGTCGCTATCTGGACGAGTTGACCGGCGGCAAAGGCGTTATCTTTGCCACAGGTACTCCCATCAGCAACAGCATGACGGAAATGTACACCATGCAGCGGTATTTGCAATATGACACCCTCAAACGCATGAACCTGACGCATTTTGACTGCTGGGCATCCACATTCGGGGAAACAACCACGGCCATTGAGCTTGCGCCGGAGGGAACCGGCTACCGGGCGCGGACGCGCTTTGCCAAGTTCCACAACCTGCCGGAGCTTATGGGCATCTTCAAAGAAGTGGCCGACATTAAGACCGCCGATATGCTGGACTTGCCCCGGCCAAAGGCCAATTACAACACCGTTGTCGTGAAACCCTCCGAGCTTCAGCAAGGCATGGTGGCCGATTTATCGAAACGTGCCGCCGTCGTTCATCGTGGCGGCATCGACCCCAGCGAAGATAATATGCTGAAAATCACCAGCGATGGACGCAAAATCGGGCTTGACCAGCGGCTTATCAACCCCATGCTGCCCGATGATGAGGGGAGCAAGGTAAACGCCTGTATGAACGACGTGTACAGGATATGGAACGAAACCAAGGCCGACAGGCTGGCCCAGCTTGTTTTCTGCGACTTCTCTACCCCAAACGCCGATGGCCGTTTCAACGTCTATGACGATATTCGGGAAAAGCTGCTGGCAAAAGGCATACCGGCTGATGAAATCGCCTTTATCCATGAAGCAAACACCGAAGTCCGTAAAAAAGAGCTTTTCGCTAAAGTGCGGCAAGGCAAGGTGCGCGTCCTGATGGGCAGCACGTTCAAAATGGGCAGCGGAACCAACGTGCAAGACCGGCTTATCCATCTGCACGATTTGGATTGTCCGTGGAGGCCCTCGGATTTGGAGCAGCGGGCTGGGCGCATCGTCCGGCAGGGGAACATGAATCCCGAAGTCGGCATTACGCGCTATGTCACCGAGGGAACTTTTGACGCTTATCTCTATCAGACCATCGAAAACAAGCAAAAATTCATCAGCCAGATAATGAGCAGCAAAAGCCCCGTGCGCTCCTGCGAGGACGTGGACGAAACGGCCCTATCCTACGCCGAAATCAAGGCTTTGTGCGCCGGAAACCCACTTATCAAGGAAAAGATGGATTTGGATATTGAGGTGGCGCGGCTGCGGCTTCTCAAAGCCGACCATCAAAGCCAGCTCTACCGGCTGGAAGATGATTTGCTTACCAACTACCCCAAAGCCATTGAGAGCGCAAAGGCGAGTATTGCCGGATTCAAAAACGACCAATCCCGCGTTGAAGCCGGTACGCAGCCCAATAAGGATGGTTTTTCGCCTATGGTTATCGGCGGCGCAATCCTTACCGACAAGAAAAAGGCCGGTGAAGCCTTGCTTTCTGCCTGTAAACACATCAAAGGCACGGAACCCATGAAGCTCGGCACCTATCGCGGGCTTGACATGAGCCTTGCGTTTGAGACGGCAAACAAGAAGTTCGTCGTGCTGCTGAAAGGCAACATGAGCTACGGCGACAGGATAGGCAACATGACCGGCGTTTCCTTGGGTGAAGATGTTTTCGGCAACATTACCCGTTTGAACAACGCAATAGCAGATTTACCCCAGCGTCTTGATTCTGTGCAGAAGCATTTGGAAAACCTGCATCAACAGGTAGGGAACGCCGAGCGGGAACGGGAAAAGACGTTCCCCTTTGAAAAGGAGCTGGAAGCGAAGTCTGCGCGGCTTGCGTTGCTGGATTCAGAGCTGAACATGGATGCCAGCCAAGAAGCCCGTGGGCCGGAGCAGATGGCTCTTGATGATTATTCCGCGAATGAGCCACGCGCCGCCAGTGCAAAACAAAAGCCCTCTATCATAGAGAGCTTGAAAGCCGCTGCGCCCAGCGTCCGGGCTGCGTCGGACAACGCTAAAGACAAGGAGGTATCACTATGATGGGGGGTATCTATGCCAAGACTTAGCAAACGGGCGCGGCTGGAATGGAGCTTCTTTATTGGCCCCAAAGGGCGGCGGCAATACAATGAGCTTTGCCGCCGGTGCCAGTGTGATTGCAAGCAGAGCTTTCGTGCCGAAATCGTTATTTGTCCCGTCTACCTTTCCAAGCGAAAAATAGGTGCAAAAAAGGTGCTTGTATAGCGGTTTTGCGGCCCTGAAAACGACGGAAAACCAAGCCGGAGTATCTTTCTATTAACCACCTCGATGGGCCGGAAATGTATTGAAATGGTGCGCTTTCGGCGCATATATAAAGAGGGAGCGTAGTGGCCTTGCGGCTGCTACGCTCCCTCTTTTTGCGTTGCTGCATATTATGACGAATGATAGCGATTCGCAAGGAACTACGGATGTGTTACGATATTCGTGGTTGGATTTTGATATACTTGGAGAACAACACCTTATGACACTACGACTCAATTCGTATCAAAAAGTCGAGTAACCGTCCAGAGCAGTTTGCTATGATGGAAATACGAAAGGAAGGATGGACGTGCTAAAGGAACTTAACCATGTGATTGACTACATTGAAGAGCATTTATCTGACAGCTTGCAGCTCGAAGAAATTTCCGCATTTTCAGGGGCTTCCGATTATCACTTCCGAACAGTGTTTTTTCACCTTGCGGGAATGACACTGAGCGAATACATTAAAAATCGGAGATTATCGGAAGCAAACAGGGATTTGCTCAAGGGCGAAAAGGTTACAGATGTTGCCTATAAATATGGGTATCAATCACTGGATGGCTTTACCCGCGCATTCAAGAAATGGAGTGGTTTTCTGCCCTCGGATGCGGTGAAAAAGCAAATAAGCAAATCCTTCCCCAAGCTTTCGTTCATTATTACTGTTACGGGGGGAAATAATATGGAATGCAAAATCGTAGAAAATCCTGCGTTTTATCTGGCGGGTGTGAGTAAACGGGTTCCCATACAGTTTGAAGGCATAAACAACGCCATTGTGGAACTGGCGAAGAGTATAACGCAGGCGCAGCGAGATGAAATGCACGCGCTGCAAAATATGGAGCCTTATCAGGTTGTCAATGCTTCTTACAATGCCGATGCCGGATTTACAAAAGAGGAGGGCGATTTAACTCACATGATTGGCGTGCTGACGACAGATGGGAGCACCAGCATGCTGCTGGAAAAGGTGAGGGTCAAAGCCTGTACCTGGGCAGTATTCCCCAATGAAGGGCCGTTCCCGTCCACATTGCAAAATACTATGGCACGAATTTATGCAGAGTGGTTGCCAGTTTCGGACTATGAGCTGATTGATGCTCCCGGTTTCTCTTTTACAAAAATGGATGAGAGTAAAATGGACTACGCCTATAGCGAGGTGTGGACACCGGTTCGGAGAAAATAGACCTGCAATGACTTGACAATACATCTTTCAAAGATGAGATAGGGCAAATATAGTTTGCTTTTGTGCAGGCATATCGCACATCTCTAAAAGCAGAACGGAGAACGAGGACTACGATAACCGCTACTGCCTACACAGCAAGTCCCGGTTGAAAATTACTCTCAGCTGTAGTATAATCGAGAAAATTGACTCAGCGAGGTACTTGCATGTATTATATTTTCCTGTAAATCATGTCTTATGGCAGGCCCTGTGTTCAGGGCTTCGCTTGCCATGCGCAGAGACATGAGTTTACAGGGATTGATGTATCCTTGTAGAATTATGCCTTATGCGCGGACACTGCTTTGCATTGTGTCCGCGTTTCCATTTTATCTATAAGGAGATGAAAGCTATGACTGCCAATTGGAAGAGGCAATTCTCTATCATATATGCCGGACAGGCGTTTTCCCTGCTCGGCTCCGCCGCCGTACAGTTTGCCGTAATCTGGTGGCTGACCATTCAGACCGAGTCCGCCATCACGCTGACTGTTGCCTCTATCGTTTCATTCCTGCCTAACATGCTCATCGGACCTTTTGCCGGAGTATGGATTGACCGCTATAACCGCCGCACCGTCATGATTGCCGCCGACGGGCTGGTGGCGCTTTCCAGCGTGATTCTCGGGGCTGCCTTTTTGCTGCCGGAAGCGCCTCCGGTTTGGTTCATTTACATTATCCTGTTTTTGCGCGGTCTGGGGAACACCTTTCACGGCCCTGCCATGCAGGCGGCCATCCCCATGTTGGTGCCGCCCGAAATGCTCACAAAAGCCGGTGGATGGGGAAATCTGGTAACCTCCATCTCCACGATGCTGGGGCCGGTGCTTGGCGCTGCACTCATGGGCCTTTTGCCGGTTGCCAGCATCATGCTGGTGGATATTCTCGGCGCGGCCTTTGCCATCACCTGCCTGTTGTTTGTCACAATCCCCGACATTCCCAAAACTGCCGAAAAACCAGACTTTCGCTCTGATTTCAAACAGGGCTTTGCCACCATGCGGGAGAACAAGCCCCTGATGGCGGCTCTGCTTCCTCTGATTTTAGCCACTGTCGTTTATATGCCGCTGGGGGCGCTGTTCCCACTTTTAGTTCGCACGCACTTTATGGGCGAGGCGTGGCACAACGGGGTTGTAGAGCTGGTGTTTTCCGCCGGGCTTCTGGTTTCCTCGCTTGCCATGGGCGTTTGGGGCGGTATGCGCAGGCGTTTTTTGATGGTGTCTCTTGCCATCGGACTGCTTGGCACGACCACTGCCATCAGCGGGGCGCTTCCGCAAACCGGCTTTTGGATTTTTGTCATATGCTGCTTTTTCATGGGCGGCTCAGGAACTTTTTTCAATGTGCCGCTCATGGCCTATATACAGCAAAGCACTCCGCCGGAAATGATGGGCAAGGTGTTTTCCCTGTTTATGACGGTAATGACGCTGGCTATGCCCATCGGGCTACTGGTCGCCGGACCTGTCTGCGAGATGGTCGGCGTGGATACCTGGTTCTTCTGGTCAGGCATCGTCATGATAGGGTCGGGCATCCTGTGCCGCCTGCTCACCCGGCGCTATGACACCGAGACCATGCTGCCGAATACTGCTGACAGTTAAAAGGAGAACAATATATGCTAAATTTGATATTGGAATTTCACAGAGATGCCGAACGGCAGGGGCCCGGCAGCGATGAAATGACGCTGCGGGCGCTGGAAGCCGCTCCGAACAGCAAGTCCGTCAAAAGCATCCTCGACATCGGCTGCGGCACCGGCGCCCAAACAATGGTGCTTGCAAAAAATACGCAGGCACAGATTACAGCCGTTGACATTATGGCGATGTTTCTGGAAGCCCTCCCTGAGAGGGCGAGAACATGCGGCGTGGAGCATCGTATTCAGCCGACTGAGATGTCGATGGATGCGCTGTCTTTTCCCGACGGTAGCTTTGACCTCGTTTGGGCGGAGGGCTGCATCTACCACGTCGGCTTTGGGCGGGGCTTGCGGGAATGGAAGCGTCTGCTTCGCCCCGAGGGTTGCTTGGTGGTCAGTGAAATCTGTTGGCTGACCGAAACACGCCCGCAGGAGCTCCATGATTACTGGGTAAACGCCTACTCTGAAATTGACACCATCCCGGCAAAAGAGAAGGTCATCAGCGATTGCGGCTACACATTACTGGAGCATTTCATCCTGCCGGAGGGCTGCTGGACTGACCATTACTACACGCCCATTCGGGAGCGCACGGCGGCGTTCGCAGAACAGTACGGCAATGTGGAGGGCGTGCGGGACTTCCTCGACACAGGGCTGCAAGAAGCCGATATGTATGACAAATATAAAGAGTATTACTCCTATGTATTCTTTATCATGAGGTGCGGCGATGAATGAGCGGGATGAATATATAGAGCAAGTAACGATTGGCGAGCAGCCGGAAAACGCGGAAATCCTGCTCGCGGAGTATAATCCTGCTTGGCCCGCTCTGTATGAGCGCGAGGCGGAAAAACTCCAAAAAGCCCTTGGAAATAAGGCATTGCAAATCCATCATGTGGGCTCCACCTCGGTGCCCGGCCTATGCGCCAAGCCTGTCATTGACATTCTTCTGCTTGTAAAAGACGCAGTCGATGAGGCGGATTATCTGCCTGAAATGACACAATCCGGTTATGTCCTTCGCATACGGGAGCCGGACTGGTTTGAACACCGCATGTTCAAAGGCCCGGATACCGACATAAACCTCCATGTATTTAGCGAAGATTGCGAAGAGACTGCAAGGATGCTGGCCTTCCGTGACAGACTGCGGGCAAGCGAGGAAGACCGCAGCCTGTATGCAAGCGTCAAGCGGGAGCTTTCAAAGCGCAGTTGGCAGCATGTGCAGCACTATGCCGACGCAAAGTCAGAGGTTGTGGCGGAGATTATAGCTCGCGCCATAGAAGCAATAAGCACTGACGGAGGGCGCGTATGAACGAGATAAAAGCCATCACGGATAAAGTGGTATCCGCACTACGGACTGTCCCCGGCGTTAAAGGCGTCGTGCTCGGCGGCTCTCGCGCCAGAGGGACACACACGCCCGATTCCGACATCGACATCGGGATTTATTATGACAATGCCACCCTTGATATTGCAGCATTGAACGACGCCGCGCAGGCTGTTGATGACGAGCACCGGGTAAATCTTATTTCGCCCCCCGGACAGTGGGGAAAATGGGTAAATGGCGGCGGATGGCTTGTCATCGACGGATACCATGTGGATTTCATTTTGCGTGATGTCGCGCGGGTGAATAAGGAAATCGAGGAATGCCAGGGCGGAAATGTTTCCGCGCACTATCAGACAGGACATCCTCACGCTTACATCAACGCGATGTACATGGGCGAGCTTGCTGTGTGCAAGGTGCTTTGGGATAATGGTGATATATCGAAGTTAAAGCAGACGGCGAAAAAATATCCAAGCGCACTCAAAAAGGCGCTTGTCGGCTTTTTCTCTTTTGAAGCGGGTTTCTCTCTGATGTTCGCCGAAAATAATGTGGACAAAGACGATGCTTATTATGTGACCGCGCATATCGTGCGCGCTGTTTCGGCGCTCAATCAGGTGCTTTTTGCTCTCAATGAGGAATACTGCCTGAACGAAAAGAAGGCCGTGAAAATGATTGACTGTTTTGCCATTAAGCCCGAGAGCTTCAAAAATAGGATTGATGCTGTGTTCGCGTCGGCCGGAGTGGATAACCGAAAAGCCTGTGCGCTATTGAGAGGTTTGGCTGATGATGTGGGAGTTTTGTCCAAAGGCATGGGGCATTTGGAGGACGTCGACATCGAAAATGCACTCGATGCCATTGCCGACATGATATCGCGCGCCGAAAAAGCGCAGTCCAAATTCGCCGCCAGAACATCTCAGCACAGCTTGCAGGAAAACAGAATCCACGCTCTGCGTGTCGCCCGAATGCTCATTCTGAGAGAAGCTGACGACATCGTGCCCGACTGCACAATTGCAGATTTGGAGCGCGCAAAAGCACCGCTTGCATCCCTCATCAGCAAATCGGAAAAGGCGCAGACAAAGCTGAAGGAGGATTGCTGGCAGCATAAAATGCTGCGTGACAATCTGGCGGCGCTGCATATGGCCGCAGAGCTGCTGACGGCAAGAATCTCGGAGGAGGCACAATGAAGATTATCAAGGCCTGTGAAGTTGACAGAAATATCCGCCTGCAAATCAGCACGGTCTTTGTGGAGGGCTTTCACCAGTGGCTAAAGTTCTTCTCAAAGGATAAAGAAAAGCTCGCCCGCGCCTTTGCGCATATGTTCAATTTGGATGTGTTCTACGTTGCCATGGAAGGTGATGCTGTCGCGGGTATAACCGCCTGCACCGATGGCGTTACGAAGTGTGTTCACCTTGAAAAGCAGCCCCTGCGGCAGCACTTGGGTTTCCTCATGGGGACAATGACCCACATGATTCTGAAAAAGCAGTTTGAAGAAAAGCCTTATCCCTTCGGAATTACAGCGGGTATGGGGACGATTGAGTTTGTCGCCACTGCACCGGCACATCGTGGCAAAGGTGTTGCAAAGGAGCTAATCGGCCAAATCATCGCCACCGAACCATATGCCGAGTATGTGCTGGAGGTGGCCGATACCAATACGAGTGCAGTGCGGCTGTATGAGAAGCTTGGCTTTGCAGAGTTCATGCGTACCAAAGAGAAGCACAGCAAGCAAAGCGGCGTGAATTATCTGGTGTATATGAAGTTTGTGAAGGGGCAGACACTATGATTTATGTGATTACCGGCCTAATGGCCAGCGGCAAATCCACCGTGGCGGAGCAACTGGCGAAGGAGTTTCCCAAATCCGTGCATCTGCGAGGCGATGTGTTCCGCAAGATGATTGTTAGCGGCGGGAAAGAAATGAGCGATAAACCCTGTGAGGAGGCTCTTTCTCAGCTTGAACTGCGTTATCGCCTGACTGCGCAGGCGACAAAGGAATACCACAAAGCTGGATTTACCGTCATTGTGCAGGACAACTATTACGGTGAGATGCTGCCCCGGTTTTTGTCTATGCTTGAGCCGGAGCCGGTGCGGACGATTGTGCTCTGCCCGGATGTCGAAACCATCCGCCAACGAGAAGATACCCGCCCGAAAACCGGGTACATCGGTTTTGATGTGGAGGCCCTGCACGGGGATTTTATGGCGACAACACCGCGCATCGGCCTTTGGATTGATAACAGCCGCCAGATGCCCGAAGAAACTGTAGGCGAAATATTGAGAGGCACAAGATGCACATGAGTCCAAACATCTTAATAGCCTATTACTCGTTCTCAAGAAATACAGAAAATTTTGCGCTGGAAATTGCATTGCAAACCGGCGGAGAGCTGCGGGAAATCGTCCCGGAGCAGGCATATTCCTTTGATTACAACACCGCCACGAAAGAAGTCCGGGCAGAAATCGAGCGTGGGTACTGCCCCCAGTTGATTTCCGGCGGCGAGCCGATTGACGCATACGATACTGTCTTCATCGGTTCACCCAACTGGTTCAAATCCATCGCCCCTCCGGTGCTGTCCTTTCTGCGGGCACATGATTTTTCCGAGAAAACGCTTGTACCCTTCTGCACCCATGGCGGTGGCGGTTTCGGGGAGATAGAGCGCTGTATTGCGCAAGAGTGTTCCGGCGCAAGGCTGATACCGGGGCTTGCCATGGGCGGTACGATTGATGAGGCTGAGCTTGAACGATGGCTCGATGGAATTGTGAGGTGAATAGATAGTGTTTGGTCCAGACCCCAACAGCATTTATCCCAATGAGCAGATAAAACAGGTTTGCTTTGTAAAAAATGTCATCAAAAACCCGAATATCATCGTCGGCGACTATACCTATTATGACGACATCAACGGTGCAGAGCACTTTGAAAAATGCGTCACTCATCATTACGAGTTTCTCGGCGACAAACTCATCATCGGCAAATTTTGTGCCATCGCCAAAGGCGTCCAGTTCGTGATGAATGGTGCCAACCACCGGATGGACTCGGTCACCACATACCCCTTTAACATCATGGGCGGCGGTTGGGAAAAATGTACGCCTACGGTGGACGAGCTGCCCTTCAAGGGCGATACTGTCATCGGCAACGATGTGTGGATTGGGCAGGACACTACCATCATGCCCGGGATGCATATCGGGGATGGGGCAATTGTTGCGGCAAACTCGACAGTGACCAAAAACATACCGGCATATCATATCGCGGGTGGCAATCCGGTCAAAATCATTAAGCCCCGCTTCGCTGATGAGCTGATTGGGCATCTGCTACAGCTAAAATGGTGGGATTGGCCAGCCGAAAAGATATTCGCTAATCTGGAAACGCTGTGTAGTGCTGACCTTTCGAGAATCAGGGGTATTGTCGAGTGACGGCTCCAACCAATGACATTATTTTCAGAAACACCTTTAATTCCACCCTTAAGCAATTTCATTTATCACGCTGTTGAGAGCTATGCCGTAACCACTGGCATTTGATGTACCACGAAGGACGGAGCTGTATAGCCCCGTCCTTCACTATTTCAGCAATCAAACCTCGCTATACCTGTTCCGTGCCTTTATGTGCAGCCCTATCATTATGAGCGTTGCCAAGCCAAACACAACATTTGTCCATATCATATCCTTGCTGGTAAACTCATAGGCCATCATGGCGAAGATGAACCCCCAAATCAGCGAGAGCAAGCCACCGATTATCCAAAAGCCCACCTTAGTGTTTTGCAGGAAAAACAGCCCGAAGAATGTGACAATCCCAATGAGTAGCGATAGAGCTGGATGGATATGGAATACACCATGCGAGACAAACCCAGCGACGATGGCAAGAGCGATGCTGTCAAAGATGATGATGTGTCCGAAGAACAAGCCAATTACTGTTAGGACAACGGCCAGAATGCCGCCGATTAACAATTCCACTACGATTAACCCCATATTTATTCCCCCTTATCCTGTTGTTCAAAAGCTCGTTTGTTTTTCAGGTATTCGCCCGCTGATGGCGTGTTTACAAGCTCATGCACATCCAGCTCTAAAATGTCAGCGATAGCCACTCCGATGCGAAGTGAGGTGCCACTAATCTTCCGTTCTCCAGATTCAAATTTCTGATATTGGCGAATGTTTACCGAAGCTGCATCTGCTACCTGTTGCTGTGTCAGGCCCAATTCCTCCCGACGTGCTTTCAGAATGGATTGCACCGACGTTTCATTGCGCATTGTTATTACCGCCTTTTTACATTACGCCCGATTGGGCGTAACACAATATTACACTATCCTCTGCAATAAAGCAATGGGTTTGACACAATTATTTCGCGCGATGTATCTTTACAGCTCCTATTCATTTATGGTGACAATTATAAATCAACGTCTTTTGACATATCTTTTTCCGGCTCCCGGCCTTGCCCGGAAGTATTCAATATCCTGTCGATATTGGCTTGCAAGGTGTCCAGCTTTTTCACCTGTTTTCTCAATGCGTTATGTTCAGCATAGAGCTGGTTTTTCTCCTGTGTGAGCTGCTCGTATTCGGCGCGGAGTGTGTTGGGATGCGGGAGCTTTCCGCTGTCCGCTTGTATGGCTTTAAGGGCGTTTCGCGCTGCGCCGTGCAGGATAATATCACTCTCATGCTCCCTAAAGAATTGCTCCTTATTTTTCGCCTTACGGTACTGCTCATAGATGGGCTTTGTACGCTGGTAGGTTTCGACGTTCTTAATAAGCAGCCCCATGTCGGCAATTCGCTTATCAACCTGTTTGAGCGTGTCAAAGGTCTGCTGTTCAGCGGCTTTTACCTCCGTGATTTTATCTCGCAGTTGCCAATCTTGAAGTAGGTTGTTTTCGGTGAGGTAGTTGACCGTGCTGGCTGCGATTTTCAGGTTGTTTATCAGAATCTTATTTGCATATCCGGCGTTTTGCTGGGCCTTAATGCTATCCTCAATATTGGTGATAAGGTTGCGGCTCCCATCTTGGTGTTGCTGCCGTTGCATAACTTTCTTTACAGGGGCTTTCACAAAACCGGCGATACGCTCCCTGATACGCTCGTCTGTGTACTCCGGCCCCAACGACGGCCCGCCGGTGAAGCGCATCTTTTCGTCCGCATCCGGCATTTTATAGGAATGATATTTTGCGCGTTTGATAGAATAGCCATCCGCTTCCATGCGCTTTAGCATATCCTCAAAATCCGAGGACACAGCTATGTAACCGTCAATCGCTTTTCTTAGCTGGGCTTTCCAGCCCACGCCCTTCTTTTCGACATTGTACTCGTCACGGCTCTTTGCCCACGACTTCGCTGGCCGTGTGACGCGCTGGCCACTCTCGTCGGTAAACTCTATCCGGCCAAAGCCCTGCTCCGTCCGCGGAATGATGGTAGAAAGCTTGTATTCGCGGCACAGTTTATCATTGGCGTTTCGTATCTGATACAGGCTCTTTTTATTGGAGTTATACTTGGTGCGGTCAATGAAATTGGCGGCGCAAAACATGATGTGATTATGGACATGGCCTTTGTCTATGTGTGTGGTAAGCACATATTCGTACTTGCCACCCGTTACAGTATCGGCCAGCTTTTTCCCGATTTCATGGGCCTGTTCCGGCGTTGTCTCGCCGGGGTCAAAGGCTTGTATCAGGTGATGGGCGAGGTTATCGCCTTTGCGCATTTTGGTTTGCGCAAGAGTGAATTGGAACTCAATATCAGCCGTTTCGTGGGAGCAGCCGAACGTGGAAATCAATAGCTTTCCGTCCGTCTTTTCTGGATTGCAAATATAGGCTATGGCCTTGTCCAGCGTTGACTTAATAGGATGTATCTCTGTGTATGCCATATCTCTTTCAATAGCTCCTTTACTTCGGCCACGTCAGCCGCGTATAAGCTGCCGGTCTGATTCATGCGCTTTACAATTTGGTTGACGTTATTGCCGATGCGCTGGAGCTGGGCTGTGTTCTCCTTGATGTCAGTGGTATCAATGTTGATGACATAGCCGTCGATGGCTGACTTGCGCAGGTAGGCGCTCTTATTGCTTGTGCAAAGCAGCTTCATCTTTTCGTTTATGACGGCCATTTCGTCCTCTGCAACATAGAACATGAGTGGGATTTTTC
>JAJDJP010000011.1 GCA_030267215.1 Ruminococcaceae bacterium OttesenSCG-928-A16
TGAAAGTTTCTATTGTCACAAACTTTCATGGCTTTCTTCAGCGCCTTTATATCATACAATACAAACACTCTGTTGTCAATAACTTTCCGCTTATAATAACCCTATTTATTTTAAAACCAGCTTGTTTATTGCTAGCCAATATCTTTTAACTGCTAATTGGGGGCATAAACAGAAATTTTGCTTAACAAAACTCAACCAATTTACACCCCTATACCCTATTATAAAGGCAGCACAATCGGTTCAAAATCACTTCTTTGAATTATAGCCTTTTTGGCTTGACAAAACAAGAGATATGCGGTAAAATGTTTTTTGTCGCCGAAATTCGATTTTAGCACGTTGTGCGGCTTTAGCTCATCTGGTAGAGCGCCACCTTGCCAAGGTGGAGGTAGCGAGTTCGAGCCTCGTAAGCCGCTCCAGTTTTTACAAATTTATTTGTAAAATGTTGCTTTGTTTTGCTTGACAAAGCCTGCCCAATCATGGTATTATAATCAAGCACTTGTGTGGGAGCATAGCTCAGCTGGGAGAGCATCTGCCTTACAAGCAGAGGGTCACAGGTTCGAGCCCTGTTGCTCCCACCAAAAGAGTATCTACACCTTTAATGGTTAGATATTCTTTTTTTATTGCAGTTTAATCCCGCTTAAATTGTAATTATAGCCCCTATATAAAAGACGTCCCCCATGATAAGGGAACGTCTTTTGTTTTATTTCATTTTGCTTAAAATGTCTTGTAAGTCCATTTCATAGCGTTTATCGCAAAAGTGGCATTCTACCACGGCGGTTGGTTTTTCTTGTAGCATTTCTTCAACCTCTGCTCTGCCAAGGCCCACCAAAATATTTTCTACCCGCTCGCGGCTGCAGTGGCATGTATAGTCTACCCTGCTTTCATCTAATATATTGGGGTTAAAGCCAGCTAAGGCCAGTTCTACCATATCGTACACGGTGCCGCCATCCTCTAATAGTTTGGTAATTGGCGGTATAGCTGCAATGTTTTTTTCTAGGGCGGTTATTTCTTCCTCGGTTGCGCCGGGCAAAAGTTGCAGCAAAAAGCCGCCTGCTTTGCGTATGGTAAGGTCTTCGTTTACCAAAACCCCCAAAGCACACACGGTTGGGGTTTGCTCGCTGGTGGCATAGTAAGAGGTAATGTCCTCCGCTATTTCGCCCGAAACCAGCGGCACCTGCCCCATGTAAGGCTCGTTCAGGCCAAGGTCTCGGGTAACGGCCAAAAAGCCGTTGGTGCCAACCGCAGCGCCAACATCCAGCTTGCCATCTGCCCTAAGGGGTATCCCCTCTACCACCGGGCGGGTTGCGTAACCACGCACGCTTCCGTCGCCTTCGGCCACAGCCAGCAAGGTGCCCGCAGGCCCTTCGCCATTTACACGCAGCGTTAGGCTGTCTTGCTCGTTTTTTAGCCACGAGCCCATAAGCGCCGCACCGGTTAGCAGGCGCCCCAGCGCCGCCGAAACAACAGCGCTGGTTTGGTGTACACGTTCCATTTCGCTTACTATTTCGGTAGAATCTATGGCACAAACCACAATACCACCGTTTTCAGAAATTGCACGCACCATATTTTTTTTCATTCTATCTCCCACTCCTCACCACGTGCTGGGCAGGCACTAGCCCATTTTAACCGCAGTAATTAAAATCCGCTGGCTGGTATTGGCTACAGGGCCAAAATTTTCGCCATCGGTAATTGTTTTTATTTTAAATTTATTTTGCACCAATATTTCTTCTAGCTCTTGCAGGGTGTAACTGTACTCTAAAAACCTCTCTGTGCACACTGTTTCACCTGCATCGCTAACACAAACCGAAATTTCGGTAGCTGGTATTTCTGGCAAATATTTATTTTGCCAGTGGCAGCAAAGCCCGTCTTCGGTTTCTACCGTAAAGGCATTGTTCCCTAATATTTCGCAGTGCTTATAAGGGGTGTTGGCGTCAAAAACAAACACGCCGCCCGCTTCCATAAAAAGGGCGATTTTTTGTACCGCTGCAGCCAAGGCCACAGGCGGCAAATGGTTTACGGTATCAAAGGTTGCCACTGCGGCACGTATGGTTCCGTATAAATCCAATTCAGCCAAATTCTGCTGAAGAAAAAGAATGTTTCCCCTACCTGCTTCTTCGGCTTTTTCGCGGGCCACCATTAGCATATCTTCCGAGGCATCTATGGCAATCATATCGTAGCCGGCCGCTGCCAGCATAATAGACATTTCGCCGGTGCCACATCCTAAATCGGCCACAATGCCGTTGTGTATGCCCTGCGCCCGCAAAGCCGCCAACACCTGGCAAAACAAGGCATTATAATCGGCCGCTTGGTTCAAGTCATCGTAATAATAGGCAAAATTGCTATAAGCCATGCTGCTTCACCGGTGTTTCCTTTTCCGCTTTTTAGTCTTCGGGGCTGGGGCAATACTGCTGCATTGTTTGGGCCAGTTCCTCTATGCCAAAGCGTTTTTCCGCACTGGTTAAAACCACTTTTTGGCATCCATATTCCTCCAGCAACTCGGTAAATTCCGCTACAACCCTATCATATTGCGAGGGCTTTAGTTTATCCGCCTTGGTTAAAGCCACAATAAATGGAATTTGATAATGCGCTAAATAGGTTAGCATGTTTATGTCGTCTTTAGAGGGGGCGTGGCGGCTATCCAGCAGCTGCACCAGCAATCGCAAATCTCGGTTGGCGGCAAAATAGCCATTAATCAATTCATCCCAGCGGCGGCGCTCGGCGTTCGAGGTTTTGGCATAACCATAACCGGGTAAATCTACCAACACAGCCTGCCCCACCTTATAAAAGTTAATGGTAGCTGTTTTGCCTGGCGTGCCGCTAACACGGGCCAGGTTTTTGCGGTTGCACAGCTTGTTAATTAACGACGATTTGCCAACATTAGAACGGCCGGAAAAAACAAGTTCCGGCCGTTCAGAAACAGGCAATTGGGAGGATAACCCAAAAGACCGCTCAAATTCTGCATTTGTAAAGTTTAGCATGCTCATTGAAGAATCTCCTGCCCGGTGGAGGCAGCTTTTTTAGCTGCCAACTTTGCCGGGTCTAATTTTTTGCCGTTTTTCGGCTTCGGGGCTTTTTCATCGGGCAATATAGAATAGGAAAACGCCTCTTCTAAATTGGCAACCGGTACAAAGGTTAGGTTTTTCTTTACTTCTTCATCCACATCATACAAATCCGATAGATTGTCTTTGGGGATAAGCACCAGCGACATACCTTCTTTGTAAGCGGCCATGCTTTTTTCTTTTAAGCCACCAATGGGCAACACATCGCCATGCAGGGTTATTTCCCCGGTCATTGCAACGTCCGAGCACACGGCCCTGCCCGACAAGCAGGAAATAAGTGCGGTGGTAAGTGTAATGCCAGCCGAAGGCCCATCTTTGGGTATCGCCCCTTCTGGCGCATGAATATGGATGTCGGCATTCTTAAATATCGACATATCGTAACCATATTCGGCGGCACGGGTTTTGGCGTAGGTAATGGCCAATTTGGCCGATTCCTTCATTACGTCTCCCAAAGAACCAGTAAGCTCTAACTTGCCGGTGCCATTTGGCACAACTTGCACCTCTATTGGCAAAATTTCGCCGCCAACACTCGTCCACGCAAGGCCGTTGGCAATACCCACCGCGTTTTTGCGGTTAAAAAAGGACGGTTTTACACGTTTGGGGCCCAGCAACTTTTCAAGGTTTTGGGCACCAATGGTCATCTTTTCTTTTTCGCCACTGGCAATTTCCTTGGCACATTTACGCAATACTTCGTTAATGGCACGCTCTAAACTACGCACACCCGCTTCTTGGGTATAGCCATCAATCAAACCATACAGCGCGGCATCGGTTATTTTCACCTTGCCTTTTAACCCGTTTTTTGTTAATTGCTTGGGCAGCAGATGCTTTTTGGCAATGTTAAACTTTTCCACCCTGGTATAGCTGGGCAGCTGGATAATATCCATACGGTCCAGCAACGGGCGTGGAATGGTATCCAGCGAGTTTGCGGTGGTGATAAACAACACATTGCTTAAATCGAACGGGATATCGAGATAATGATCTTTAAAGGTGCTGTTTTGTTCAGGGTCCAAAGCTTCCAGCAAAGCAGCAGCGGGGTCTCCCCTAAAATCGTTTGCCATTTTATCAATTTCGTCCATCAACAGCAGGGGGTTGTTGCTTTTGGCCGAGGTTATAGCGCTGATTATTTTACCGGGCATAGCGCCAATATAGGTGCGCCGGTGGCCACGAATTTCGGCCTCGTCTCGCACACCGCCAAGGCTCATGCGGGCATATTTACGCCCAAGGCTGCTTGCAATAGATTGCGCAATGGATGTTTTACCAACACCTGGCGGGCCCACAAGGCAAATAATTTGGCTTTTAACGTTGGGCGATAGCTTGCGCACCGCCAAAAGCTCCAAAATCCGTTCTTTCACCTTTTCTAAACCATAGTGGTCTCGGTTCAAAACAGCCTCGGCTTTTTTAATGTCCAGGGTATCTACTGTTTGGGTGTTCCACGGCAGCTCCAGGCAGGTGTCTAAATAGGTGCGTATCACCGTTGCTTCTTGGCTGCCGCCCTGCATTTTAAACAGGCGGTCGGCTTCTTTTAAAAGTTTTTCGCTTGCTTCTTCCGGCAGGTTCAGCTTCAAAATTTGGTCTTTGTATTTTTCGGCTTCATCACGGGTATCATCGGTTTCATCCAGCTCGCCAGCAATGGCACGCATCTGCTCGCGCAGGTAGTAATCCCGCTGGTTTTTCTCCATTTGGTCGGATACTTTCCCTTTGATATCCTTTTCTATTTCTAGAATTTCATTTTCTTTTTGCAGTAGGCTTAAAATCTTTTCTAGCCTTTCTAATAAGGTAGAAGCACTCAAAACCTCTTGCTTATCGGTGTATTTAAACAGCAAGTTGGCCGGGATATACTCCGACAAATAAACCGCCGATTCGTTGGTCAATACATTGTAAATAACATCTTTAGGCAGGCGGGTATTTAGGCCAATGTACTCTTCAAAGGCATCTTTAATGCTGCGCACCAGCGCCTCTACACGGGCAGCATCTTGCGGGCGCAACGGCCGAAGCGGCGCAGACTTGGTGCCTGCCAACAAAAACCGGCCACTGTTTTCTAACGTAATAAGTTTAGCGCGGTATTTGCCTTCTACAATCACCTTTACAAGGTCGTCCGACACACGCAGCAATTGTTTTACCTCGGCCACTACACCATAGCTAAACAAATCGCCCATCAGCGGGTCGTCTATCTCAACTTCTTTTTGCGCAACCAAAAATACGCTATTCCCATTGGTCATAGCCCACTCAATTGCTGCAATCGATTTATCCCGCCCTACCTCGAAATGAATAATGTTGCCCGGAAATACAACCAGGCCACGCAGGGCTATTGCAGGCAGCCGCACAATGTCGGCACCAGATTTTAATTTTACCTTAACTTTTTCTGCCATTGGTTTCTCCTTCCCATCTATCCAGATTCTACACTTTCTTTTTAAAAATCCGGCAGGGTTTATATTCGCGCATGCTTAACCCCTAGCAAACCAGCCGCAAGGCGGATCGTTGAAAGCAATTCAACATCGATATATCGATATTTTTTTGTAAATACCGATCCTTTTATGCGATTAGCAGACTAATGCATCGATTGCTAAGTTATACACATTATATAGCATAATTGTGAATATTTCAAGAAGAACTTTGCGCTTTTAGAATTTTTGCAATAGAGGCAACAAACGGCAGGGGTTTTGCCTCCCCTGCCGTTTTGTGTTTGGATACTTTACCCTATTCGCTCTAAATCTTGCCCGGGGGTATTGCCCCCGTAACGTTTGCGCACAGCGCCAAACTCTAGTTTGGGTTTGCCTGTGCCCTGTATCGCCTTATCGTTCACCACTACTTTTATAATGGTGGGGTCGCTGGGGATATCGTACATTACACCCAGCAGAGATTTTTCCATAATGCTGCGCAGGCCACGAGCACCGGTTTTTAGGGCAATGGCTTTTTGGGCCACCGCACGCATGGCGCTGTCGGTAAACTCTAAGTCCACGTTGTCCATGCGGAACAACAGCTTATACTGTTTAATCAGGCTGTTTTTGGGCTCGGTTAAAACCCGTACCAAAGCTTCTTCGTCCAGTGGGTCTAGCACGGCAATTACCGGTATGCGCCCCACAAGCTCTGGAATTAGCCCAAACTTCACAATATCATGAGACTCTACCTGCTGAAAAGCTTTTTCCTTCTCTTCATCGCTTTGCTTTAACACCGCGCCAAATCCAAGCGAAGATTTATCGGTACGGCGCTGAATAACCTTTTCCAGGCCATCGAAGGCACCACCGCAAATAAACAGGATATTTTTGGTATCAATTTGAATAAATTCTTGCTGGGGATGCTTACGGCCACCTTGTGGCGGCACGTTGCTTACGGTACCCTCAATCATTTTTAACAGGGCCTGCTGCACACCTTCGCCACCAACATCCCTAGTGATGGATGGGTTTTCGCTTTTGCGGGTTATTTTATCAATTTCATCGATATAAATAATGCCACGCTCGGCTTTTTTCACGTCAAAATCGGCCGCTTGTATCAGCTTTAGCAAAATGTTTTCAACGTCCTCACCTACATAGCCGGCTTCGGTAAGGGTGGTTGCATCGGCTATGGCAAACGGCACACCCAGCATGTTGGCCAGTGTTTGGGCTAGCAATGTTTTGCCCACACCAGACGGGCCAAGCAACAGCACGTTGCTTTTTTTAAGTTCAACATCGTCGGTATGTGGGCTTAAAATGCGTTTGTAGTGGTTGTAAACCGACACCGACAAAACCGTTTTGGCTTCGTCTTGCCCAATTACATACTCGTCTAACCCCTCTTTAATTTGTTTGGGGGTAAGCACCTTAATTTCTTGCCGCGAAGAACTTTTGCGCAAAGCAGCTTTGCCCCTTGGGCTGGGTTCTTCAAACATTTCGTCATCGTTATCTAAAAGCGAATAACAAAGCTCAATGCACTCGTTACATATATTAACACCCGGGCCAATAATCATCCGCTCTACTTCGTCTTGCGTTTTGCCGCAAAAATTACACACAAGCGGTTTTTCTTTGGTTGGCCCACCTTTACTTGTTGTTGCCATAAATCTCCTTTAATATAGGGTGGTTTAATGCTTATTTGTTTTTATTTAATTTTGTGTATTACAACGCTTATTTTACCGTTTATGGTTAAAAATAATTTCGTCAATCAAACCGTATTCTTTGGCTTCTTCCGCGCTCATAAAGGTATCACGCTCGGTGTCTTTTTCAATGCGCTCTAGGGGTTGGCCGGTGTTATCGGCCAAAATTTTATTTAATTTTTGGCGCATTTTTAGTATGCGTTCGGCGGCAATTTTAATGTCGGTAGCTTGGCCTTGTGCCCCACCAGAGGGCTGGTGAATCATAATTTCGCTGTTGGGCAGGGCAATGCGCTTGCCTTTGGTGCCAGCAGACATTAAAAACGCCCCCATAGAAGCCGCCATGCCAATGCAAATGGTAGAAACATCGCATTTAACATAGTTCATGGTATCGTAAATGGCCATGCCCGCCGTAATAGAGCCACCCGGGCTGTTGATATACAGGCTGATATCTTTATCTGGGTCTGCTCCTTCCAGGTACAGCAACTGTGCCACTACAAGGCTGGCTGTTGTGTCGTTCACTTCGTCGCTAAGCATAATAATGCGATCGTTCAACAGCCGAGAAAATATATCGTACGAGCGTTCTCCACGCGGGGTTTGTTCTACTACATAAGGTACCAAACTATTTATATTCATCTTATTTCCCTCCCATGGGTTTTGTGGGCTAGTGTAAAAAATTTGGATATGGCACGACCGATACAGAAAATCCTCTGTATCGGTCTACCCAAGCTATTAAAAGCTATTTATCTTCTTTTTTATCTTGTTTTTTTGCCGGTTTTTTCGCAGGGGCTTTTTCAGCCTTTTCAGCTTTTTTCGCCTTGGGCTTTTCTTCGGTAATGGTGGCACTTTCTTTAATTAGGTCAATTGCCTTGTTCACCGCAAGGTCTTTGGCCACTTCGTCCATAGGCATAATGCTACGCACTTTGTCGGCTTCCATTTTGTACTGCTCGGCAATGCGCTCTACTTCTTTATCAATGTCTTCTTCGGTGGCAACCAGTTTTTCCAGCTTTACAATGGCTTCCAGCGCCAGGCGCATTTCTACCTGTTTTTTGGCTTGTTCTTTAAAGCCTTCGCGGAAGGCTTCCATATCCATGCCGGTATACTGCAGGTAGGTTTGCAGGTTTAGGCCCTGTTGCTCCAGCCTAAAGGCAAAATCTTGCACCAATTCATCCACACGGTTGTCGTACATCACCTCGGGTATTTCGCCCTCAATGGTTTCTACCACTTGTTCTACCAATTTGTTCTCGGTGTCACGTTCAGCATGCTCGTCTTGGTGCTTTTGCATATCGTCGCGGATGCTCTTTTTCAATTCTGCAAAAGTATCATACTCGCTCACATCTTTGGCAAATTCGTCATCCAGTTCCTGCAACTCTTTTTGCTGTACTTCGTGCAGTTTTACTTTAAATACAGCATCTTTGCCTGCCAAATTTTCGGCATGGTACTCTTTCGGGAAGGTAACCTTCACATCAAATTCTTCGCCTGCTTTGTGCCCCACTACTTGCTCCTCAAAACCGGGGATAAACTGGCCAGAACCTAGCGTTAAACGGTGGCCTTCGTCTTTGCCGCCATCAAACGGAACACCATCCACCGAGCCCTCGTAATCGATAGTAGCAATGTCGCCATCTTTAGCAGCTTCATCGCTGGTAATAAGGCGAGAATTACGCTCTTGCATGCGCGCAATCTCTTCATCCACCTTAGCTTCGTCCACTTTTTCGGTGGTTTTGGTGGCTTTTAGGCCTTTGTATTTGCCAATTTTAATTTCAGGTTTTACCGTAACGGTTACTTTTAGCACAGCGCCATCTTCCACCGTTGCCGAAACCACATCTGCTTCGGGCCGGGCCACCGGCTCTAGCTCCAGCTCTTTAATCGCTTCTTCATATGCGGCCGGAAAAACATCATTAATGGCGTCGTAATGAAAAATATCGGCACCATACATTTTTTCTATTAAATTGCGGGGGGCATGCCCTTTGCGAAAGCCCGGCACATTATACCGCTTTGCTTCGCGTTTATAAACGGCCGAAATAGCCTCTTTAAACTGTTCGGGCGCAATGGCAATTTCCAGTTCATAGGTATTCGCACCAGTTTTTTCGTGTTTGTTCAATTTCATTGTACATCCTCCAAAAAATTCACGTTTCCTGCGCCATGCGCCCAAAACCAGTGTATATGCAACCAGTAAAAGTGCCCTGCCCATTCAACATGCTTATTCTTTTCAACAGATATTTAGTATATCATAGTTTGTTCTTGTTTTCCATACATAATCAATTAATTTTGTAGGGTTTAAAACCAAGGCTGTCGGCACTTAGCAGCTTATACTGTATGCCATTTACCTGCCCCTGCACCGCCCAGCGGATAGACCCACCGTGCAAATGCCCGTAATAGCATTGGTTTACGCCAAATTCTTGCATGGTTTCAATAACAGCAGCCGAGGTTGCCCCCACATATACCGGCGGATAATGCAAAAAAACCAACTTTTTGGGCAAGGTAGCCGCCTGCAAAGACGCCCGAAGCCGGCCCACCTCTCTCGCCATCACTTTTTCGTCCTGTGGTTTGTCTGCCTCAAACAGCCAGCTGCGGGTGCCACAAACCGAAACCCCTTCTACCTCGTAGCTGTTATTGTGCAAAAACCGAATGCTGTCTAGTTGGTTTTGCTCTATCCAGGCGGTCATTTTAGCCATGGTGGTCCACCAGTAATCGTGGTTACCCTTCAAAACAATTTTTTGCCCTGGCAGGCTGTGTAAAAAAGCAAAATCGGCCAATGCTTCCTCAAAATTCATCGCCCAAGAGTTATCACCCATCAGCACAATGGTATCCTGTTCGGTAATGGTATCCCGCCAGTTTTTCTCCAGCCGGGGCACATAATCCTCCCAGCCCTCAAACACATCCATAGGTTTGTTGCATCCCAGCGAAAGATGCAGGTCTCCTATTGCAAAAAGCGCCATAGTCACTCCAGGTTCATTTTCGTTTTACTTTTTTTATAATGTAAACGGTACTTCCAGCATTTCGTCGGCTTCTATTACCTGTGTAAAGCGCACAGGTTTTGTTTTTAGCGCCGTTAAGGCCGCCGGTGCCTTGGTGCCACTTACTTGCTCTAGCTTGGCAATAGCGTCAAATTCATCGGCCGGCACAACCTGCCCCAGCGCTTGCAATACCTTGCCGCTAAATTTGTATGGGCTTGCGGTAGAAAGCACCACCACGGGCCTGCCGCTTGCCGGCAAATTGCGCCACACTTTAAAGGCAACTGCCGTGTGCGGGTCTGCTAAATAATTGTATTTGGTTTTCAGCTCGGCAATCTCTTCGCTCACCTGTTCTTCATCTGCCCAACCCGCCGCAAAGGTTTTGTTAATTTCCTCTAAGGTTTTGGCATCTACCTGATACTCACCTTTTTCCGCAAGATCCGCCATCCACTGGCTTACCTGTGCCGGGCTTTGGGTTTCGTGGTACAGCAGGCGCTCTAAATTAGAAGAAACCAGTATGTCCATAGAGGGGGAACTTGTTTTATGAAGCGGCCGCTTTGCCACATATTTTCCGCTGGCAAAAAAATCGCTTAGCACATTGTTTTGGTTAGAGGCGCAAATAAGCTGCCCCACCGGAAGGCCCATTAGCTTTGCATAATAGCCGGCCATAATATCGCCAAAGTTGCCGGTTGGTACACAAAAATCTACCGGTTGGCCCATGGCAACAGCACCGTTTTGGCACAGCGCAAGGTAGCTGGTTATATAGTACACAATTTGGGGCAACAACCGCCCCCAGTTAATAGAGTTAGCGCTAGACAGTTTTTTATGCTGGGCCAATAACCGGGTGGCAATATCTTGGCTGTTAAAGGCAATTTTAATACCCCGTTGGGTATCATCAAAATTGCCCTTTACTGCGTACACCGCCAGGTTATCCCCTTGTTGGGTGGCCATTTGCAGGCGCTGTACTTCACTTACGCCATTTTCTGGGTAAAAAACCGCCATTTTAATGCCGGGCCGGTTTTTATATCCTTCCAGCGCTGCCTTGCCAGTATCGCCAGAGGTTGCCACCATAAAAATGGTTTCGTCTGTTTCGTTTAACATGGCACGGGCCTGCACCAGTAGTTTTGGCATTAGTTGCAGGGCATAGTCTTTAAAAGCGCTGGTGGGGCCATGCCATAGTTCCAGCGCAAAAAGGCCATCGGTAACTTTTACAACATGTCCGGCCTTGTTATCAAAATTTTCGCCGTAGCTATCATCTAGTGCTTGTTGTAAAAAATCAGGTGCATAATCGGGCAAAAAAGCTTGCAACACAGCAAGGGCAACTTGGTTATACGTTTTGCCAAGCAAGGTTTGCAGGTTTAACCCTGGCAAGCTGGTGGGCACAAATAAACCGCCGCCGGGGGCAAGCCCCTTTAAAATTGCCTGCTGGGCCGTCACCTTTTGTGCTGCATCCCGTGTGCTTGTGTAGTTCATTGTTTACCCCCTACTATTATCCATTTTAAATATATTATATTTTATACACATTATAGTGTAAATGCATTTTCTATTTGGTTTAATGTGGCTTTTTGTTGCCTGTTTAGTTGCACTTCCACCACATCAAACCGCATAAGGCAATCAGCATATTGTGGGTTTTGCTGCAAAAAAGCCCCTGCCGCCGCTATAATACGATGTTGCTTTTGCAGGGTAACCCATTCTTTGGGGCGGGCAATAGCACCGGCCCCACGGGTTTTTACCTCTACAAACACCAATACGTTTTGTTTAAGCGCCACAAGGTCAATTTCGCCTGTGCGGGCTTTAAAGTTGCGGGCCAGCAGCAAAAACCCCTTATGCTGGTAGTTTTTTGCCGCCAACTCCTCGCCAAGCACACCTGTTTGCGCCGTGTTCATGTAAAATTCCTGTTTTTTAAAAAAGATTTCCGATAAAAATCCTGCAGGCCATGTTCTTCTAGCAGCTGGTAATGCAGCTTGGTTGGGTAGCCTTTGTGTTGCGCCAGTTTATACTGTGGGTATTGCTTGTCCAGTTCCTGCATATATCTATCTCTGGTTACTTTTGCCAAAATAGAGGCCGCCGCTATACTGGCCGAGGTAGCGTCTCCCTTTACCACCGGGTGGCATGGCAGGTCTAGTTCGGGGCATCGGTTGCCATCTATAAGTACCATATCTGGGCGCACCAATAGCTTTTGCACCGCCTGTTGCATACCCAGCATGGTGGCCCACAAAATATTCAGGCGGTCAATTTCCGCCGGCGGTACCAACACCACCGCCCAAGCAAGGGCTGTTTCGGTTATTTCGGTATACAACGCTTCTCGTTTTTTTTCGTTCAGCTTTTTAGAATCGTTTAAGCCTAAAATTGGCTGCTTGGGGTTTAAAATAACCGCCCCTACACTTACCGGGCCACAAAGCGGGCCACGGCCAGCTTCGTCTACCCCGCAAAGCAATGGGTATTCGGTGCGCATGGCTTCATCGTACAAATGCAGCGCTTCAGCCACGTTGTTGCTACTGTTTGCCATCATGGCCTCCCAAATTAATTTTACTACCTGTCTGGTTTTTCTAGCGAAATACGCCCAAACAACCCGCCCCTAAATTCGTCCAGCACCATAATAGAGGCACGCTCCAGGTCTATTTCTCCCCCCGAGATAAGCATGCCACGGCGTTTTCCAACGGCTTCCAGCAGTTCCCAGCCATCTTGTGGCAGCGGGCCTTGCAATTTAAAGCGCTGGCACAGGCGGGGGGCATAACCATTTGCCAGCTGAGCCAATAGCCCCGCAGCTATTTCTTCGGTATTCAGCAAGCGGTCGGGTATCGAACCAATTAAGGCCAGGTTAACCGCTGTTTCCATGTCATCAAACTTTTTCCACAGCACACCCGGCATATCCATCAATTCAAAATCTCCGGTGGTAATCCATTGTTCGCCCCGGGTTACGCCCGGCTTATCGGCAGCTTTGGCCTTGTTGGTGCCTGCCCAGTTGTTAATAAAGGTAGATTTGCCCACATTGGGGATACCGGTAATCATTAGGCGGGTTTGCGCACCCACCATTCCCTTTTGCTGCCGGCGTTCCAGCAGTTCCGCCAGGGCGGTTTCTACGGCACGTTTTACCTGCGCCGCCGCCCCCTTTTGCTTGCTGTTAATGGCAACACAGCCCGCCTCTTCGGTGCGGAAATAACGCAGCCAATCGGCTGTAACGGCTTCATCGGCAAGGTCTGCCTTATTTAGCACATACAACCGTGTTTTGTGGGTATAGCTACGCTGCAAGTCCGGGTTCAGGCTGCTGCGTGGTATGCGGGCGTCAAGCAATTGCACCACGGCGTCTACCTTGGGCAGGTTTTTTTCTATGCTGCGCAGGGTGCGCATCATGTGCCCCGGAAACCAATGGATATTGCGTGGTAGAACTAAATCTTCACTCACTCTATGCCTCCAAATTTATTAAACGGAACAAGGCGGAAAACCACCTTGCCTAAAACATCTCGCTTGTCAATCATGCCAATGTCAGAATCTCGGCTATCTTTAGAATTAGGGCGGTTATCTCCCATTAAAAACAGGTGTCCCTCTGGCACGGTTACCGGGAAGGTTACATCGAACGAACGAGTGGTTGGTGCCGAAATATAAGGCTCGGTTAGCAGTTGGCCGTTTACAAACACCTGCCCTTGCTCAAAATCAATGTCTACCACATCGCCCTCTGTGCCAATCACCCGTTTTACAAGGGGGGCGCCAAATTCTATATAGCCATCAATTACCACCACATCGCCCCGCTGTGGTTCATATAAAATGCTGCGGGCAATTAACTGGTCTCCATTTTCCAGGGTTGGCACCATCGAGGTGCCATCTACCCGCACGGTGCGCACCAAAAACAACAGAATAATAAGCACTATTGTTAAGGCAAATACAATAGCGTCAAACCACTCAAGCACTGCAATGTTGCGTTCTCGTTGTTGTTGGTCCATAGGGTTCACTTTCTTTAAAAGCAATTAACATGTATTTTGTGGTAATTATATCATGATATGAAAAAAGGGACAATTTACATTGCCCCTTTTTAAGGTGTTTAATTTAAACTTTTTGTTTAACTTTAGCCGCTTTACCGGTGCGCTGCCGCAGGTAGTACAGTTTAGCACGGCGCACTTTACCCATGCGGATAACTTCCACTTTTTCTACAAAGGGGCTGTTAACGGGGAAAACACGCTCTACCCCAACGCCGTACGAAGAACGACGAACAGTAAAGGTTTCGGCCACGCCGCCATGTTTTTTGGCAATAACGGTGCCTTCAAAGGCCTGCACACGCTCACGCTCGCCCTCTTTAATGCGTACCGATACACGTACGGTATCGCCAATGTTAAACTTTGGCTTGTCGGCTTCGGCTTTAATCGAGCCTTCGGTAATAATTTTCATTGCATCCATGTTAGTAAAGTCCTCCATTTTTTTATAAGACATTCGTACCCGTAAAACCGGCAGAGGACTGTCTGTTCAATGCATTGCATCAACCCTGCTGGTGGTGCCAGCAGATACTAACGCCTAGCTATGATACCATACTAAACAGGCATTTGCAAGCCTTTTTCATACTTTTTTGGGCTAATTTTATTGCCCAAACAAGTAACGCCCAAAAGTACAAAGGCTAAACTGCGCCGCCTGCTGCGCAACCAAAACACACTTAGAACAGGTTAACCCCTTTTATAATGGTGTAACCTGTGTGGTGCCCCTGCCCCTTACATTTAGCACATAGCAAGCATCGCTGCCAAAAATGGTTTGTAATTCGTTGCAGTAGGTTTCCAGCAAATCGTTTGGCACAAAGGCTTGTATGGTACCCGCAAAGCCGCCGCCTTGCAGCCGCCACGCCCCCTTGCCCGCCAATAGTAGCTGAGAAACAGCCAGCCCCAGCGCAACACCCTGTTCTTCGGGGCGGCGCACACTGTAGGCATTTTGGTTATATTCAAACGAGGAATGCCCGCTCTCAATAATTGCTGCCTTAAAGGTTTCAAAATCGTTTTTGCCAATAGCGCCTGCCAGCACCCCTACCCGGCGGCATTCCTCAAAAAAGTGGATGGAACGCAGCACAGCGCGGTCTCCCTGTTGGGCACGGATAGCAGAAATATTGGCAAGTAATTGCTCCAGCGTAATTTGGCGCAGGTACTCTTTGCCAAAAAACTCTGCCACACTTTCCATCTCCCGCCGTATGGCGGTGTACTCATCGGTTAGGCCGGCATGGCTGCCCTTGGTATCGGTAATAACCAGCCGGTAACCATGGGCGGCCAAATCGAAGGGAATTTCGGTAACCTGCGGGTGTTCGGGGTCTTTAAAATCTATGGTGATGGCATTGCCCACTGCGCAGGCTGTTTGGTCCATCAAACCGCTGGGTTTGCCAAAAAATTTATTCTCGGCAAACTGGCCAATCATGCCAAGTTCTACCGCTGTAAATTTGTTTTGGTTATACTCGCCATTTAAAATGGTGGCCATGCATACCTCAAACGCGGCCGAGCTAGAAAGCCCGCTGCCCCGCAAAACGTCCGAGGTTGTGTAAGCGTCGAACCCGGCTACCATGCCACCACGTTGCTTTATGGCTGCCGCAACGCCCCGCACCAAAGCCGAAGATTTCCCGTACTCAAGGTTTACCGGTTCCAAATAAGCAAGGTCTACAATATCGGGCGCACCAAACCCTTTGGATTGCACCCGGGCAAAGTTATCGTTATTTTTAGATACCACCGCAATAATATCTAGGTTTACCGCTGCTGCCATAACCACGCCGTGGTTATGGTCGGTGTGGTTGCCACCAATTTCGGTGCGGCCGGGGGTAGAATAAATGGCAATTTCACGCTCTCCACCGTAGGTTTCTTCAAACTGGGTAACCGCCTGGGTATACCGCTGGCGTTGTTTGTGCACCACAACCGGCCCGGCGCCATACAATTCCTCAAAGCTTTCATCGTAAAGGCCGGCCTCAATATCCTTCTTCACCTGTGCCGAAACTGGCATAGCCTACTCACCCCTGTGTGTTTATTTTAGCTCTATTGTTTGTTTTACAAAATAACACAAAATATTCTACTTTAATTATAGCAATAAACCTTTACTTGTAAAGGCATGTTTGGGCAGATATATGGATTTTTGTTGACGATTTTGTTATACTGTAAGCAACTTAATTTCACCGCAATAAAGGGAGGGCTGGTTTTGGCTGAACTATACAAGCAATCCTTCAAACAAACCAATTTAGATAACTTGGAGCTTTCGATATACAACTGTGGCTTACAAAGTTGCAGCGCAGGCTATACCTGGGGCCCCGGCGTGCGAGACCATTATCTGATACACCTTGTTACGGCGGGTAAAGGTAGCTACAGTGTTAATAATACCGTGTTTGCCCCCAAAGCGGGAGATTTATTTTTTGCCAAACCCAACCAGCTAATTAGCTACACGGCCGATACCGAGGAGCCGTGGGAGTATTACTGGGTGGGCTACAACGGCAGCAACGCCGCCCGGCTGGCCCAAAGCCTGCCATTTAGCGACGAAAACCCAGTGCACCAATGCCAAAAAGCCACTCGTGCACGAGATTTGCTGCACAAAATTTTTCTTTCGCGCGGGCCGCACGTGCAGGACGAAACACGCATGGTTGGGTATTTATACCTGTTTGCCGCACTGCTAATGCAAGAGAGCAAAGACGCCGGAAAACAGCCCCCCGCTACCGGTGCCGCCTATGTGGTGGGGGCTATCAAATACATTCAGTTTAACTACTCGCGCGATATTGGGGTGGACGACATCGCCAGTGCCGTGGGCGTTAGCCGCAGCCATTTATACCGTGTTTTTATGGCAAACCTTGCCCAATCTCCCATCGATTATTTAACCAATTTTCGTATTGGAGAGGCCTGCAAGCTGCTCGAAACCTCTACCCTTTCGGTGGCGGAAATCGCCTATTCGGTTGGATTTTTTGACCAGTTCTATTTTTCGCGCGTGTTTAAAAAAATGAAGGGCGTACCACCCAGCAAATACGGCAAAACCGAAGGCTAGCAAGCACTGGCTAACACTTGTTTACAATGCGCTTGCAAACAGCTTTTGCCGCAAAATGGCCGTTTAACCGGCACTTATTAACGGAGGCACAATCAACATGCCCATTCATAAAAACCAAATTATTCCGCTGGCTATCCATGGGCTTTCTAGCGATGGCAACGCCGTGGGGCGTTTTGAGGGCAAGGCTATTTTTGTGCCCGGCGGTGCGGTTGGCGATATGCTACAGGTTACCATTGTAAAAAACGCCAAAACCCATGCTTTTGGGCGCATCCATCAGGTGGTTACCCCCGGCCCTGGCCGCCAGAAGGCAGATTGCCCTATTGCCGGCGTTTGTGGCGGTTGCAGCTTTAGGCACTTAACCTACAAGGCAGAGCTTGCCGCCAAACAAACCTTTGTAGAGGACGCATTGCAGCGCATAGGCAAGCTAGAGGTGCCGGTGCTGGAAATTCTCCCTTCTCCCCAGCAAGACAGGTACCGCAACAAAGCACAATACCCGGTAGCCGAAGAAAATGGCGCTTTTGTGTATGGCTTTTACGCTGGCCGCAGCCACCGCATTGTGCCCTGTGCCGATTGTTTGCTGCAACCCACCCTACTAAACCAAATTGCCGCACGCACAGCCGGGCTTTTGCAGCAGCTTGGCTGCACCGCCTACAACGAGGCCACCCGCACCGGGCTTATTCGGCATATTTATTTGCGCCAGGGCGGCCACAGTGGCCAAGTGCTGTTATGCCTTGTGGCCACCGGCCAAAGCTTGCCCCAAAACGAAGTGTTTGTGGATACTATGGTGGCGGAGTTCCCTGCCATTAAAAGCATTGTATTAAACCACAACCCGGTCCACACCAATGTAATTTTGGGCAAGCATAGCAAGGTGCTGTTTGGCAATGGCACCATTAAAGATGCCCTGTGCGATGTGCCCCTGCGGTTGGGCGTGCATTCTTTTAGCCAGGTAAACACCGCCGGGGCCGAGCACTTGTTTGCCACCGCCCAAAATTTTGCCGCCCTTACCGGTGGCGAAACCCTGCTGGATTTGTATTGCGGGGCTGGGGTAATTGGCTTAAGCATGGCAGCCCGCTGCAAACAGTTGATAGGGGTTGAAATTGTGCCCGAAGCGGTGGAAAACGCAAAGCACAGCGCCGCACAAATGGGTTTACAAAACACCCGCTTTTTGTGTGAAGACGCCGGCACCGCTGCCACCCGCCTTGCCGCCGAGGGCACCCGCCCCGACGTGATTGTGGTGGACCCGCCCCGCAAAGGGTGCGATGAGCAAACCCTTGCCGCCATGGTAGCCATGGCCCCCGCCCGCATTGTTATGGTTAGCTGCAACCCCGCCACCATGGCCCGAGATTTGGCCATTTTAACCCAAAGCGGGTATGTGGTAAAACAGGTGCAACCGGTGGATATGTTCCCACGTACCAAGCATGTGGAGTGCGTGGTTTTGATGTATCGAAAAGGAAATTGATTTGAATTGTGCGCTTTTGTTGTTTTTTCTAAACTAACAAAAATGATATAAGGGGTATCTATTTATGAAACTGCACATTATGACTTGGAATTGCGCTTTATATAATCAACCAGAATCCGAAAAATCAGATGAAATCTTCGGCTTTATAAAAAATCAATTAAATATAGAAAATAGCATAGTTATATTGCAAGAAATACCCTATAAGGAATGGGGAAACTGGAAGATAAGTAAGATTTATCAGGCTCTCTTGAATAATTTTCCAGAAAATGCATATTCAATAAAGTTCAATATACATAATAATTATCAAATTATGATGACTGTTGCAATTACAAAGGGTGCGAATCAATTAAATTGCCTGAACGAAAGTTTTTATCCTATAGGTACTCCTCGTAATCGAGAAATTGCTGTTGAATATCATGGCATAAGTTTTCTAGGGATACACGCTGAAAATGGCAAGGATAATGAAAGATACCTAAATGCGATACCAGGGAAAGCAGATATTATTTTGGGTGACTTCAATGCAGGAAATTACTTGGATTCGGAAAACAGAAACATATTTAACCAAATACTGAATGAACATATTTGTATATGCAATATGCCAACCAAAGTAACAAAGACTAGAAGAACTTGTATTGACCATGTATTTATTAAGGAAGACATGATTACGAACTGCTCTAATCTTATCGTACACGAAGAAATGAAATTGTCGGATCATTTTCCAATTACATTTGAATATGAGATAAAATGAAATGCACTGATATATACACACAATAGAAATTGGTAGCAATGAATTAGAAGAGTTGGGGAAATTTTTATTTGAAGAGCGGTTTTGCCGAAAATGAGTAATTTTTAACAGCGTTTGGTATCCAATTCTAGCTTATCCACCGCCTATGTGGCCGACTACAAACAAATACAAGAGTATTATTATATTAAAGCAATATAAAGGAATAAATAATGATTAAAAAAGCATTTCAGTTAAAACAAGCAGAGGATGCCCGCAACCAAACCTTTTACCACGGTGAAAAAGAATCGGTTAGAATTAATAAATATCTAACTGCGGCGGGTTTTTGCTCGCGCAGGGGGGCCGATGCATTGGTGCAAGAAAACCGTGTTACTATAGATAATGAGCCAGCCACCATGGGCGCACAGGTGCTGCCGGGCCAGGTGGTTATGGTAGATGGCAAGGAAATAAAAAGCGAACAGAAACACGTATATATTGCGCTGAACAAACCTATCGGCATTACCTGCACGGTAGAGCCAGACGTAGAGGGCAATATCGCCGATTTTATGGACTTTCCCACCCGCATCTTCCCCATTGGCCGGTTAGACAAAGATTCTTCTGGCCTTATTTTACTAACCAGCGATGGCGATGTTGTAAACAAAATTTTAAGAGCCGAAAACAACCATGAAAAAGAATATATTGTAAAGGTAAACCAAGAAATAACCCCGGCCTTTATACAAAAAATGGAAGCCGGCGTAGAGATAACCAACATGCGCACCCGCACCCGGCAAACAACAAAAAAATGCAAAGTAACACAGATGGACCCCCGCACCTTTAAAATTGTTTTAACCCAAGGGCTAAACCGCCAAATACGCCGCATGTGCACCGAGCTTGGGTACAGGGCTATCTCGTTGCACCGGGTACGCATTATGAACATTAGCCTGAATGGTTTAAAAACCGGGCAGTGGCGGTATGTTACACAAGCAGAGCTTGAACAGCTGAACAAGAGTGTGTAAGCATTTTATAAAAAGGAATTTTATGGGTATGAAGCTTTTATTTAAACAGCGCTTTTTCTCTTGGCTAGACAGCTACGATATTTACGATGAAGCCGGCAACACAGTGTACACCGTGCAGGGTAGGCTGGCCTGGGGCCATAAGCTAGAGGTTTGTGATGCAACTGGCGCCCCCATTGGTATGGTGCGGGAGGAAATACTAACCTTTTTGCCACGCTTTACCTTTTACTTAAATGGCCAGTTTATTGGGCAGGTAAAAAAAGAATTTACTCTTTTTAAGCCGGTTTTTACGCTAAATTACCAAGGCTGGCGTGTGGAAGGCGACTGGTTGGGCTGGGATTATTCTGTTAACGATACTTATGGCAACCATGTTTTCCAGCTTTCTAAACAACTTTTTAATTTTACCGATACCTACGTAATTGATGTACCCGATGAGCGCAATGCTTTGTTAGCACTTATGATTACCCTTGCCATTGATGCTGCCAAATGCTCTGAAAACGGATAGTGCACCACCATTTTAATGCCTATTAATTAGGAGGCCAACATGCTGCTATTAAACCACCAACTGGTGCCCGAAGGCCTGCCGCAAGGCGCCCCCGGCTGCCTTACCACCGCCGATGATTTGCTTAACTATATTAACAAGGTTGGTTTTTTGCCACTGTTTAAAAATAGCATTCTCGGCTTTTCGGCCGAAGAACACACCCAAAACGATGCCTGGTGGAGCGGAAACCCCAAAACCGACCCCTGGGAATGGCGTGGCTTCCTTGCCGAGAGTGGACAAATAGCCTACGGCAAATTTTTTGCTAAAAAAGCCGGCTTTGTTGCAAAGCAATGGTTCCCCCTTTTGGCCAGCTACCGCCGCGATGGTTACGATTTTGACAGCCGGTACGAAGACGGGCTGGCAAACCGAAAAGCCAAAAAACTATACGACATTTTGGAAAAGGATGGCCCCACTGCCTCCCCCGCTTTAAAAAAGCAGGGCGGTTTTGGCAAAAACGGCGAAACCGGCTTTGAAACTACCATGACCACCCTGCAAATGCAAACCTATATTGTGCTGCGCAGGTTTGAGCGCAAGCGCAACAAACACGGCGATGAATATGGTTGGGGTGTTGGGCAATACAGCCTGGCCGAAGATTTATGGAACGCTGATTTTGTGAAAAGCGCTTATAATACCCCCGCCCCTGCCGCCAAACAACAACTGTTGGCACAGGTTAAGTTGCACTTTCCCGGTTATACCGATGAAGAATACCTAAAAGAAATAAAATAACAGGAGGCACACCATGAACCATGGTTTTATAAAAACAGCGGCTGTTACACCACCGGTAAAAGTTGCCGATTGTGAATACAACGCCGCCCAAATTATTGCCTGTTCAAAGCAGGCCGCCGCACAAAATATTGCTTTGCTAGTTACGCCAGAGCTTGGCATAACCGGCTACACCTGTGCCGATTTATTTTTGCAGCGCCCCTTGCAACAAGCTGCCTTGCAGGGCCTACAAACCATTTGCGCACAAACCAAGGGGCTAAACCTTATATTGCTGGTGGGCCTGCCCCTGCACCACAGCGGCAAGCTTTATAACTGTGCCGCTGTGGTGCACAAAGGCAGCGTGCTGGGGTTTGTACCCAAAACCCACCTACCCAATTATGCCGAGTTTTATGAACTTCGGCAGTTTACCCCCGCCTTTAATGGTGTGCAAACATATGCAAGTTCAAACGGTATTTTTAACGATATACCGTTTGGAACTTCTCTTTTGTTTAGCTGTAAAGGCAACCAGCTTTTCACCTTTGCGGTAGAGATTTGCGAGGACTTATGGGTGCCTGCGCCTCCTTCGCAACATCACGCGCTTGCAGGTGCCACAGTGGTTGCCAATCTCTCTGCCAGCAACGAGATCATTGGCAAAGAAGAGTACCGCCAAAGCCTGGTAAGTGGGCAATCGGCCCGGTTGTGTTGTGCTTACCTATACGCCAATGCCGGTATGGGGGAATCTACCACCGACATGGTGTTTGCCGGGCACAATATAATAGCCGAAAACGGGATTATATTGACCGAAACCAAACCTTTTGCCGAGGGCATGGCGGTTGTTGAAATTGATTTAGAGCGCCTTGCGCACGAACGCACACGTCAAAATAGTTTTCCCTCTGCACAGGCTGCCCGCTACCAAACCATCGAGTTTGAGCTTGAAGTTGCACCCGAACCACAGCTGATGCGCCCGGTTTCGCCGCATCCGTTCATTCCTGTAGAGGCTAATGCCCTACAAAACCACTGCGAAAAAACCCTGGCTTTGCAAGCGGCTGGGCTGCAAAAACGGCTGCAACACGTGGGGGCCAAAAGGTTAATTCTTGGGCTTTCTGGTGGGTTAGACAGCACCCTTGCCCTGCTGGTGTGCCTGCGCGCATTGCAGGCTGCCGGCCGCCCCACTGCCGATATTTTAGCGGTTACCATGCCCGCTTTTGGCACCACCGCCCGCACCCGCACCAATGCCGAAAAACTGGCCGAAGCCACCGGGGCTACGCTGCAAACCATCGATATTTCGGCCAGTGTGCGCAGCCATTTTGCCGACATTAACCACCCCGAAGACGATTACAGCGTTGTGTACGAGAATGCCCAGGCCCGTATGCGCACCATAGTGCTAATGGACCTTGCCAACCAGCAAAACGGCCTGGTGGTGGGCACCGGAGACCTCTCGGAATTGGCGCTGGGCTGGGCCACCTATGGCGGAGACCACATAAGCATGTACGGCGTAAATGCCGGAGTGCCCAAAACGCTGGTGCGGCACCTTGTTGCGCACGAGGCCAATACCAAACCCGAGCTTACCGCTATTTTGCAAGATGTTTTGGACACCCCGGTAAGCCCCGAGTTGTTGCCCGCTGTAAATGGCGAAATTAGCCAACAAACCGAAGATTTGGTTGGCCCGTATGAGTTACACGATTTTACCTTGTATTATGTGCTACGCTGGGGGTTCTCCCCTGCTAAAATATTATTTTTGGCACAGCAGGCTTTTAATGGCAAATACAATAAGGCAACCATTTTGCAATGGCTAAATGTGTTTTACAAGCGCTTTTTTGCACAGCAGTTTAAACGCAGCTGCCTGCCCGATGGCCCAAAGGTTGGTTCGGTTGGTCTTTCGCCCCGTGGAGACCTACGCATGCCAAGCGACGCAAGCGCCGCCCTTTGGCTTAAAGAGTTAACGAACCTATAATAAAAAAACCAACTGAGCAATGTGTTACACTCAGTTGGTTTTTTTAATCTATTTTATTCCTCTTGCCATTCCTCTGCAAACTTTGCAAAAACTTTTAGTACAGCGTGGGCTACGGTTTCATCTTCTTCTACACTGCCGCCCGAAACCCCAATGCCGCCTACGGTTTCCCCTTTAATTTGCAGTGGAAAGCCGCCGCCAAATATCACTAGTTTATCGTTGGTTACATTAATGCCAAACGCACTTTGCCCCACCTGGGCAATCTGCCCAAACTCGGCCGTGGGCTGGCGCAGCACCGCAGCAGTGTACGCCTTTTTGGCAGAGATTTCCAAGCTGGGCAAAATAGCATTGCCAAACTTTTGCAGCAGCAACAAGTTACCTGCTTCATCGGTAACAGAAAGCGTTACCCCCACCCCTATCCGGCGAGATTCTTGCTTCGCTGCCATCGCCAGCTGTTCGCAAATTTCTTCTGTTACTATGCGCTTTGCCATCATGTCCTCCTTTTATGTGCTTGCAACAAAAGGGCGCCTGCCAGCCGCGGGGTATTGTCCTCTCTGCAAGCCATGTTTATTTGCCTTTATCAACAGTATACACTGGCTGGTGGTATTTTAAAATTGAAATACGCCGAATTTTAGTTCGGTGTAGCCGAACTGTTGATTGGCGACATATCTGTTTTGGCTTTAGGTGTGGGCGGGGTTGTGTTTTCTTTGCTATCGAAGCAAAAGTAAAACAGCAGGTACCCGGCTAAAACCATGGCGGCAAACAAAAAGCAAAGCCATGCCGTGCGCCGGCTTAGGCGGTCCAGCACATCACCCAGCAAGGCCATTGGCCTGCTTGCTATGTCCCAGGTGTTAAAGCGCATAAAACGGCCTATATAAATGCCAAGGCCGCTTAAGGCCGAGGCCGCCCCCACAAATAACCACCCCACCAGCTGCCCCAACCGGCCACGCACAATATTGTGTAGCAAATACAGCGATAAATACCCAAAAGCACACCCAAGCGCAACCGCCGCAATAATGTGTACCAGCCCAAACCAAGAAATTACATCGGGGGTTAAGTCAAACCCGGGCTCATAGGTATAATTTTTTACATGGATAAAATCGGTAAGCATGTAGGGCGAGTTTGGATATAACACAAGCCAGAGCCCCCACCAAACAACGCCCAGCGGCCCACGGCGGCCTTTAGCGGCACGGCGGGTTAGTAATAGCGCAAAAAACAGCGGGGTTGCTGCCAAAAAAACATTCCACAACAAAAAATTGCGGGCAATTAAATGATTTTCGTAAAAGGTGGTAACCAGCACCATAACCACCCAGGCAGACAAAAGCGCTGCCGTAAGCCGCACCGTGCGGGGCATAAAAGCATAGTTAAGTTTTTGGCTTAGTCGTTCATACCATTTCATGGCAACCTCTCCTTTTTAAAAGCTATGGCGGGCCAAAGTTTTGGCCCGCCATAATTAAATTAGCCATACTATATTGCGTTAAAACATGGTGGTTTTTCTATTCGTGGCGTATTGCCTCTAGCGAGGATATTTTTACCGCACGATTGGCCGGGGCAATGCCCGAAAGCAGCCCCACCAAGGTGGCAAACACCAGCGCCAGCACAATTAACCATAGCGGAATAACCGACATTTGCATGCCCGGCATCATTTGGCTAAAGCCGCTTAGGCCAAATATAGCCGCAATATCAATCGAGCTATCGATACCCAGCATGGCAAGCCAGGTGGCAAGGTTGTTTAACAGCATGCTTAACAATAAGCTTATTACTACGCCAACCACGCCACCAATCAGCCCAATTGCGCCCGATTCTATTAAAAATACCGTGCGGATATTGCTGAGCTTACAGCCCAGCACCTTCATTACGCCAATTTCTTTGGTGCGCTCGTAAATTGCCATTGTCATGGTGTTGGCTATGTTTAGCGCCGCCACAAATAGAGATACCGCCGCCAGGCCCCCAAGCATCATTTGGGTTTGGGCTACCTGCCCCTGCAGGCTTTGCCGCAGCTGGCTCATAGAATATATTTGGTATCCAATATCGGTAAGTGCCTTTTCTACAGCGGGCATGTTTTTAACATTATCTACTTTAACAAATACCTGCTCGTATCCGCCAACCTGGGTGGTGCCCTCGCCGCCGCCACCATAGTAGCCACCGCTTATGGCATAACCACCACCGCCGCCACCGCCGCCGCTTTTGCTTAGGGTTTTATAGTCTTGCTCCATCTTTTTTAAATCGCTAATATTCATCACAAAGCTATAATCGGTTTGGCCGCCCATGTCACTCTCTTTAATAATGCCAACCACCACCAGCTCGTACTCTTTGTACTTGCTTTCACCAGTGGTTTCATCGTATCCATAGTTCATGCGGTAGGTCATTTTGGTGTTCATCACATCAAAAAAGAATTCTTCAGGGTTTAGCAAAACGCCGTTTTCATCGTACTGCGGCAGGTTGGTAATGCTTCCCATTCCATCCTCCCCAAATTGGGGATATTTTTGGCGGTTGGGGTTGTTGTAGCTTTTTTTAGTGTCGGAAAAACTGAACACCACCTGCGAGCCAATCAGCACTGGTATTTTATCTTTACCAAGGTTTTGGCCGCTTAAAAAATTGCCGGTAATTAAGCTGTAACCCATGGCCGGTATCGCATCTACATCCATGCCCACCAGGTTTCCCCAAGATTCGTACCTGTAGTTTTTGCCCGCATATACATTGCCATAAAAAGTATACGGAGAATACATGGGCGTTGCCGCAGCAACATTGGGCAAGGCCTTAAACTGCTCCACCATCTTGTCGTCAAGGTCTGGCGTGCCTATTTTGGCGCCATAATTGTTTACCGTAATTTTGGTTAAATCTCCATAGCTTTGCAGCATGGTGTCGGTGGCAATGTTTACGGCAATGCCAAGCGAAATCATAACCACAATGGCGCAAACACCCACCACAACCCCTATTACGGTAAGCACCGTGCGCCCCTTTCGGCGGCGCAGGTTATCGGTGCTAAACCTAAAAAGATCAGAAAGTTTCATAGTGTCCTCCGGGGTTTATTTTTAAAAGAAAGCAACACAAACCCCTTACCCTAGTGCATCCAGGTCATCGTCGTTTTCAAGGTCTTCCTCTAGCTCGGCAGCCTTTTTCGCCTTTTTCTTTTTAACCACAATAACAACCACTATGGTGCCCACTGCCAGCACCCCCACCACTACCAGCAGCCACACCCAGCCAGGCACACCGGCCGGTTCTTCCACGGGGGGCTCTAGCGGGTATCCGGGGTCAATTCCCGGTTCAAACATGTTTTCTTCTGCTGTAACGGTAAAGTCTTTGGTCAGGGTTTTTTCTTCCCCTTTGGCGTTTTCGTAGGTAATAAGCACCTGCCCGTTTAGCTGGCCGGCTTGGGTTGCTGTAACGGTAAAATCGGCCGAGTTTTGGCCGCCCGCCGCAATGTTGCCCAAAAACTGGTTGCCTTCTTGGCTGCTTAACCCCTCGCCCACTATCTGGGCCGAAACATTGTAGATGATACCTTTACCTTTGTTTACCAGTGTAATGCTGCTGTAGCCGCTGCCGTCGTCCATGCCAACGGTTAGGTATTCTGGCAGCATAGCATTGGATATTTCAAAGCGCTCTGGCTGTACCACCGGCACCGAAATATCCATGCTGGCTGTTACATCGGTGCCATCTTTGGCATTTACGCCGCTAATGTTAACCGTAATAATATAACTGCCTTCTTCTGCAATGGCACTTGCCAATAAATCGAAGTTGACGGGCACGTTTTGGTTGGGCTTTACGGTGCCAACATAGGTAATGCTGTTGCCGCTTACCAGCGAAATTTCTTTGGGTAATGTCAGGCTAACACTCACGTTTTCTACGCTGTAGGTGCCATTGGTAGAAAGCAGGGTTGCGTTTAAATTAAAACTTTTGCCCGCAGGTACGTCGCTAGCGCCATAGCTGGCACTTTTTAGCACAAAGCCGGTGCCGCGGGTAACTGTATTGCTCACACTATCCGAAGAAGAATCGCTATTTGCTGTGGCCGGCACCAGTTGATGAAAACTTGTTGAATAGTGGAACAAAGGCAGGTCGGTAAACTCTGAATAAAAAATATCGCACGCAAAAGTAGTGTCAATTCCGTTGTAATACACCGGAATATCCAGTTGATACGCGGTCTCAAAAACATTGCTGACACGAGGGCCGCCCTCTGCAGAAGAAAAAGAGGCTGCATTCAAGTTTATTTTTACAATACCGTTATTTAGCTTTATTTTGTCTAAATCTGTTTTTTCAAGGCGGGAATCATTTATAATAAGACGCACCCAAAAAGAACTTTTGGCACCAATTTTATCAATTTTCGTTTCTTTACCACTGGCATCCGAAGTAAACAGTTCATAACCTGTAACCTCTATGCCCGCCGTGGTTGGTTCTGGGGTTGCACCTGTGCCAGAACCACCGCCAGCCGCCAAAGCAGGCACACTTGCCAACACCGAAAGCAGCACCAATGCCGTTACCATAGCGGCAACTAGCCCCGTAAAACGTCTTTTTTCCATTTAAAGTTCCCTCCAGCAATCTATTTTTATTACACCAATATTTATAATTAAGCCTGCGCAACCTTTTTAGTGGGGTTTTGCTCCGGCTCATCGGGGATGCTATCCCCCACCTCTGCAAAAAGCAGGGCCCGGCTGGCGGCTTTTTCCTCTGCCGTTTGTACCTCGTTGCTAATAATGCGGCCATCTTGCAGGGTAACAATGCGGTCTCCGCAGGTGGCAAGCTCTTTTTCGTGGGTAACCATTACAAAGGTAATGCTGTGTTTTTCGGCACGGGCCAGCATGGTTTTAAGCACCTGGCGCGTGGTGCGGCTATCTAGGTTGCCGGTGGGTTCGTCTGCAAAAATTACCTTAGGCATGGTAACAAAGGCACGCGCAATACCCACCCGCTGCTGCTGGCCGCCGCTCATTTCGGTGGGTTTATGCCCGGCTCGGTTGCCAATTCCCATCTGCTCTAGCTCTTGCTGGGCACGGCGCTGGCGCTTTTTGCGTGCAACACCCTTAAACATTAGGGGCAAGCCCACGTTTTCGTTGGCGGTAAGCTGGGGCAGCAGGTTGTAGCTTTGAAAAATAAAGCCCAAATTCTCTTGCCGAAACAATGCCAATTGGTTTTCGTCCATGGCAGAGATTCGTTTGCCACCAATATCTACCTGGCCTTTGGTGGGTTTTTCTAGCCCTGCAAGCATGTTTAACAAAGTAGATTTACCACTGCCAGAGGCCCCAACAATGCAGCAAACTTCTCCCTTTGCAATTTGCAGGTTAATATGGTTAAGTGCCACCACCTTTTCGGTGCCAACACGGTATACTTTGCGCAGTTCATCCACCTGTATCATTGCCGCCAAGGTGCACCACCATCCTCTCTATAATGCTACTTTTTTTACTATTTTAGGGGCTTTCTATAATAATACGATTCAACTACAACTTTTCTTCCATTTTACTGTATTTCACCATTATGTTCAACGCACGTTTAATACAATATTCATACAAAATTATACCAGTTTACATACTTTATGCAAAAAGCAAAAAACAAGGCCCTGCAAACTGCAAGGCCTTGTTTTAAATAAATGTTATTTAACCATTCCAGCAACTTCGGCAGCAAAGTCATCGTTGCGTTTTTCAATGCCTTCGCCTTTTTCAAAGCGGGCAAAGTTAACTATTTTAATGTCGCCGCCAAGTTCTTTGGCTGTGTTTTGCACGTACTGGTTAACGGTAATGTCTGGGTCTTTAACAAAATCTTGGTCTAACAAGCAGTTGTTTTCGTAAAATTTATTTACACGGCCAGCCACCATTTTTTCGGCAATGGCTTCGGGTTTACCCTCGTTTAGTGCTTGGGCTTTCAAAATTTCTTTTTCTTTTTCAAGCACTTCGGCCGGTACTTGTTCGCGGCTTAGGTAGGTGGGGTTTTGGGCCGCAATGTGCATGGCAATATCTTTGCCAAATGCTTCAAAAGCAGGGTTTTTGGCAATTTCGTCCGAAGTTTCGAACTGAACCAGCACGCCATGGGTGCCACCGCCGTGCACATAAGCACAGTTGGTGCCACCAAAACGGTGGAAACGGCGAATTTTTAGGTTTTCGCCAATTACCAAAATTTTATCACGCAGTTCGTCGGCTACGGTAGCGGCGCCCATTTTTAAATCCATCAGGGCATCTACGTCGGCCGGGTTGTGCTGCATAATTACACCAGCAAGGTCCCGAACAAACTGCTGGAAGCCCTCGTTTTTAGCAACAAAGTCGGTTTCAGAGTTTACCTCTACTACCACACCCACTTTGCTATCATTATCGGCCACGGCATACACAACGCCTTCGGCCGCAATACGGCCAGCCTTTTTATCGGCAGCCGCAATTCCTTTTTCGCGCAAAATTTCGGCAGCTTTGTCCATGTCGCCATTTGCTTCTTGCAGTGCTTTTTTGCAGTCCATCATGCCAACGCCGGTGCGCTCGCGCAGGGTTTTAACGTCTTGTGCGGTAAAAGCCATTCTAATTCCTCTTTTCAAATCAATCTATCGGTAATTACTTCCCCGCCATAAGCAGGGAAGTAACCTTAGTGCGTACTAAAATTTGCGGGCAATTAAGCCTCAATTTCTTCCTTAATTTGCTCGGTTTCCTCGTCGGCTTCTTCCATCTGCACACCTTGGCGGCCTTCCAGCATAGCATCCGCCATAGCGCCCGAAATTAGACGAACGGCACGGATAGCGTCGTCGTTACCCGGAATTACGTAGTCAATCTCGTCGGGGTCGCAGTTGGTGTCCACAATCGCCACAATCGGAATATGCAGTTTCATAGCCTCTGCAACAGCAATGCGCTCTTTGCGGGGGTCTACAATAAACATAGCTTTGGGCAAACGGTCCATATTTTTAACGCCGCCCAAAAATTTCTCTAGTTTATCCATTTCAAGCTCTAGCTTAATAACTTCTTTTTTGGGCAAAAGGTCAAAGGTGCCATCTTCGCGCATTTTTTTCAAAGATTCCATGCGCTCAATCCGGCGGCGAATGGTGCGGAAGTTGGTAAGCATGCCACCCAACCAACGGGCATTTACAAAAGGCATGCCGCAACGCTCGGCTTCTTCCCGAATCGATTCTTGCGCTTGTTTTTTGGTGCCAACAAACAAAATGGTGCCACCTTCGGTAGAAATATCACGCACAAAGTTGTAGGCTTCATCTAGCTTTTTAACGGTTTTTTGCAGGTCGATAATATAAATGCCGTTCCGCTCGGTAAAGATGTACTTTGCCATCTTGGGGTTCCAGCGGCGGGTTTGGTGCCCAAAGTGCACGCCTGCTTCTAAAAGTTGTTTCATCGATACTACTGCCATAATTTTTACCTCCAAAATTTGTTTTTCCTCCGCATTGCCTATGGCTTGCTTCCCACTTTTTTCGCCTTTACAATAAGGCCAAAAAGCACACGGAAAGCAGGTAATGCGTGTGTATTGCCGATATAGTATAACACAGGTAACCCTGCAATAGCAAGCGTTTTATTGTGCTAGGGCGTTATGGTGCTTTGCCCAGTGCAATATTAACAAAAAGGCTGGCCATTTACCGTGTAAACTTGGGTGCGCTTTACTGCAGCACCGGCTTCGGCAAAGCCAAATTGCTGCTGCAGCAAGCTGGTTAATAAGTTAGGGTTAATGTTTAATTGGCTGCCAGCTGGTAGTAAGGCCACAAAGGCGGCTTCCCCTTGCAAGGCCTGTATGCTAGGCACCAGCAGTTTCAAATCCATTTCTTGCTGGGTGCGCTTGGTTTTACGCACCACCATAGCTTTTGGCAAAGCATTATATTGCGCCACCAGTTCTCCCACCTGTTCTGGGGTTCTATCGGGGTAGGCAATGTGGTACTCGGCGGTTTCTATTTGGGCGGCGCTGTATACTGGCGGCGCTATTTTGCTAACCACCAACCCCTTTGGCAGCGCCGCGTTTAACGGGGCAATAAAGCCCGAAAAATCATCCAAATCCGCCTCGGTTTTGCAATCCATGCTTTCGGTTACACTCTCCTGCATCAGTGGCAGAGGTAGCGCAAAACTAATATAAATGTGGGGGTTAAAGCCCTGGCTATACCAAACAGGTATGCCGCTGCGGCGCAGGGCCCTGGCCATTACCCGCTGCAAATCCAGGTGCGAAATATAGGCAGCTTCGCCCGTTTTGCTAAAAAAAATTCTAATTGTACGCAAAGCAAGGCCCCCCTAATAGCTTATTGGCCCCACAGGCCGAGCATTTTTTATTACAAGGCGGCGTGGTTTGCACCTCTACCGCCTTTTGGTATTCTGCGCGCAAAAAGTCGTCGGTAACGCCATAATCTAGGTGGCTCCAGGGGGTAACCTCGTGCAGGCCAAGGGTGCGGTTGGCGTAAAAGTGTGGGTCTATGCCTAAATCGGCAAAGGTTTGCATCCACACATCAAACAAAAACTGGTCATCCCAGCCGTCAAAACGGCAGCCGGCTTCCACAGCTTTTTCCAGCACATCGGCCAGGCGGCGGTCTCCTTTAGCAAACACCGCCTCTAAAAAGCTAATGCGGCTATCGTGGTAGCTTACCTGTATTTTTTTGCTTTTTACGCAACTTAGCAAATAACGCTGCTTTTCGCGCAGGGTTTCTTCGCTGTCCTGCGCGCAGTACTGAAACGGCGTCATTGGTTTTGGCACAAAGCAAGCCACGCTAATAGAAACCTTTACCCCCTGCCCCTTGCGCTTGTTTGGCCCCGCATAGTAAAGCTCTACAATGCGCTGGGCGGTATCGGCAATTCCCGCAATGTCTTCCATCGTTTCGGTGGGCAGGCCCATCATAAAATACAACTTAACAGCCGAATAGCCATTGTTAAACGCAAGTGTGCAGGTGCGGTCTATCTCTTCATCTGTTACATTTTTGTTTATTACGTCCCGCAGGCGCTGGGTACCGGCCTCGGGCGCAAAAGTAAGGCCGCTTTTGCGTACTTTGGTGGTTTTTTGTGCAAGGCTTTCGGTAAAATTATCTACCCGCAGGCTGGGCAAAGACAAATTAATGTGTTTGGGTGCCGTCCACTCCAGCATATCGTCCAAAAGGGGCTCCAGCTCGGTATGGTCGCTGGTAGAAAGGCTGGTTAGGCTCACCTCTTCGTAGCCGGTGTTGCCGCACAGCGCCTGGGCCGATTGGCTAAGCAGTTTAGCGCTGCGCTGGCGCATGGGGCGGTAAATAAAGCCCGCCTGGCAAAACCGGCAGCCACGCACGCAGCCACGCAGCACCTCTATTTGGGCTCTATCGTGCACGGCGCCCACCATTGGCACCACAAAATTCTCTGGCAAGGGGAAGTTTTCGAAATTTTTCAGCAGTGCTTTGTGCACCACTGCGGGGGCTCCTTCGTGCGGGGTAATGGCTTCTACCCGGCCATCGGGCAGGTAGGTTACGGTGTATAGCGAGGGCACATACACACCTTCTATCTGGGCAAGTTGGCGCAGTAGTTTGGCCTTGGAGGTTTTGTTCTTTTTAGCCTGGCTTACCACGGCACAAACCGCCGGCAGCTGCTCCTCCCCTTCGCCCAAAAACATGGCATCTATAAAAGGCGCCAGTGGCTCGGCATTGCAAACACAGGGGCCGCCCGCCACAATAAGCGGCCAGCTTTCGTCTCGCTGCCCTGCACGCAGGGGTATGCCCGCCAATTTTAGCATGGCCAAAATATTGCTGTACGATAATTCGTACTGCAAAGTAAACCCAACCATGTCAAAATCGGTTAGGGGGTCTTTGCTTTCTAGCGCATACAGGGGCAGGTTTTGGCGCTGCATTTCGTCGGCCATATCTACCCAGGGCATAAAGCTGCGCTCGCACCATATGGCGGGTATCTCGTTCAGCAGCTCGTACAAAATCTTCATGCCCAGGTAAGACATTCCCACCTCGTAGGTATCGGGGAAGCAAAACGCAAAGCGCAAATCTACTTCGGCTTTGTTTTTATAAACACTGCCGGGCTCGCCTCCGGTGTATCGGCCGGGTTTTTGCACCCTGGTTAAAATTTCTTTTAGCTTGTTATCCAACTTATTTTTCCTCCTGCAATATGCGGGCATGGCTGGCTTACTTATTCACTAGCAGTATAAGTGTCCAGTGTCTTATCTCCAAACAAAAAATTATATTGTAAAATGCTGTGCTTGTTAAACCATACATGCTGCTCTTCACTCATATCGTAGCTATCGGTATTATCTGGGTTAATGGTAATGCCACGGGTGCGGGCATGCATTGCCGGCAGTTGCTGCATTAAATAATCAAACATCAGCGGTTTTTCAAGGCCATACAAGTCCATCATCACCGGCGAAAGATTGTACGCCGCAATGGTACCCAGCTCTACTTGGTTATTGGCGTAATTGCTCCAAATAAGCAGCGGTGTTTTGTGCAGCACCGCTGCAGCTGTATCGCCCTTTTCAATCATGCCTGTTTTTTCAAACAAAGCGTGCCCGTCCGACATCGGATTCAAATGGTCGCCCCAAAAAACCACAATGGTGGGGCGGCTGCTTGTTTTTAAGTAGCTGGTTAGCTGGCCAAGGGCGGCGTCCATTTCGTAAATACCGGTGGCGCAATCTTCCAGCTGGCCTATGGTGCTATCGGGTATGCTGGCGGGTGCCGCAACCACCTTCACCAGTTCATCGGCCGGGTAGCGGTTACGGCTGTAGGTGGTGTGGTTTTGCATGGTTACCGCATGGATAAACACCGGCGTGCCGTTGGCTGTAACGGCTTCGTACTCCTGTATAATGCGCTCCACCATCGCTTGGTCCGATATAAAGCCCCGGCGCATATCCGGGTTCACAAAATCGTCCGACGCAATAAAGGTATCAATGCCAAGGCGTGGGTAGGCGGTGTCGCGGTTCCAAAAACGGCGGCCATAGCCATGGATAGCCATTGTTTTGTATCCATCGGCCTTTAATACTTGTGGCAGAGAAAATGTTTCGCCGGTTATATATTGCTGAAACGGCTTGCTGCCCGAAGGCAGATGCTCCATCGAAAACCCGGTTAATGCCTCAAACTCAACATCGCAGGTGCCGCCGCCAAAGCTGGGGGTGTATACATACCCACTGGCCCCTTCTTTTTGCAGGGCGGTAAGGTTTGGCAGCAGGTCCCGGTCATACTCTATGCCGGGCAGTTCAGTTACATCCCAAAAGCTTTCTGCCATCACAAAAATAATATCGGGTTGTTGCTTGGTATTACTAGTGGTAGCGGCGTAGCTTTGGCTATAAAAAGGCTTGCTGGTTTTATTTTGCTCTACCTCTTCGGCAATGGCCAGTGCTGCCTCGCTCGAGTAGTTATCTGGCACCGAAATTTGCAGCAGTTGCAGGTTGGTTAAAAAGCCGGTTAGCACCCCGTTGGTGCGGTAGTAACGGTCCTGCATCCAGGCATCCTCTTGTATACCAACCCATTTGGTGCCGGCCGGGTTTAAAAATATGCCAAACAACAACGCCAGCCCTGCCACACCAGCGCCACCCGCCATAAGTAAGCGGCGCACAAACTTTTTGGTACTATCTTTTTTACGGGGCAGTTTTACAAGCCCCGCTAAAATGGTTAGCATTATAAAAAGCACCAGCGTTATAAGCATGTTTAACTGTATTTCGTAGCTTACCTTTTCTTGCACGCCCATCAAATCCCCTATTTGGGATAAATCCCAGGGGAGGAAGGGCTCGCCCCGCATGGTTAGCTTGTAATAAGTAACCACCGCCGGCACATTGCCAAAAAGGCCAACCACTATGGTAGCCAGCCAGTTTTGCCCGCTTAACTGGCTAACAAACACATACATAAGCACCAGCAACAGGTACGAAATAAAAAAGCTATTGGGGTGTTTTAACAACGCTTGCCAAAAACCGTTGTTTTGGTTGTTAGGGGCAAAATTGCCACGGGCAATCCACTCTAGCGTAAGGGTGGTAATGGCTGGTATTATTACACTAAGCAACAGGGTTGCTATGGGGCTTTTTCTAAAGGTGTCCAGCTTTTTCCATATTCCATTTTTGGATGAGTTTAGCCCGCTTTTTTGGGCTTGCTGGGTGGTATTCAAACGCAATTACTTCCTTCTTTTATTTTCTGGTTGTCTGCATTATTCAAACGCATTTAGTATATCGTATTCTACCTTTGTGTGCAACAAAAGAAAGATTACAAAAACACCGGTGCCGCACCCAAGTAAGCTGTGGTTTATTTGCTATGTAACCAAACCGTTTTTCATATACTAAAACGAAGTAGCGGGGGGATGGTTTTCAAAAAAAACTTTTTGGTGTATAATAATGTTTTACTAAAACAACATGGGCGTGGGTACATGCCCCAATAATAAGCAGGTGATTTTTTGTACCGCAATATAGTGTTTGACCTTGGCGGCGTAGTGGTAAACTATAGCCCGAAGGACTTTTTGACCGACTTGTTTTTTCACGAGCGCACCGAAAAAAGATTATACGACGCTGTATTTGGCAGCCCCGAATGGCTGCGGCTGGATAAAGGCGATTTAACCTGGCAGCAGGCTTCGGCTATTTTTTTAAAACGTGGCAAAGAAAAGGACCTTGGCTTTGAAATGCAAGCCCTGCTGGACGAATGGCAAAGCATGCTAACCACCCGCAAAGCCACCGTGGTGCTTATGCGGCTATTAAAGAAAAAGGGCTTTAACCTTTATTATCTTTCTAACATTTCTCGCGATGTTTTGGATATGCTTTCTCAGCGCAATTTTTGGCCCTTGTTTAGCGGTGGGGTTGCCTCTTACGAGGTGCAAACCCTAAAGCCAGAACCAGAAATGTACCAGGCTTTGCTGAACAAATACAACCTTGTGCCCGAAGAAACCATTTTTATAGATGATAACGAGGAAAATGCCGACGCCGCCTTTACCGTTGGGGTTACCGGCATTTTGTTTAACGGTGTGCCTAATTTATGCAAAACCATGGTGGAATATGGCGTGGACCTTGTAGACACCTAAGGCAAATTAGTAAATAAAATAAGCCCCGGTTTGTGATTTAAAGAAATTGCAAACCGGGGCTTATTTGCGTTTGTATATGTTTTGCTAAAACAGGCAACCATAATGTGCCGCTATTTAAGTTCTACCACTGTTACGCCGTCTTCCCCTTCGCCATATTGCCCAAGGCGAAAACTTTTAACGCTTTTGTTGCTGCGTAAATGCTGCTGAATGGCGCTGCGCAAAGCCCCAGTGCCCCGCCCATGAATAATATAAAGCGGGGTAAGCCCGCTTATTACAGCAGCATCAATAAACTGGTCGGTTTCCAGCAGGGCTTCGTTAACGGTTTTGCCCAGCAGGTTTATCTCCATTTGTGGGGTGCGTATGCCGGTGGTTTGCTGTGCCGCAGGCGTGGGCGAAGCCGCCCCACGCATGCGCCTTGGTTTCTTTTCGGTTTTTTGCAGCTTTGGCGCCGCCGAAAGCTTAGCCAATGGCACCTTGGTTTTTATTGCACCCATGCGTATCTCTACAAGGCCAGCTTTGTCTGGGCCGGTTATCACGGTTGCCAGCTTATCCATTTCGGGCATATACACCTCTTGCCCGGGGGCTGCCGCCTTTAGCGGCACAAAGGTTTTGGGGGTGCTTGTCTCCCCTTTTGCGGCCCTTTGCAGCAAATCTTCGGCATCTTTGCGGGCAATTTCGCGCGCACGCTGGGCCTTTTGGGCATTGCTGGTGCGTTGCTGTTTTTCAATTTGCTTTATTTCGTCCATTAATCTATAGGCTTTATTCTGCACATCATCGGCCAATGCTTTTGCTTTTTGGCGTGCTTGCGCCAGTTCTTCCTCGCCTTGCCTAATCAAGGCATCGCGTTGTTTTTGGGCGGCTTCCAGCTGGTGGGTGGCCGTGTATTTCAGCCGCTCAATTTCATCTTGCTGTTCTTTAAACTCCAGTTTTAAATCTTCCAGCTGGGTAAGCACGGTTTCAAACCGGCGTTGTTCGTTGCTCATGTGGGCACGGGCGCTTTCAATTACACTTTCGGGTATGCCCAGTTTTTCGCTAATTAAAAAGGCATTGCTGCGGCCTGGCACACCCACCACCAACCGGTAGGTGGGGCGCAGGGTTTCAATATCAAACTCGCTGCCGGCATTTTGCACGCCGGGGGTATCCAGCGCAAACATTTTAAGCTCGGCATAGTGGGTGGTGGCCATAATGCGGGCACCGGTGGCACGCAGCCGCTCTATTACCGCAATGGCAAGGGCGGCGCCCTCGGCGGGGTCGGTTCCGGCACCCAGTTCGTCTAGCAGCACAAGGCTTTTATCATCTACCACCCGCAAAATCTCGGTAATGTTCTTCATGTGCCCCGAAAAAGTGGAAAGGCTTTGCTCAATGCTCTGCTCGTCCCCAATATCCACCAAAATTTGGCCAAACACGCACACCGTGCTGCTATCGTGCGCAGGGATAAGATACCCCAGCTGCGCCATGGTACACAGCAGCCCCGCCGTTTTTAACGAAACCGTTTTACCGCCGGTATTGGGCCCGGTAATAATCATGGTATCGTAGTTTTCCCCAAGGGTGATATCCACCGGCACCACCACATCTTTAGAAATAAGCGGGTGCCGCGCTTTAACAAGGCTAAAGCCCTGCGCATCGTTTACTTTTGGGCAAACTCCGTTCATTGCAAGGCCAAGTTCGGCTTTGGCAATGCGCTTATCCACTTCCAGCATGGCGCTGTAGCTTACCTCAAAAAACGGCGCAATACCCGCCACCTGTTCCGAAAATTCCCCCAAAATCCGCTCAATTTCGGCTTGCTCTTGGTTGCGCAGCTGCAAAATTTTGGCGTTGGCCTCTACCACGGCGGTGGGCTCTACAAACAAAGTACCCCCGCTGGAGGATACATCGTGAATAACCCCACCAATTTCGTTTCGGTGCTCGGCCTTTACCGGCACCACAAACCGGCCATTGCGTATAGACACAACCGCCTCTTGCAAATATTTACTGTTGTTTTGGTTTTTTATCACGCTATCCAGCTTGTCTCGTATCGAGCCTTCGGCCACCCGTATTTTGCGCCGCAGGCTGTACAGTTCATCGCTGGCTGTGTCGGCCATCTCGGTGTCCGACAGAATGGCTTCTGGAATTGCCTTTTCGAGCGTGGGCTGGGGGGTAATGGCAAAAAATAAATCGTCCACCGGGGTGCTTATTCCCTCGCCGGGCCCAAACCAGCTGGCCAGCGCCGAAAAATTGCGTAGCGCTCCCGAAACCGCCAGCAGTTCTGCCATAGAAAGCACGCCGCCCTTTGCGGCCCGGCTTACTGAGTTGCTGGCACCCCCACAGCTAGAAATACGCGGGTTGCCATTTTTAAGCAAATGGCTTGCCAGTGCATCGGTTTGCGATAGCACTTGGCGCACGTCATCGGGGCGGGTGTAGGGGGCCTCTTGCAAAAGCATTTGCTTTGCTTCATCGCAAACAGCCCGTTCCACCGCCATTTCCACAATTTTATCCAGCTCTATATTTTTTAAGTACTTTTTATTCATGTCGGTTCCTTTTGCATTTTTGGCAGCCCTAAAGGCCGCCCAGTTGTAAAGACTTATAAAAACCCAAACTTTTGGGTGGATAATCTAAATTGCACAAAACATATTCCTCGGCAATTTGCTTTAACAAGGTTAAACTATTCCCCTTTAGTGTAAAGCTAAAAACCTTGCGTGCGTCGGCCAGCACAATGTGCCGCAACGCCGCCAGTGCAGCGGCATCTAAGTTGGGTGCCAGGCGGCGCTGGCCGGCGCAAGCGGCGCACAGCAGGCTGCCCTGCCGCAAATCGAAGTAAAAGCGGTCGTCCTCGTATTTGCCGCAATCCTCGCAGGCAAGCAGGTTTGGCATAAAACCCGCCTCCGAAAAGCTGCGAAGCTCGTACACTGCTTTAACAAAAGCGGCGGGTTGCTTGTGCTGGGCCAGCACATAAAAGCTATTTAAGGTAAGCTGTAACAGCTTTTCGGCTTCTTCGCCGGTGGGCGAAAGAATTTGCGCAAGCTCGGCCATATAAGTGGCAAGGGCAAGGCTTTCTACGTCTTGGCGCAGGCCAAAAAAAACCTCAATCGAAGAGGCCTCGTTTACCCGGTACATGGTGCGTCCCTCAAACAGCGCAAAGTCAGAGTATCCGAACAAGCCGGTGGCACTAAACAATTTGTTTTTAGGCCGCAGGCTACCTTTGGCCGCCGCCGAGATGATACCGTGGGCAGGTGTTAAAATGGTTAATATACGGTCCGATTCGCCGGTTTTAACCTCGCGAAGAACCAGGCCGGTGGTGGTAATTTGCATACAGCCTCGTTTCTGCTTATTTGGCAAAGCCAAAACTGTTTAGCAGGTAGTCGTTATCGCGCCAATCGCTTTTAATTTTTACCCAACATTGCAGGTGCACCTTGGTGCCCAGCAGCTCTTCAATATCTACCCTGGCTTCGCTGGCAATGGTTTTCAACATCTGCCCGCCTTTGCCAATAATCATGCCTTTATGGCTTTTCTTTTCGCAAAAAATGGTGGCATCAATTTCCACAATGGGCTTATCTTCCCGCTCTTTAAAGCGCTCAATTTCCACTGCGGTGCCGTGGGGTATTTCTTGCTGCATATGCAGCAGCAGTTTTTCGCGTATAATCTCGGCCACCAGTTGCTTTTCTGGCAGGTCGGTATAATCATCCTGCGAAAAATAGTGGGGACCCTCTACCGCATGGTTTGCCAGCTTTGCAAAAAGTTCTTCGCAGCCTTGGCCGGTTTGGGCGCTTGCCACCTCCACACTTTCGAAAGTATTAAGCGCTTGCAAGGCCTGCACCTTGGGGGCAAGTGCCTCTTTATCTGCGGCAGTGTCTGCCTTGTTTACCACGGCAATGGCAGGCACCTTGCCCGCTTTAAGGCCCGCAATCATCTCGGTTTCGGTTTGGGTAAACTCGCCAAAGGGCTCAAACAGCATTAAAACGGCGTCCCCCTCGGCAACCGAGGTTTGCGCCGTTTTTGCCATACGCTGGCCCAGCTTGTTGTGCGGCGGGTGAATGCCGGGGGTATCCATAAAAACATACTGCACCGGCCCCTTGGTTACAATGCCGGTAATGCGGTTGCGGGTGGTTTGGGGCTTGGCGGTAACAATGGCCACCTTTTCGCCCACTAGCCGGTTTAACAACGAAGACTTGCCCACATTGGGCCGGCCTACTATTGCAACAAAAATCGATTTTGTATTCTCGTTCAAACGTTACTCCTTATTTTTGCCAAAGTGAAAAACAAACCAATAGCTGCCAGCAAAAGAAAGCACAAGCAATACCAGCAACCACGGCCTTGCGTAAAAAAACAAATAAATATTATGGAACACGGCAGGCTGCCAAAACAAAAAAACAGCGCAAACCACAGCAGCCACTGCCCAAACCAGCACAGCCCCTGCCGCCATATCTTTGGCGTGCGCCGTGTATTTGTTGTTGTTGCCCCGCACCGGCGGCCCCACTGCACGTTCAATGGCCGAGTTCACCATCTCGGTGCCAATTACGGCCGCTATAAGCAGGGTTAACAGGGTGTATTCTACCGTGCCAAACGGGTAAAAAAGCGAAAACAAATACACATATGCCGCTGCACATAGGTGAAAGCGAATGTTACGTTCCTCTTTTATGGCTACCCGTATGCCGTTGGCTGCATACACAAACCCGCGCAAAAAAGAACGCATGGCTATTCCTCTGCCAGGTTGGTGTAAGAAACCGTGCGCGGCAGCCCCAGCTTAATAAGGGTGTTTTCTTCTTTTTCGCGCATGTGCACGGCTTCAATGCCGCCGGCCTCGTGGCTATACCCCAGCAGGTGATACATAGAATGAACCGTTAAAAACGCAACCTCACGTTGCAGGGTGTGCCCATAAATGTGGGCTTGCTCCACTGCCTTTTCCATCGATATTACAATATCGCCCAGCATAGCGGCATCGGTTTCGCGGTTTTTATCGTATATTCCCTTCTCCCCCAGCGGAAAGCTAAGCACATCGGTGGGGTTTGGGTTTTTGCGATATTGTTCGTTTAATTTGGCAATCTCGGCATTATCTACAAAGGTAACACTCACCTCGGCCGGGCCCTCAAAATTCTCAAGCTCTAGCACAGCATTGCAAGAGCGGCGAATTAAAATGCGCAGCCCCGAAGGAATTTTTACCTGCTTTTGCTGGTTTGTAATGTACACCTTGTGTGCCATTGTTTCACTTCCTATTTTTTATTTTTAGAAGCCGCGCGGTTATAGGCTTTTATAATCTCTTGCACCAAACGGTGGCGCACCACGTCTTTATCGGTAAAGCGCACCGAGGCTATTCCCTCTACGTTTTTCAGCACCGCCAGCGCATCTACCAAGCCACTGCGGCTTTTATCCGGCAGGTCTATTTGGGTAATATCGCCGGTTACCACCACCTTAGAGCTAGCCCCCATGCGGGTTAAAAACATCTTCATCTGCTCGCGGCTGGTGTTCTGTGCTTCGTCTAATATAATAAAGGCTTCGTCTAACGTGCGCCCGCGCATATAAGCCAGCGGGGCAACCTCCACAATTTGTTTTTCCATTAAGCGCTGCGCTCCTTCGGCCCCCAGCATATCAAACAGGGCATCGTATAAAGGGCGCAGGTAAGGGTCTACCTTGGTTTGCAGGTCTCCGGGCAAAAAGCCCAGTTTTTCGCCTGCTTCTACCGCCGGGCGGGTTATTACAATGCGGGTAACCTCGTGCGCTTTGTAGGCCTTAACCGCCATGGCCACCGCAAGGTAGGTTTTGCCCGTGCCGGCCGGCCCCACGCCAAAGGTAATATCGTGCTTTTTAATGGCATCTATGTAGGTTTTTTGCCCCAGTGTTTTTGGCCTAATGGGTTTACCGGTATTGGTAATTAGCAAAAAATCGCCCGTCAGCTCTGCAATCTGCTCGGCTTTACCCTCGCGGGCCAGCACAATGCAGTACTGCACAGCCTGCGCATCTATTGGCAAGCCCTTTTCGTATAAATTAACCATGGCCATAATGGTTTGCTCGGCCGCTTCCACATTCGCAGCATCGCCCACCAGCTTAATTTCGGGGCCACGGTAAATAATCGAAACCTCATACTCCAATTCAATTTGTTTCAGGTTTGCATCTTGCTGGCCAAAAACCGCCAAGGCAACATCGGTGCCATTTAGCTCTAATATTTTTTCTATGTTAGGTGTCTCCTTTTAAAATTTCATCTATTTCTCATAGAATTTTGCCCTCTAATATGGTTATTATATCATAAATTTTCGCAAATAGAATAGAATTTTCAATCTTTGGCTATATTTTTTATATAGTTAATTGCAACCGAGTATAAGGGTGGCCAGCTAAAAATATAGGAGTGGCCCGATAGCGTATTTTGTAGCTTCGAATAGAAAAAGTCTATTTTATTCACTTTTCAACAACGCAAAGGGACGCTCCCGAAAAATATAAGCCGGTTGCCGCAAACCATAAAATGAATTATAATAAGGTTAACAGCCCCGCCATTTGTATTATTGGGCAATAATGATAGATGTTACGAAAGGAATGGCTCACACACTTATGGCACCTAAAAAAAGGTTATTTGGCAACTCCATCACTCCCGCCTGCATCTACTGCCAGTTTGGGCGCCCTTCCCCCGATGGCATTATGGTGCTTTGCAAAAAATTTGGGCCGGTTTCACCTTATTACTCTTGCAAAAAATATATTTACAACCCCATTAAAAGGGTACCCCGCAAAGCCCCAAAGCTACCCAGCTTTTCGCCAGAAGATTTTGATATTTATTAATTAAGTATTCAAAAAGCCGCTTTCCTAAAACCTGCAAAGGTTGCCGGAAAGCGGCTTTTATTTGCACACATGCAAAAAACTACTTAAAAAATACATAGAGGGTATCAAAAATATAAGCCCAACCAATAAGCACCGAATAGCCAACCATAACGCCCAGGTAAATGCGGCGCATTTTTTTTGTTTTAATATATCGGCTTAACCCCACAATAATGCCACAGGTAATGCCCAGGCAAATAACATTGGCAAACGCAAGCAGCATAGCCGTGCGTACACCAAACAAACTACCGCTTTTGGCAAACCACAAAAGGCCCTTAACCAGTAAATGCCCTGCCGGTATTACCGTAATGGGCAGCACCATTAAAGTTGCCTTGTTAAATTTAGAGCGCATAAACCCCACTGCAAGCAGCGCACATATTGCTAATATTGCTATGCTTTCTGCTACCAAAATGCCACCCCATTTTATTTGTTTGTGGTTAAGTGCAAGCGCCTACACAAGTGCCCAGCAGGCAAGCCCGCCAGTGTAAAAACAATACCAATTAATTATATTGTATGCGCCGGCGGGGATTTTGTCTAGTATTTTACGAATATAAACCTTGACTTAAAGCAGAAAACCAATATAATTATAAAGGGCATGATTGTATGCTGCTGTGGCTCAGCTGGTAGAGCAGCTCACTCGTAATGAGCAGGTCGTCCGTTCGAATCGGATCAGCAGCTCCAACATAAAAAGCAGAGGAATTGCGCGTTTTTAGGCGTGGCACTCCTCTGCTTTTTTGGCATGCACTTTTCCCTACTTTGGTTTGCTTTAAAAAGCAGCTTTGTGTTTGTGTGATAATGTCACTGTTTACAAAGGCAAATTGTTGTATGGTTTTCTGGTATAATTGTTTATATACATTTGGGTTATATTATAAAACTTAAACTAGGAGGCAAACCCATGAAAATAGTGATTGTTGGCGGCGTTGCAGGCGGGGCATCGGCGGCGGCACGGCTGCGCCGGCTAGACGAACAAGCCGAAGTAGTATTGCTAGAGCGCGGGCCCTATATCTCTTACGCTAACTGCGGCCTGCCCTATTATATAGGCGGCGAAATAACCGATAAAGAGGAACTAACCCTGCAAACGCCCGAAAGCTTTACCGAGCGTTTTGCTGTGGATGTGCGGGCGCAAAGCGAAGTTATTGCCATAAACCCCGAAGATAAAACGGTGGACATTAAAAATCTTGCCACCGGCAAAGTATACACCGAAAGCTATGATAAGCTACTGCTTTCGCCCGGGGCCGAGCCTATTGTGCCAAACCTGCCCGGGGTAGAAGATAAGCGCATTTTCACCCTGCGCAACATACCCGATACCTACCGCATTTACGATTATATTAAGCAACATAACCCACGTACCGCGCTGGTGGTTGGCGGGGGGTATATTGGCCTTGAAATGGCCGAAAACCTTGCCCATGCCGGGCTTAGCGTTACCGTGGCCGAATTTGCAAACCACGTAATTGCCCCGCTAGATTACGACATGGCCTGCGAAGTGCACCGCAAACTGCGCAAACAAGGGGTTACCCTGCTTTTAAACAACAAGGTGTGCAGCTTTACCCCACAAGCCAGCGGCCTTGCTGTAGCGCTGGATAACGGCCAGCTAGAGGCCGATATGGTGCTGCTTAGCGTGGGCGTACAACCCGAAAACGCCCTTGCCAAAACAGCCGGCCTTGCCCTAAGCCCGCGCGGCGCTATTGTGGTAGACGAAACCCTGCGCACCTCTAACCCGCACATATACGCCGTGGGCGATGCCATACAGGTTAAAAACCCCATTAGCGGCCAAGCGGCTTATATTCCGCTGGCAGGGCCCGCCAACAAACAGGGGCGCATTGCAGCTAAAAACATGCTGGGTGGTACCGAAAAATACAAGGGTACCATTGGCGCTTCGGTGCTAAAGCTGTTTGATACCACCATTGCCACCACCGGTTTAAACGAAACCGCTGCCAAACAGGCCGGTATCGATTACGATAAAATATACCTTGCCTCTCCCTCGCACGCAACCTACTATCCCGGTGCCGAAACCATGAGCATTAAGGTGTTGTTCGAAAACAAAACCGGGCGCATTTTGGGTGGCCAAATTATTGGCAAAGGCGGGGTAGATAAGCGCATCGATGTTCTTTCTACCGCCATTTATTATGGTGGCACGGCGGCCGACCTTGCCAATACCGAATTAAGCTATGCGCCGCCCTATTCCTCTGCTAAAGACCCCATGAATATGGCCGGTTTTGCCATAGAAAACCTGCTGGAAGGCCTTGTGCACCAGTACCACTGGCACGACATTGAAACACTGGCACAGGATAAGGATTTTCAGTTTATCGACGCCCGCACCCCCGCAGAATATGCCCGTGGGCATATTGGCAATGCCAAAAACATACCAGTAGACGAGCTGCGGGAGCGGCTGGGCGAGCTGGATAAAACAAAGCCGGTGTATTTGTATTGCTTAAGCGGCCAGCGCAGCTACCTTGCCACCCGCATACTGTTGCAAAACGGCTTTACCTGCTCTCATTTGGCTGGCGGGTATCGGCTCTACTCCTCGGTGATGTTGGACAAAACCTCCCCTGCCCAGTGCCCCACCTGCACCACCCCGCTTACCTAAATATCTCCCCCTTGTTCTGCCTTTCGGCAAAAAGCAAGGGGGGTTTTTAATGTGACATTGTCACTTACAACTGTTATTTTCGTTGTTATAATAAAGCTACAACGTAATTCTCCCCTACGGAAAATTATCAATACTATTTATTGATAGAAAGGAGCACTACATTATGGAAGATACCAACAACATTACACAAAACCGCATGCCGCTTATTGGCGATGCCGCCCCCAGCTTTAAGGCCGTAACCACACAAGGGGATATAAACTTCCCTGAAGATTATGCTGGCAAATGGGTTATTTTATTTTCGCACCCGGCCGATTTTACCCCGGTTTGCACCACCGAATTTATGACCTTTGCCACTTTGGCAGATGAATTTAAAGCCATGAATACCGAGCTTGTCGGCTTATCGGTAGACTCTTTATATGCGCACATTGCTTGGCTGCGCAAAATACAAGAGCTGGAATGGAACGGCATGAAAAACGTAGAGGTGAAATTCCCGCTTATAGAGGATATTAGAATGACGGTGGCCAATAAATACGGCATGATTCAGCCCGGCCAAAGCAACACACAGGCCGTGCGTGCCGTTTTTATTATCGACCCTCAGGGAATTATCCGCACCATTTTATACTATCCGCTTTCTACCGGGCGCAACTTCGATGAAATTAAGCGTATTATTCAGGCCCTGCAAAAAGCAGATAAAGACAGCGTAGCCACCCCCGCCGATTGGCGCCCCGGCGACGATGTTATTGTGCCTACTGCTGGCTCTTGCGGCGTTGCTAAAGACCGCATGGAGAGCCAGGACGACGACCAGTATTGCCTGGATTGGTTTTTGTGCTTCCGCAAAGAAAAAAAATAAACCTTTCTTGTAAAAATCACTTCTTCCCTCTATACTAATGGGAAGAGGTGATTTTTTTGTCCAGCAGTCTTATCCAACTTCCGGCGTTTTTTCCGTTTTGGAATGAGCTTTCTGCCAATTATTGCAGCAGTTTGCAAAGCCATTCCACCCCAAAACAATATAAAAAAGGCCAGCTATTGCACCCCTACCAAAACGATTGCCTTGGCCTTATTTTGCTGCGCAGCGGGCAGTTGCGTGCGTTTATTTTGTCCGACACAGGGCGCGAAGTAACACTATACCGCCTGCTGCCGGGCGATATCTGCCTTTTTTCTGCCTCCTGCATTCTTAACAGCATTCAGTTCGATATCCACATAGAGGTGGAAAAAGACACCGACGCCTACCTATTAGCCCCCAATGTATACGAGCAACTCACCACGCAATCTTTGGTGTTTGCAAACTTTACCAGCCAAATTATGGCCGCCCGTCTTTCGGACGTTATGTGGACGTTGGAGCAGGTTTTGTTTAAAAGCATGGATAGCCGCCTAGCTGCCTTTTTGCTGGAGCAAGCCACCATTGAGGGCACCCACACGCTTACCATTACCCACGATGAAGCCGCCCGCAACCTTGGCACCGCCCGCGAAGTAGTAACCCGCATGCTAAAATACCTGCAAATAGAGGAAATTGTTTCGCTTTCTCGTGGCAAAATTAAAATAGAGGATTTTGAAAAATTAAAGCAATTGGCACAGTAAGGCAATTGGTGCAATATTGCACGTTTTAAAGCAAATAGTAACCCCCACCAAGCTATAAGCCTGGTGGGGGTTACTATATATAACAAGTTATGCCTATACGAGTATCAGCAGGCAACGCCTGCCAATTAACCAGATAAAAAAGCTGCTTAAAAAAGCAGCTATAAACAAATTTGCTCTATTATATTTTCCAAAGTTTTTTCGCCAATGCCGCTTACTTCGCACAATTGCTGCAAAGAGGTAAACGCCCCATGCTGCTGGCGGTAGGCTACAATGGCCTCGGCACGTTTTGGCCCAATACCGGGCAGTACCGTTAATTCTTCTACCGCTGCGGTATTAATGCTAATTTTATCTCCCTGCCCCGGCGGGGTAACCAAAAAAGGTTGCCCCACTGCTACGCCTATGCCCACCCCATATAGCGAAGGATAACTAAACCAGCCATAGCAAAGTAAAACAGCCAGTGCTGCCAACAGGCATACCGGGGCTAAATAGCGGCTTTTTATAAAACCTGCCAACCCTCTCTCCCCCTTGGTTTAGTACATTTTATGTTGCATATTTTTGTATCAATGTAAACAAAAACTGGCCCACGCCGCTCTCGTTGCAGCTTCCCGTAGTGGTATCGGCCAACATTTTAATTTCTTTGGGGGCGTTTTCCATGGCTACGGCATGGCCCGATGCCCGCAGCATATCAATATCGTTATAATAATCGCCAATGGCAAAGGTGTTTTCGGGCGGCACGTCCAATAGCTCGCACACTTTTAACATGGCGGTGCCCTTGGTTACATTTTGGGGCAGCATTTCGAAATAATTGGCCGCAGTTGCCACAAAATAAACCCCGGGGTATTTGCGTTTAGATACAAAATATTCCACCTGTTCCAGCAAATCGGCCGGGCCTGCAAACATCACTTTGTTCCAGTCCTCTGGCAAAAACTCTTGCGGGTGCACCAAATAGGTAATTTGCTCATCAAAAAACAACTTGTCTGTTTCTG
>JAJDJP010000012.1 GCA_030267215.1 Ruminococcaceae bacterium OttesenSCG-928-A16
CCGCCGGCTGCAGCCATATTATTCTTGGCCGCTTTAAGTTTTATACAAAAAGTAGTTTTTATGGTAAATTATACGGTTTTACCCAAACCCAATGGGGGTTTTGCCGCAGGCGGTAATGGCCGCTTTGGCCAGCACCTCCATGCTATCTACAAAGCGGCTATCCAGTCGGCCGTCTTTTTTCAATAGCGAAAGTTCGGTGCAGCCAAGAATAATATGGCTGCAGCCGGCGGCAAACAGTTCCTCTGCCGCTGTATTAAACAGTTCCATGTCCGGCTCTTTTCCAGCTTTGATGTCCCGATAAATAACCTGCATTAGGGCCGCTTGCGCCGCCGGGCCCGGCACTTCGCAGGCAAGGTTTTGCGCTTTACACTCTAGCTGGTAGGTTTCGGCCTGTATGGTGCCATCGGTTGCCAAAATGCCAACCTTTTGGCTGCCACCATTTTTTACCTGCGCCACCGTGTCGCCCACCATGTTTAAAATGGGCACCGGTATCACCTGGTGCAAACGCTGGTAAAAATAATGGGCCGTGTTGCAGGGTATGGCAATTACCTCGGCACCAAAAGTAACCAAGCGATGGGCCTCTGCCTCCATTACCACAAAGGGGTCTTCGGTGCTTTTGCCCACAATATAGGCGGTGCGGTCGGGCGTGGTGGCTTTGCTGCTAATTACCATATCAATATGGTCCTGGTCTTTTTCGGCCTTGGTGTGGGCAATAACCAATTCATAAAAATAGGCAGTTGCCATGGGGCCAAGGCCACCCAATATTCCCAATACCTTGCTGTTTGGCATCCTGTAAAGGCCTCCTACTATTCAACATTGGTGTTATTTTTCACCGGCAAAAGGCGGGCAGCATGGCCCGGCCCCCCAAAATTACATGCGGTATTTGCGGGCGGGCTTTTTGCAATATTTGGCGTATTTTTCGCGGTAGCGGCGGTTGTGCTCCCACAAATACAGCTGGCGCAGGGGGTTTAGGCGCAAATCGTACGCATAGCCAAGGGTAGTGGTGTCTTTTCGGGCGGCCACAATGGCTTTGGCACGTTTAATTAAGTTTCTACCATCCGTATATTTCCACACAATATCTACAGGAATGGAGTGCCAAAAGCTCTCGCCTGCAAACAGCTGTGGCTCGCCTAAATCTTGCAGCAGCAGGCGGTCGTTCACCACAAATTTTGCAATATTAAGCCCGGCACCGGTAACATAATAGTTGCTGCGCCCCTGCCGCAGGTTAATTTCAAACACACGGTAGGTGTTGTCGCGCGGGTCAAACTTAATATCAAAGTTGGCGTAGCCGGTATAGCCCACGTCCTCTAAAAAGTTTTTAATTTTTTCCATTAAAGGGCCGTTATACTCGGTTAAAATGGCGGCGTGGTTGCCCACCGCTTTGGGGGTGTGTTCTTCCAGCAATACCTGGCCGTAGCACATCATTTTCACCTTCGCGTTGCGGTCGCAATAGGCGGTTAGCACCCGCATGCCGCTATCTGCCCCCGGTATAAAATCCTGCACCACAAGGGTATCGGGGTAGCCGGCGGCAAAAATTTTGGCGGCAATTTCTTTGGCGTGCTGGGCGGTTTTGGCAACATACACCTTTTTCATGCCGGCAAAGGGGTGTTTCCAGTATTGTATGCTGCTGCTGGGCTTAATAATAATGGGATACGCAAAGGGCAGCATGTCAAAAATGGCGGGGTCGGTATCCTGCTCCACAATTTCGGTGGCTGGGTATGGGATATCGAACGCCTCGCAGTATTTATAAAAGTTTTCTTTCGACACCAAATTCTCCATTAATTCGGCGCCAATATAAGGCACAATATAGTTTTTGCCCAGCTCTTCGCGGTTGCGAATAATCATGGCGGCATAATCGTCGGTGCAACCCATCAATATTTTTTGCTCGTTGGGGTGCTTTTCGGCAAAGGCAGCAAGGGTTTCCAGCATCACCTCATCGGTGTCAATATCGGGCACGGCGGTTACCTTTACAATGCGCGAATACTTGGTTTCGCCCATGGCATAGCGGCCAAAAGCATGGCTTTTAACGCCATACTCTTCATGAAAAGCGCGTGCTACGCTGTAGCAGTTCATGTCGGCCCCAAGCAGCACCGGCAAAAGGTTTAGCCCATCTTTATCTGGCATAGCTTTAAACATCTCCCTAAAATGCAGGCCAAAACGCAGGCGGCCCATTTTACTTTTACTTGCTATAAGTTGCAACATGTAATTATAGCACATTGGTATGCTCGGGGTCAAAAAAAAGGGCGTATTTTGCGTGCTTTGCGGCGCACCGCTTTCATTGACTTTGCCCTGCCAATTATGGTACCTTTTGGGTAGCAAACACAACTTTTTACTTGTGCTTACTATTTATAATACAACACCTTGGCAGAAAGGTACCCCACCATTATGCAGCTGCAACTAAAACTTACCCCGCAAGACCGGCAGGAGGCCACCCAAAGGGCCCAGCTTAAAAAAACTATTACTCACTGTATTATAGGCGGGGCATTTGCCTTGTTGTTTACATTTTTGGTTGCCACCACGGTGCTGCGTTATGCCGGCACCACCCCACCGCTGCTGCTGGCAGGCGGGCTGCTGCGCAACCCTTTTTTGTGGCTGCTGGTGCTTTTGGCTATTGTGCTGTTTGCCGGCAGGGGCACCCCGGCCCAAAACCAGGCTGCCCACCTGTTTGGCTTTGCCGCTTACCGCCCGGCATTTACCTGCCAAATTACTGCCGAGGGCATTGCCTGCTACGATGGCGATACCCGGCTGGGCGCCTTTACCTACGCCGCCTTTACCGGGGTGCACAAAACCAATCATCTGCTGCTGATAATGCAAAAACAAACCGTGCTTTTTATTTTGCCGCTGCGCTGTTTTGCCACGCCAGAACAAGCACAAGAAACCGAGACATTTTTGCAAAACAAACTGGCCCAAGCCCAAACACAACCCGGGCCGCTGCTGGCGGTAGAACCGCAACCCAGCCTTTGGTCGTTTCAATATTTGGCCGATACTTCGGTGGCTTTATCGGCTGCCAGCATACAGGCAGAACAGCAGCTTGGCAGCAAGCGGTGGCGGCGGTTGTTTTGGGCGCTTGCATTTTGCTCTTTTTCTATTTTGGTTTTGGCCATGTTTGTAACGCCGCCGCTGGTTCTCCTGCCCCTTTTTTTAACCGGCATGCTTGCTTTGCTTTTTACCACCGCGCTGGCCCGGCAAAAAACCGGCAAACTTGGCAGCAACCTTAGCTGGGTACCCACCTGTTTGTATGGTGCCTGCACGCTAGAAGTTTTGCCCCACGGCCTGCGCATTTACAACACACAAATGGAAATGTTGATGGGCTGGGAGCAGCCCTTGCAAACTTTGGCGGGCCCCAGCATGGCAATTTTTACACTGCACGGCACCCTGTTTGCCTGCCTGCCGTATGCCGCAGGCCCTTGGCACACGGTTACCGCCGCGCTGCAATATATTCAAGCAGATTAACAAAACATAGCACATCTAATTCTTGCTAAAAATGGTGTGGTACTTCGTTGCCCTCACTTGTAACCCGCCTAGGGTTGCTGCATTCAGCCGCCTTGTCCACACCATTTTTTGGCGGCACCTATATGCACTATATTTCATTCATCTGCTCTAAAACCGAACCCTACACAAAAACCCCTTAAATGCTGTAAAAAGCGAGGACGCTTTTTTGAAAAACAAAATGATAAAAACCAAACTATTTTGGGCATTAGGGGCGTGGCTTGCGCTGTTTTTATGCTTTTTGCTGTGCCGGTTTGCTTTGTTTGGGCTGCACGGCATGAAACAATGGCCCCTTTTTTTATTTTTGGTGGGGCTTTTTACCATTGGGGTTGCCGCCATTGCGGGTAGCAAAACAACCATGGTTGCTACCCCCATTGGTTACCTTGTTGGCTTTGCCGCTGGGCAGCTGCTGGCTACCCCCGGGGTAGACCAAGGAGGTGGCAGCACCAGCAACGCTTGGTTTATATGGGCAGTTGCCTTTTTAGCCATTGTTTTGGCAGGGGTAATATGGGGGCTAATAGCCCGGCATAAAGCCAACGCAAATATATAAAACACAAAAGGGGCTGTTGCAAGCTCTTGAATACAAGAAAATCGCTGGAGAAAACGAGCCTCTCCAGCGATTTATTTTTTGCTTGAGTGTGAGGGGTACTGTACAAAAACTTTTTTTGTTTTCGTTTTTACTCCGTGCGGCAGCCCCTTTTATTTTGCCCGCCAATTGCTTTAAAACTGGGCACGGCGGTACACCTTTTTTTCGGGCTTTGGCGCATTGCCTAAAGCCGGCGCACCAGGGGCCGTGTTAATCGACACAATCGAAATCGAAACAACTCCAGCGGTCAGGCCAAAAAAGCCGGTGCAAATCCCCTCTAATAAGGGCAACAGGGCAAATTCACCCGCCACTATTGTGTGCAGCGCGCCCGCAAACTCCAGGCAGGTGGCAAACAAAAAGGTAACCAGGCCAAACAAATACATCCAGCGTACCCGCTGGCGCACCAGCGCAATATATAGCGCCCGCAGCAACATGCCAAACCACAGCATAGAAAACAGGGCCGTAAAAATATGCACAATGTTGGCCGTGCGGTAAACACTGCTGGGGTTAATTAACACACGGTACACCGTTTGCAAGCAAAATGGCATAGCCGCCAACATGCCCGGTCCAGCGCTTTGGGTGGGCGAGGGGCGGCTCTGCTTTTGCAGTTGGCGCGCGGCCAATAGCATCCAAATGCCGTACCACACAAATAATAACCCCAGCAAAAGCTGGTATACCACGCTTACCACCAGCGCCAAAACCGGCTCGCTATCAAGGGTTACGGCAACCAAACTGGGCACGGCCAGCGCTGCCGAAAAAACGCCAAACACAAGGCCACTAACCCCGGCCAGCACAAATAAAATGCTCAACTTGCGGTTTTTAACGCGCAACACCCCAATGGCGTGGGGGCTTACCCCCCGCAGCCCAAAGGCCGCCAATACCAGCACCGCTGCCAGCACCACATAGCGCACCCAAAGCGGCCCTGTTTGCACAAACCCGGTAGCGGGGTTTATAAACAGAGAAAGATCGGCCCAATAGGCGGCGCCTGTTAGCACCATTACCAGCATAACAACCACTGTAAAGGCTTTACTTTTCATCCATGCTCCTATACTTTGCAATAAGGGTGTTTGCCCCAGTGCCCAGCCCTTAGCCCCAGCTTATACCCGCTTGTTTAGCGGGGTATATTTTTGCCGCAGCCCAAGGTATTTGTAAGCCGGGCGAATAATACGGTTGGCAAAAATAATTTCTTCGGCCCGGTGGGCGCACCAACCGGGAATACGGCTGATGGCAAACAACGGGGTAAACAAATCTTCGGAAATACCCAGCATGCGGTAAATGAGGCCGGAGAACAAGTCTACATTAGCGCACACATCTTTGTTGCCTTTTTCTTCTCCAAAAACAACCGGTCCCAGCTTTTCTACCGCACACAAAAGTTTAAAATCATCGCCATAGCCTTTTTCGTAGGCAAGGTCTTCGGCGTGGTGGCGCAAAATTACGGCGCGTGGGTCGCTAACCGTATACACTGCGTGGCCAAGGCCATAAATAAGGCCACTGCCGTCTCCCTCTTGCCCACGCAACAGGCGGCGCAAAAACTCTTTTATCTCGTCTTCATCATCGTAGTTTTTAACACCGGCTTTAATATAGTCCAGCATCTGCATAACTTTGTGGTTGGCGCCGCCGTGTTTGGGGCCTTTTAAGCTGCCAATACCGGCCGCAATGGCGCTGTAGGTATCGGTGCCACTGCTAGAAAGCACCCGGCAGGCAAAAGTAGAGTTATTGCCGCCGCCATGGTCTGCGTGCAGGGTTAGGCATAAATCCAGCAGGCGGGCTTCTTCTTTGGTATAGCGCTGGTTGGCCCGGTAGGTAGATAAAATATGCTCGGCCGTGGTTTGCCCTGGTTGCGGCTTGTGGAAGTACATCGACTTTTTATCGTACACACGCCGCTTTACTTGATAAGAACTTACCATAATGGTGGGCAGGCTGGCAATAAGCCGGATGGATTGCTGTATTACATTGTAAAGGCTTTGCCCTTCCGGTTCTTCGTCGTACGAATACAGGGCCAGCACCCCACGGGCCATTTTGTTCATAATATTGGGGCTGGGGGCCTTAATAATCATATCTTCTTCAAAGGTTTCGGGCAGCTCGCGGCATTCGTATAATAGCTGCCTAAAATTCTCTAGTTCGCTCTCGCTTGGCAGGGTGCCAAACAGCAGCAACCAAATCACCTCTTCAAAAATAAAGCGGTCTTCTTCCACGGCGGCATTCACCAGTTCTTCCACGTCGATACCACGGTAAATAAGCTTGCCGGGCGCCGGGGTTTTCACCCCGTTTTGCATGGTGTAGCCAACTACATCGCACACGTTGGTAAGCCCTGCCAGCACACCGGTGCCATCGGCGTTGCGCAGGCCACGCTTTACCCCCAGTTTTTCCGAGGTTTCGGGGTCGATATAATTGTTTTTTTCATACTCCTCGCACAAATACTCAATGGGCCGGTCGCTCGATAACGTAACTTTTTCTTCTTGCATTTACATGCACACCCCTCTCAAAGTGATTCCCCTATTTTACCGCAGTAAAGTGCAAAATACAAGGGGCACGCAGCCTCTACGCAAAAAACGGGCATTGCAAGATTCTTCGCTTCGCTCAGAGTGCATTTCGGTTTTTTTCGCTTTCTTTAAGTGATGAAGAAACCTTGCTAAAATTCAATACCTTTGCGTGCCTTCAGCCCATCGTCAAAGGGATGTTTTACACTGCGCATTTCGGTTACATAATCGGCCTTTGCCAGCAGTGCCGGCGGTGCATCACGGCCGGTAAGCACAAGCTCCATACCGGCGGGCTTTTGCTCTACCAGCTGCATTACATCACCGGGGGTTAGCATGCCGGTGGCAAGTGCCCCAAATACTTCGTCCAGCACCAGCAGGTCAAACTGGTTCATCATTTGGGCGGCACGGGCAAGGGTGGCGGTTTGCTGTTTTCTGCATGCTTCTTTTTCTGTGTCGTCCATCTGCCACACAAATTTGCCGCTACCTTGCGGGGCCATAAAAACCGCCCCGGCTTTTACCAAGGACACCATCTCGCCACTTAGGCCGGTTTTTAAAAAGCCAAAAAAACCAACCCGCAGCCCCTGCCCAAGCGCCCTTGCCGCAAGGCCAGCCGCCGCAGTTGTTTTGCCTTTCCCCTCCCCGGTGTATATCTGTATCATTCCCTGTTCCATAGGTTCCTCTTTTCTGTGTTGACAAAACTTTCAAGGTCAAAACCTATCCCTGTGCGCCATCGCTCGTAGTTGTAGGTGCAGGGGATAAGTTCCTTGACCCTTAACTAACGACTAGCGACTATTTGGCAGGGTTTGCACCAGCTCTACACTGCCATCGCGCATTAGCATGGCAGCACTGGTTTGCACCGTAAAGCCACAGCCGTTTTTCACCATCCAGTTTTTGGGTGGCTGCTGGGGCAGGCCTTTTTGGCTTAGCATGCTCATAATTACGCCACCATGTGTAACACAGGCCGCTTCGGGTATTTCGTTTTTAATCATATACTCCATAATGGCATATAGCGCATTGGCCGTGCGGGCCGCAAACGCTTTGCCGCTTTCGCCGCCCTCTGGCACAAAGCCGCTTTCGGGGTTTAGCCACTGGGCAAACCGCTCGTCTCCTAGCAATTCCTCCACCTTGCGCCCCTCAAACTCGCCAAAAATATTCTCGCGCAGGTCTTCAACCACTATTTTTTCGGCCACATGGGGAAACAGCAGCTCGGCCGTTTGCAGCGCCCGCTGCATGGGCGAAGAAAACACCACCGGCACCACCGGGTAGGTGTATTTTTGCTGCAAATTTTGCAATTCTTCCACCCCTTGGGCACACAGCGGCACATCTAACCCGCCCCCGGCATAGGTGCCATCTAGGTTGGCTTGGGTTATCCCGTGGCGAATGCAATGCAATTTAAATGTTTTCATCTTTATTCTCCTGTTTATCCATTAATTTATTCAGCAAACCAGCGAAATACTTTCTCCGCTAAAAAATTTTTATCGAAGCACAACCACAACATTTGGCGTCGTTTTTTTTTACATACATAACATATAGTGTAGCTTGCCCAAAAAGCGGGCAAAATAAAAATTTTAGCGGTTTTTTTGGCGCTTACACCGCTTTACAAATTGTTTTTCTTACACTATACTTTACAGTACGTAATCCTTCTAGCCTAGGTTTTTTGGGGAATAATCTTATATGATTTGGCACATAGAATGGAAATAATAGTGGCGTGTATAGGCCTTTTGTGGGGAATGGCCCGGTACAATACGCCAGTTACAAGGAGTCGTTTTGCGGTATGGCCTTAGAGTTTTGCAGAATTATTACCCTGTTGCGTAAAGAGCGTGGTATTACGCAAAAAAAAGCAGCCGAGGAACTGGGGGTTTCGCAGGCACTGCTTAGCCATTACGAGAAAGGCATACGCGAATGCGGGCTTAGCTTTGTGGTGAAAATTGCCGACTTTTACGATGTTTCGTGCGATTATTTGCTAGGCAGAAGCGCAGACCGCAGCGGCCTTACCTTAAATGTAGAGGATATCCCCGCACCCGAAGCCACCGCCAACAAGGACGGGCACTTCCGTGGCAGCGTGCTGCCCACCCTAAACCGTAAATTAATTAGCAACAGCCTGAATATATTGTACGACAAGCTTACCGCCTGCCCCGACAAAGCCCTGGTAACCGAGGTAAGCGCCTACCTGATGATGTCGGTGTACAAAATGTTCCGTTTGGTGTACCGCTCGGCCCCTAAAAACGCGGCCAGCATGTTTAGTGTGCCAGAATCTTTATGGCGTGGGTACACAAGTGGCGCTATGGATATAGCCGAAGCCAACGTGGCCGCCGCGCTAAAGGGCGAAGACATTGGCAATGGCCAGCTAAAAGATCTTTCGGCTTTTATTATGACCACCGAAAGCCTTGGCAAAGACTATCCCTTGTACGCCACCAGCCTGCTAAACCTAATTAAAACTAGCGAAGAGCGCATTGACGCCCGCAACAAGCAAGGCAAATAATTCTTTTTAAAGCACATACTATATGCAAACCCCGCCGCAAAATGCAGGCGGGGCATTTTTTTGCTGCTTATGCAAGTTTACACAAACCCTACTTTTTTATACACCTTGGCCAGCATTTTGTTTGCCAAATGCTGGGCACGCTGGGCACCGTCTTCTAAAATGCGTTCCAGCTCAGCCTTATCGGCCAAAATGCGGGCATGCTCTTGTTGCAGCGGGGCAAACACATCTATTACGCTTTGGGCTACGGCCAGCTTAAAGTCTCCATAGCCTTTGCCCTCAAATTCGGCCTCAATTTCGGCATCGGTTTTGCCGGTCATGGCGGCGTAAATATCCATCAGGTTCGAAACACCGGCTTTTTCCTTCGAGCGGTACACCCTTGCCTCGCTATCGGTAACAGCGCGCTTAAACTTGCGCACAATGGTGTCGGCATCGTCCTGCATCGAGATAAACCCGTTGATGTTTTCGTCCGATTTACTCATTTTTGCCGCCGGGTTTTGCAGGCTCATAATGCGGCCACCTATTTTTTGTATGTAGGGTTCGGGCACTATAAAGGTGTCGGAATACGCATTGTTAAAACGCTGGGCAATATTGCGGGCAAGCTCTACATGCTGTTTTTGGTCCTCGCCCACCGGCACGCCGTGCGCACCATATAACAAAATATCGGCCGCCATTAGCACCGGGTAGGTAAACAAGCCGGCGTTCACATTTTCGGTGTGCTTTTGGCTTTTATCCTTAAACTGCGTCATGCGCGAAAGCTCGCCAAACATGGTGTTGCAGGCAAGCACCCAGCTTAGCTGGGTGTGCTGCGGTACATGGCTTTGCACAAACACAATGCTTTGTTTTGGGTTAATGCCCGCCGCCAGCAACATGGCCGCCGCCTCGTAAGTTTGGCGGCGCAGGGCGGCAGGCTGTTGCCGCACCGTAATGGCGTGCATGTTTACAACGCTGTATATGCAGTCAAATTCCTTTTGCAACGGGGCCCAGTTGCGCACCGCCCCCACATAGTTGCCCAATGTAAACGTGCCCGATGGCTGAATGCCACTAAACACGCGTTTTTTTGTTTCCAGTTCTGCCAAAAATAACACTCCTTATTGCGGTAGAATGTATGCATTATACCACGCCAAACCCGCATTTACAAACAAATGCCCTGCGCAAAAACCTTTTTTAACCACCCGGTTTTTGGCAAAGGGCAGCCAACATTTTTATTTTGTTTGTGGTAAAATATGGGTACGATACGAATAACGCACCGAGGTACCCTTATGAACCAACCCCAAGCGCCCAAAACCTTTTTTCGCAAAACAGACCTTACTTTTATCGGCATTATTTTGGCCATTGCGGTTGGCCTTTTTGCCTTTTGGCAGCTAAACAAAACCACCGGGGCCACCGCACAGGTAACTGTGGGGCTTACCCCCTCGGGGCAAACGGTAACCAGCTATGCTTTAAATAAAAACCAGGTTATCCATATCGATACCGCCGATTTGCCGGTGCAGCTGGAGGTATTGGACGGCAAAATCCGCTTTATTAACTCGGTTTGCCCCGACCATAACTGCGAAGCTTTTGGCTGGTTGCAGCACGAGGGGGACTGGGCCGCCTGCCTGCCTGCGGGCGTGGTGGTGCGCATGGCAGAATAGCCATGGCAAACTTCACTCTTTTTATAAAAAACACTTGCAAAGCATTCCCATAGCTCTCCCTCCAAGTAAGCGCAAACATCATAAAATCATCATATAAAAGTAGGGGCGTGCAAATAAATTGCACGCCCCTATACTGTATAGTAAATACATGCCTATCGGCCTATTTTTATAAACAGGGATGTGGATACTTTGAACGAACTGCTGTGGAACGCATACGAATTTTTAACCACCATGCTGCCATTTGGCATTGCCTGCCTTACAGTAAACCGGCGCCAAAAAAACCGGCTGCCCAAAAGCCGCTTGGTAGCACTATTGGTGTTTGCCCTTTATATCATGGCGGTTTTTTATGTTACCGGCGCGGGCACCTTGTTCGATATTCTGCGCAGGGGTATTGAAATTAACCCCCAGCAGCTCAACCTTATTCCTTTTTACTATACGCCTTTTGGCAATGCCGGGCATTTTCTTAATGCCGTTATGTTTGTGCCTTTTGGCTTTTTGCTGCCCTTGTTGTGGCCACGCCTTAACAAAATAGGGTATGCTGTTTTGTACGGGTTTGGCTTTTCGATGGTAATAGAGCTTAGCCAGCTGCTAAATGTACGCACCACCGATGTAGACGACCTGCTGATGAACACCCTTGGCGCCTTGGTGGGCTGCTGATATTTCGGCTTTTTAGCCTTGTTACCAAAAAGCACCTTGCGGGCAAGCCCGCCCTAAAGTACGAGGCCCTGCTTTATATTGGCGTAATGTTTTTGGGCCGCTTTTTATTGTACGACGGGCTTGGGCTGGCTAAAATACTGTATGGCATTTAGGGCATACCCATTGTGCAGGTTACAAAATAGTGCACGCATAACCAATCCTTCCCCTCCATAACCAGCAAACAAAAACCGGGGGCTTGCAGCATGCAAGCCCCCGGTTTTTAAATTAGATCTCACTTTACGCCGTCAGCCCGTTTTCAAACTGGCTGTTGTACAGGTAGGCGTAAAATCCGTTTTCTGCCAGCAACTCTTGATGGGTGCCGGTTTCCACAATGTCGCCATCCTTCATTACCAAAATCATGTCGGCATCGCGGATAGTGGAAAGCCTGTGGGCAATTACAAAACTGGTGCGCCCCTTCATCAAGTTGTTCATGGCTTTTTGTATCGCAATTTCGGTGCGGGTGTCCACACTGCTGGTGGCTTCGTCTAAAATAAGCACCTTTGGGTTAGAAAGAATGGTGCGGGCAATGGTAAGCAGCTGCTTTTGCCCCTGAGAAATGTTGCTGGCCTCCTCATTTAGTTCCATGTTATAGCCATCGGGCAGGGTGCGGATAAAATGATCGGCCTGGGCGGCTTTGGCCGCCGCAATTACCTCTTCATCGGTGGCATCTAGCCGGCCATAGCGGATATTTTCCATAATGGTATCGTTATACAGCCAGGTATCTTGCAGCACCATGCCAAACATGCTGCGCAGGCCGTTTCTGGTAAATTGTTTTTGGTCGTATCCATCTACCAAAATGGCGCCACTGTTTACATCGTAAAAACGCATTAACAATTTTACCATGGTGGTTTTGCCCGCCCCGGTGGGGCCAACAATGGCCACCTGCTGGCCCGGCTTTACAATGGCAGAAAAATCGTTGATGATGGTTTTTTCGGGCAGATAACCAAAGTTTACGTGGGCAAAGTACACGCTGCCCTCCACCTTATCCAGCACAACGGGGGTTTCGGTGTCGGGGGTTTCTTCCTCTTCGTTTAAAAATTCAAACACACGCTCGGCGGCGGCGGCGGTTTGCTGCAGCACGTTAGAGATGTTTGCAATTTGGCTAATTTGCTGGGTAAAGTTGCGCACATACTGAATAAATGCCTGAATATCACCCACCGTAATGGTGCCGTTTAGGGTGAAAAATCCGCCCAAACTACACACCAGCACATAGCCAACATTCGAAACAAAGTTCATCACCGGCATCATTAGGCCGCTAAAAAACTGGCTTTTCCAGGCAGAGGAATGTAACTTTTCGTTCACTTCGCCAAAGTCGCGTTCGCTTTCTTCCTCGTAGTTAAAGGCTTTTACCACAACATGGGCGCCATACATTTCTTCTACCTGGCCATTGGCCTGCCCCAAATACTGTTGCTGTTTTTGAAAAAACGGCTGGCTTTTTTTAACAATAACCGATACCAGCACAAACGAAACCGGCAAGATAAACATGGTAATCAGGGTCATCCAGGGGTTGATGGTCAGCATCATAACCAGTGCGCCCACAATGGCGGTTATGGCGCTTACCATTTGCGAAAGCCCCTGGCTTAACGTGGAGCTTAGGGTGTCCACGTCGTTGGTAATGCGGCTTAACACGTCGCCGTGGCTCACTCTATCAAAATAAGAAAGCGGCAGGCGGTTCATTTTTTCGCTGATATCTTTGCGCATGGTATAGCTTACCTTGGTGGCAATGCCCGAAAGCAAAAACCCTTGCAGGTACGATAACGCCGCGCTGATAACATAAATTAGCAAACACATTAGCAGTATACCGGCAATGGCATCAAAATCTATGCCGCCGGTGCCGGCTATCATGGCAAGCAGGCCTTCAAACAATTTGGTGGTGGCGTTACCCATAATTTTGGGCCCTAGTATAGAAAACACCGTAGACGCAACCGCCAGCACCAAACTGGCAATAATAGCAGGCAAATAGGCTTTAAGGTAAGCCATTAAATTGCGCATGGTGCCCTTAAAATCTTTGGCTTTTTCGCCCGGCATCATAGCGCCCGGGCCACCGCCTATAGGGCCTTGCCTCCGCCTGTTTTTAGGGGCTTTTTCTTTTTTAGTTTCACTCATGCCAATTCCTCCTTGCTCAGCTGGCTTTCCGCAATTTCGCGGTAAGTTTCGCAGTTTTTAAGCAATTCTTGGTGGGTGCCAATGCCGGCCACCTTGCCATCGTTTAACACCACAATTTGCTCGGCATGCATAATGGTAGAAACCCTTTGCGCCACCAATAAAACGGTGGATTGCTGGGTATAGGGTTTTAAAGCGGCACGCAGTTTTGCGTCGGTGGCAAAATCCAGCGCCGAGAACGAATCGTCGAACACGTAGATGGGTGCATCTTTTACCAGCGCCCGCGCTATCGAAAGCCGCTGCCGCTGCCCGCCCGAAACGTTGGTGCCACCCTGGCTAATTTCTGTAGAAAATCCTTCGTCCATGCCATCAATAAATTCGGTAGCTTGGGCAATTTCGGCTGCCCTGCGCACCTGTTCTTCGCTTACATTTTCATCGCTAATCTTCAGGTTGCTATCTATAGTGCCGCTAAACAGCATGCCTTTTTGTGGCACATAGCCAATGTTCTCGCGCAGCTCGTGCTGGGTAATTTGTCGCACGTCTATGCCGTCTATGGTTATGCTGCCCTCGGTTGCATCGTAAAAACGGGGCACCAGGTTTACAACGGTAGATTTACCCGACCCGGTAGAACCAATAAACGCTGTGGTTTGCCCGGGTTTGGCCGTAAAGCTAATATCGTGCAGCACATCTTCATCGGCCCCCGCATAGCGAAACGAAACGTTGTTAAAGGCAACCTCGCCTTTGGCACGGCCTTTAAAGGTTTTGGGGGCGGTGGGGTCTTGCACACTGTCTTCGCTTAGCAGCACCTCGTTAATGCGCTCGGCCGATACCGAAGCACGAGGCACCATCACAAAAATCATGGCGATAAACAGGAAGGACATTATGATTTGCATGGCATACTGAATAAAGGCCATCATATCGCCCACCTGCAAGGCCGATTGCGCAATTTGGTCGGCCCCAAGCCACACAATTGCCAACGACATCACGTTCATAAGCAGCATCATAATTGGCATTAGCAGCGCAATAGAGCGGTTAACAAACAGGGTGTTTTGGGTTAGGTTTTGGTTGGCTTCGTCAAAGCGTTTTTCTTGAAACTTTTGGTTAGAAAACGCGCGCACCACCATAATGCCCGAAAGGTTTTCGCGCGAAACAAGGTTCAGCCTGTCCAGCAGGGTTTGCATCTTTTTAAACCGGGGCATTACCACGGCAAAAAGCACCCCAATTACACCCATCATTACCAGCACGCCCACCACAATAATCCAGCTCATGCCGGCCGATTTTTGCAGCGCCATAATAACGCCGCCAATACCCATTACCGGGGCATAAATCATCATACGCATGCCCATGGTGTACATCATTTGCACCTGGGTAACGTCGTTGGTGGTGCGGGTTATTAAGCTGGAGGTAGAGAACTTATCCATTTCGGCATTATTAAAGCTAGACACCTTGCTATATATATCTCGGCGTAAATCTCTTGCAACGCCGGCGCCAATGCGGGCAAAACAAAAGCCAATGCCCACGGCACAAACCAGCACCGCAAGGCTAAGCAGCAGCATAATGCCGCCAGCGCGCACAATATAGCTGGTTTGCATGTTGTTAGTGTTGGCGCCAAGGCTTTGGTAAAACGCTTTATTTAACACCGCCGCCACGCCAGAAGATAGCATCTCGGGCGTATCTTTGGCTTGTTGTATGGCAGTTTGCAGCATTTCGGGCGGGGCTGCTTGCAGCATGGGCAGCAGCTGCTCCATTTGGCTTAGGTCAAATTCGGCGCTGTTGCTGCTGTTGTCGCCCACTTCTACCCCGCTTTGCTTGGCTACCTCTTGCATCAATTGCACAAAGGCATAGCCGCCGTTGGCAAAAGCGGTATCGGCCGCGGCCGCGTCCTCTTTGGTTGCGGTATACACCAGCGCATTGCTGGCCGCTGCATCCGGAAAAGTTTTGTCGGTATTTTTTTGTTTGGCTTCGGTTAGCTGGGCGTAGGGGGTGTAAGCGGCCTGCGCGGCTGCCTTGTCCTCTTCATCCATAAACCCGCTAACAAACCCAAATGCCTCGGCCGAAATTGCCTTGGGAGCAATTTCCTCGATACCATTTTTTTGTATGCCAACGTTTACAATATTGCTCATCATGTTGGGCAGGTTCAGGTCCAGTATCGCCTGGCCAAACAGCAGCACAACCGCCACAAGCAAAAACAGGCTATATTTTTTTACATAACGAAATAACTTGGTCAAAAACATTCAACTCCTTACTACGGTTTTAGGGGGTACACCCCACAAATACCTTTAGCGGCTATTTGTTTTGTTGCTGCACGGTTTCTATTGCGGTGCTTAGCTCTTGCATTAGCGCCAGCAGCTGGTTTGTTTTTTCTTCTCCCATCATATTCAGGGCACTTTCAATACGGCCTAAAAACTCCCCTAAAGAGGCATGGGCCACCTCTTTTCCTTTGTTGGTAAGTTCAATATAAATTACCCGGCGGTCAGCCTTATCGCCCTCTCGCTTTACATAGCCCTTTTCTTCCAGCAGGGTTATTTTTTGCGAAACCCCCGGCATAGACTGCTGAAGCTGGCGGGCCAACATGCTTACGGTCACCTTTTTTTCGCCATGGTTCAGCATACGGTCTATGGTTCCCAGCATGGCAAGGTCGCTACGTTTAAACGGCGGCATAGGGTGAAACCCCGCCCAAACCCGGCGCAATTTATCCATTTGCTCAAACAAGCCCACCGCGGCGGCGTACTCTCCAGAGTAGCTGTAAATACCTTTAAAATGCACTGTGTCCTCCTTATTTTTAATGTGCTTGCACATGTGAAATTTTTGTTAAAACCTATAACTATTAACTTAATTAATTAACTACCTTAATCATTTTATCAGTTATAGAAAAAAAGTCAATAACTCCACAAAAAATTCACAAATTCTTCAAAGTTACAGCCGGCTGGTTGCTGTTTAAAAAAACGTTAAGGGGCTGCCCTTGGCAGCCCCTTAACGGCTATAAAACTCAATTTTGCTTTTACCTGTTTGTTTTCCCGAGCAAAAGGAAGAATCCTTCTTGCAAAAACCACAAGGGCAAAGTTCTTTGGGCAAAGCGCCCGCAGAGTAACAGATAATTTTTACCCAATTTGCTCTTTAATTAAATGCATCTATTATTTACTTTCTGCCTTGTTTAAACAGGCTTTTCATAAAACCAATTACCCCTTTTACGGCAGCCCAAAGCAGGCTAAACCCCGCCCCATAGCACAGCACAAGCAGCACCAGCCCCAGCACAAACAAGGCATGGCCACCTGGCGTGGGGGCAAGCAATGCCGCCATGTTAAACGGTTTTACCACCAAAAAGTACCCCGCCGCCAGCAGGGCAGCCACCAGCGCCCAAACCCAGCTTTGCTGCCTTTGGGGTAGCTTTTTGGCCACCAACATGGCAAGCCCAATATAAACAGCAAGCCCGGCAAGGCAGCCCAGCACGGTTGCCACAATTAGGGCAACATCGCCTGTTACAAACAGCAGCAGCAAATAGGCTACCGCCGCCAGTGCCACGGCCGCAAAAAATAGTTTTTTCATCTGGTTCCACCCTTCTTTCTGGCAAAGCACTTTTATTGCATTGTGGATACCTAATTACTATTTTTAAATTTCCTTAGCATCAAGGCAACAAGGCTACATATAAGGCTGTATAGTATATTCATTAACAAAAAGATACCGGCGCTGCTTGCCACCATAGCAGGCAGCACAACGTAAGCGGCAAAACCCAGCCCATTGTTTACCAATGGCACACCCCAAAAATAGGTTAACGCCCCTATTACAGCAAACGGCAACAGGCAAACCAGTTTGCGCAAAAATATTTTACCCGGGGCCACGGCTTTGCCGCACCAGCTAAGTAGCAATGATAGCGCCAGCATGCCAGCGGCGGCGGCCAGCACAATAGCCGTAATTACTGCTATTGCGCCCAGCGGTTTAATAAACGCGGCCACCAACACCGCAGCCACAAAACAGGCAAAGCTGCTAAATATTGTTTTTTTCATGTTTTTCCGTATTTTATTTTTATAAGGTAGATAAAAATGCTTTTAGGCGGGCGGCGGCTTCTACAGTTTTTTCGGCGTTGCCAAAACCGGTAAGCCTAAAATACCCATTGCCGTTATTGCCAAAGCCGGCACCAGGTGTGCCCACAATGTTGGCCTTTTCCAGCAGCAGGTCAAAAAACTGCCAGCTATCCATGCCATTTGGGCACTCCATCCAAATATAGGGGCTGTTGATGCCACCGCTGTACCAAACACTGGCTTGGTCCAACACTTTGCCAATAACCCCGGCATTGTTTTTGTAATACTCAATATTTTTATGGCAGGCGGCAAGCCCTTCGGGGGTAAACACCGCCGCGGCCGCACGCTGCACAATGTAGGGGGTTTCGTTATATTTGGTGGTTTGGCGGCGGTTCCACATTTTGTTTAGGCTTTGGCCATTTGCAAACAGAGTGTTTGGCACAATGGTGTAGCCGCACCGGGTGCCGGTAAACCCAGCGGTTTTGCTAAGCGAGCATATCTCTACCGCACACTCTTTGGCGCCCTCTACCTCGTAAATAGACCGCGGCACATCGGGGGACGAAACAAAGCACTCGTAGGCGGCGTCGAACAAAATAACCGCCTCGTTTTTGGTTGCGCAGTTTACCCACTGCGCCAGTTGTGCCTTGGTGTAAGCTGCGCCGGTCGGGTTGTTGGGGCTGCAAATATAAATAATATCGGCCTTTACGCTGTTATCGGGCAGGGGCAAAAAGCCGTTTTGCTTGGTGGCGGGCGCATAAATAATTTTGCGGCCATCCATCAGGTTGGCATCTACGTAAGCCGGGTACACCGGGTCGGGTATCAGCACGGTATTGTCGGGGCTAAATAGCTCTAAAATATTGCCAATGTCGCTTTTGGCTCCGTCCGATACAAAAATTTCTTCCTGCGCAAGGGTTATCCCCCGCGCCGCATAATAGCCTGCAATGCCCTGCCGCAAAAAGGGGTAGCCTTGCTCTGGCCCATATCCATGGAAAGTTTCGGCTTCACCCATTTCAGCACTAGCCTCTTGCAGTGCCTTTACCACCGGCTGCGCCAGCGGCAGGGTAACATCGCCAATGCCAAGCCGTATAATATCGGCCGCGGGGTTCTTTTCTTTATAAGCTGCCACACGGTGGGCAATGTCTATAAACAAGTAGCTGCTTTTTAAGCTCGAATAATTGGGGTTCAATTTCATGTGGCATGCTCCTTTAATCGTTGATAGTCTTCGTTGTTGATAAGAATCAACCGTTGAAATTCCAAAAAATACTCACCTTTATAAGGCCAAGGGCGTTTCCTTTGTGGCCATTGAACGACCAATGGCCGAAGTCGCCGGGGAATCCGCCCCCGGTGGCGGAAGTGGACAGTGTATTAAAGCATAGTGATGTGTTCTACTTTCTTCCATGGGAATTCACCCGCTCAATGCAGGCGGCAGTCAACTGCTTCCCGGTTATTCCCTTGAGCGATAAAAATTACGCTGCGAAATTCCCCATCAGTTTAAGTGGGTAAGGTCAAGTTCGAGATTGGACACAAATGCCCAAACAACTATGCCAACAAATTTCAGCTACTCTCTCGCCCCCCTTTGCCCCCGCAAGGGGGGCAGCGCCTGTGGCACAAGGGGATGGATTTGACTTTGAAGTTTCCAACCATTGATTCGTATCGTTAGTTAAGGGCAAAGGTTTGGTAAACGCCCTAATAAGAGAATTTTTAATGAAAACACAAGCCTTTGGTAGGGAACTGCGGCTCGCAGGTATAACCGACACCCATTTTAAAAAAGTGCCAATACTATGAACATTCAATGGCTTTTTTCAACAGAATATAGCTGCAGTTGGCAGGTATTCATGTTTATAAACGAATAAAATTCGCGAGAGGCTGGATTTTTTGCCCCGGCAGTATCGCCATTTTTTGCGTCTTGTTCAGTCTCCCACTTCACTAGGTCAACCCAGGTATCCCCGTTACGCAGTACCTCCCAAGAAATAAACCCTTTTTGTTTGGCCAACACCTCGTCGCAACATTTTTTGGACGCAAGCAAAAAATCTTCTACCAAAGCACCTTTTTTAAGCTTGTAGGATATAAACCAAACTGCACTGGCCATAGTTTTCTCTCCTTTATAATAGGTTTACTGCGTATTATTGCATTTTTACCGCTTAGTGGAAATACAAATCTTTAGTGGGGAATTGTGGCTCACAAGTATAGCGGATGCCAAGCTTTAAAAAGGTACTGGCATCGTCCCCGGTGATAATGTCGGAGCAATGCACATCACAATTCCGCAAATCGGGCAGGTGGCGCAGTGCAAGCTCGGCTGTGGGGTTGGTAGCCGCCGAAATAGAAAGGGCCTGCAACACTTCCTCTAGCTTTAGCACCGGGTAACGGCTGCCCAGCATCTCTTTTTTTAGGCGGATAATCGGCTCGAGTACAATGGGCGAAATTAGCAATATTTCGTCTTGTATGCCGGCCAGATATTTGAGCGAGTTAAGCACCACACTGGCGGTATCATTCATAAGTTCCGACGATTTTCCGGTGATGATTTTACCATCGGCTAGCTCGATAGCCACAGCGCTGCGCCCGCTGCTTTGGGCCTTTTGGTTGGCAGGTTCTACCACCAACCGGTCGCTGGGGTGCAAATCCAGGCTGCTCATCAAAAACTCAATGCGCTTAATGGCAGCGGCATCGCCCTTGCCCTGGGTGTGGGCCACCCTTTCTTTATACCAGCGGCGAATAATTTCTTGCCGGGCCGCCTGTTCCACCACCGCTTCATCGGTAATGCAGCGGCCAATCATGTTCACGCCCATATCGGTGGGGCTTTTGTAAATGTCGGCGCCGGTAATGCGTTTTAAAATGGCCCGCACCACCGGGAAAATCTCAACATCGCGGTTGTAGTTTACCGCCGTAACGCCATATGCCCCCAAGTGGAAGGGGTCAATCATATTTACGTCCTTCAAATCGGCCGTAGCGGCTTCGTACGCCACATTTACCGGGTGTTGCAGCGGTAAATCCCACACGGGGAAGGTTTCGTACTTGGCATAGCCACCCTTTAAGCCGTGCTGTTGCTCGTGGTACAGCTGCGAAAGGCAGGTGGCCAGTTTGCCGCTGCCGGGGCCGGGTGCCGTAACCACCACCAGCGGGCGGGTGGTTTCTATGTAGGGGTTTGCACCATACCCTTCTTCCGACACAATCATGTCTACATCCGAAGGATAACCCTTGGTAAGCGTGTGCACATACACCCGCTCGCCCCGCATTTCTAACTTTTTGCGGAAGGCATCGGCTGCGGCTTCGCCGGTGTACTGGGTAATTAGCACGGTGCTAATGTACAAATCTATCTTGCGCAGGGCATCTATCAGGCGCAGCACATCTAAATCGTAGGTAATGCCAATATCGGCACGCACCTTGTTTTGCTCTATCGATTTTGCGCTGATACACAAAATAATCTCTGCTTGGTCTTTCAATTCGGCCAGCAGCTTTACCTTACCGTTCGGGTCAAAACCGGGCAATACCCGTGCGGCGTGCAGGTCATCAAAAAGTTTCCCCCCAAACTCCAGGTACAATTTGTCAAACTTTTCTACCCGCCCGCGTATACGGCTGCTTTGCTCGCGTATATACGCCTCATTGTCAAACCCAATTTTGTGTGCCATTCTTTTCCTCCTGTTTTTTTGTGCGGTATCTGCTTGTAAGGAATGACCGTTTTCTGCCCTTAACCCACAAGCGCGTCCTTAGGGCAAACCAACAAAATATTGATATTATCTGCACCGGAAAGTTTTGGTTTATACTGCGCTGCTAAAACCTGCAATACCGAATGTGTTCCTGTGGTTTATCACCCGGCTTAAAACAAAAGTTTTTGGCGATGATACTACCTATATTCTATTAATCTGCGCTGAAAAGACGCGCCAGCTTTACTTTTGCTATTTGTTGCCCAAATTATTTGTTTCCCCCACCACTGGCAGGGGAAACAGGTATTACAACATAATGTAGGCGTCCCGCTCGGGGCCAACCGATACATAGGTAATGGGAATACCAAGGCTTTTTTGAATAAACTCGATATAGGTTACCGCTTCTGGCGGCAGTTCCTCTTTGGTGCGTGCCTCGCTAATGTCGGTTTTCCAGCCTTTTAGGGTGGTAAGCACTGGTTTTGCCTTATCCAGCCGTGCACCATAGGGGAAATCGGTGGTTTGCTCACCATCAATATCGTAGGCAATGCACACCGGTATCTCGTCCATGTACGAAAGCACATCTAGCATGGTTAGGGCCAGCTGGCTAGCCCCCTGCACACGGCAGCCATAACGGCTTGCCACCACATCAAACGCGCCCACCCGGCGGGGGCGGCCAGTGGCAGCGCCAAACTCGCCGCCTGCCTGGCGCAGCGTTTCGGCCTGCTCGCCAAAATATTCGCTTACAAACGGGCCCTCGCCCACGCAGGAAGAATATGCTTTGGTAATGCCAATGCTGTTGTTTAGCTGCAGGTTTGGCACACCGGCACCAATGGGCGCATAAGCTGCAATGGTGTTAGAGGACGACGTGTAGGGGTAGATACCAAAATCAATATCCCGCAGCGCACCCAGCTGTGCTTCAAACAAAATGCGCTTGCCCGCCGCTTCGGCATTGGTTAAAAACAGGCCGGTGTCGCACACATAGGGGGCAAACTCTTTGGCATAGGTGCTAAGCCAGCTCCACACTTCTTCAAAATTTACCGGTTTTGCGCCGTACACCTTTTCTACTGTAAGGTTTTTAAAGGCAACCAGTTTTTCCACCCGGTCTTTCAGTTCATCCAGGTGCAATAAATCGCCCATGCGCAGGGCTTTTTTCATGTATTTATCGCCATATACCGGGGCAATGCCACGGCGGGTGCTGCCATAAGCACCGGCGCCCAACCGCTCTTCTTCCAAAATATCCAGCAAGGGGTGGTAGGGCATGCAAATGGCGGCACGGTCGCTAATTTTTAGGTTATTGGGGGTAATGGCAATGCCGCGCTCGCTTAAAGTGGCACGCTCTTTAAACAGGTGGGCCAAATCTATTACCATGCCAGTGCCCATCACGTTCACAACATCTTCGCGCAAAATGCCACTGGGTAAAAGGTTTAGCACAAACTTACCCTTGGGGTTAATTACGGTATGCCCGGCATTGTTGCCGCCTTGGTACCGCACCACAATGTCATAATCTTGGCTTAAAAGGTCCACCATCCGGCCTTTGCCTTCGTCGCCCCAGTTTACACCGGTAATTGCTGTAAGCATAAATGTGCTCCCCTCTGTTGTTGGTTCACAAACAAAAAATTCCAGCTATTATTGTAGCATATGGCCCCTTTTTCAACAAGTGCCAAAACCGGCAAACTTTGGTTAGATGCTATTTTTTGTGCAAAACCAGGGCTATGCCTTCTTTTTCTAAAAAAGCATACTTCATCCGGTTCCGTTTTAAATCTCTAAAACGCTTACCTTGGTCGCTCCCCTATTTCCCCGCTGGTGCTTTTTTAAAAATAAGGTGGGCATTCTGCCCCCAAAAACGCCTTACTATCCCACAAGGTTGCTGTGGGCTGTTTAATCCTTTAATTTAAACAGAAACTCTTGACAACATCCTAAAAACAAGCTATAAACAGTATTAGGTTTTGGATGCCAGCTGTTTGTATGCGCAGCAACGTGCACCACGCCAAGTTTATTATAGAAAGAGGGTGCACCCAAATGGTTTTTGAGCGCATTCGACAGGTTTTGTGCGACCAATTGGATTTAGAAGAAGACCAGGTAACTATGGAAGCCGATATTGTGGAAGACCTTGAAGCCGACAGCCTGGACGTTGTTGACCTTGTGATGACAATGGAGGACGAGTTTGGTGTTGAGGTACCCGACGACCAGATTGAAAATTTCAAAACGGTCGGCGATATCGTACGCTTTGTAGAGGCAAATAACAAATAGCCCACAATTTGCGCAACAAGGCCCCTGCCGTTTACACACACAGGGGCCTATTATTTTTTTATACCAAGTATTTTAAAAGCAGGAGGATTGGCATGAGCGATAAAAACAAAAAAATGGTGGAGGCTATTACCCCCATTGATGAAGATTTTGCCCAATGGTATACTGATATTTGCCTAAAAGCCGAATTGGTAGATTATTCTTCGGTAAAAGGGTTTACCATTTTGCGCCCCTATGGGCAAGCCATTTGGGAAAACATTACCCGCATACTGGACGGTATGTTTAAAGCCACCGGCCACGAAAATGTTGCCATGCCCCTGCTAATACCCGAAAGCCTACTGCAAAAAGAAAAAGACCACGTAGACGGCTTTGCCCCCGAGGTAGCCTGGGTAACCCGTGGTGGCAGCGAAGAGCTGGAAGAACCCATGTGCATACGCCCCACCAGCGAAACCCTGTTTTGCGACCATTTTAGCCGGGTGCTGCACAGCTGGCGCCAGCTGCCCCTTTTATACAACCAATGGTGCAGCGTGGTGCGCTGGGAAAAAACCACCCGCCCCTTTTTACGCACCCGAGAGTTTTGGTGGCAGGAAGGCCACACCATACACGAAACCGCCGAAGAAGCCCTGGCCGAAACCCGCCAGCAGCTGGATACCTACGCCGAACTATGCGAAAAACACCTGATGATGCCGCTGATGAAGGGCATTAAAACCGAGAGCGAGAAATTTGCCGGCGCCGAGGCCACCTACGCCATAGAGGCCATGATGCACGACGGCAAAGCTTTGCAGGCCGGCACCAGCCATTATTTTGGCGATGGTTTTTCGCGCGCGTTTGACGTTACCTTTACCGGGCGAGACAACAGCCTGCAATACCCGTTCGAAACCAGCTGGGGGGTTTCTACCCGGCTAATTGGCGGCATTATTATGACGCATGGCGACAGCGAGGGCCTGATTCTGCCGCCCGCCATTGCGCCGTTCCAGGTGGTAATTTTGCCCATTGCCCAGCACAAAGAGGGCGTGCTAGACAAAGCCTACGAACTAAAAGAGCGCCTGCAAAAATTTGTGCGGGTTAAGCTGGACGACAGTGATAACTCTCCCGGTTGGAAATTTAGCGAGTGGGAGATGAAGGGCGTGCCGCTGCGGCTAGAAATCGGCCCCAAAGACATTGAAAAAGGCCAGTGCGTGTTGGTGCGGCGCGATAACCGCGAAAAAACCTTTGTACCGCTAGAAGATTTGGAAACCGTGATACCCGCCATGCTAAACGAGCTTGCCACCGCCCTATACAACAAGGCTGCGCAAAACTTGCAAAACCGCACCGTTACCTGCACCACCATGGATGAAATTGTGCAAAAGGCAAACGAGCAAACCGGGTATATCCGTGCTATGTGGTGCGGCGAAGAAGCCTGCGAAGACACCATGAAGGAAAAAGCAGGCCTTGGCAGCCGCTGCATGCCGTTTGAACAAGAGCAGGTAAGCAATGTTTGCCCCATGTGCGGCAAACCCGCTAAGCACCTGGTGGTTTGGGGCAAGGCTTACTAAATAGTTGCACGGGCAAGGGCAAAACCAAAGCACCATTCCCCTATAAAAAGGGATATAGAATTGTAATGTTTTTTAGCATTTTCTGATACAAATGGGCAACTTTTTTGGCAAATGCCAAATTTTAGGCCCGCCACAATTGTGGTTCACCTTTTGTGCCGCCTGCGGGGCGCAAAAGATAAAATTTTCCGCTGAAAGGTTTGTTTGCTATGGGCTCTTTTCGTTCTTCGTATTTTTCTCCGCTTAGGCTGGTGCGTGCTGCGCTTATTGCGGCGGTGTATGTGGCATTGTGCCTGGTGTTGGCACCCTTTAGTTTTGGCCCGGTGCAGGTGCGTGTTAGCGAGGCGCTAACCCTATTGCCCGTTTTGTGCCCCGAGGCCATTGTGGGTGTCACCCTTGGCTGCTTTATAGCCAACATGCTGGCCAGCGCCCCTATCGATATGATAGTGGGCACTGCCGCCACCCTGCTGGCTGCCCTTGCCACCCGCAAACTGCGCCATGTGCGCTGGCGTGGCCTGCCGCTTGCTGCCAGCCTGCCCCCGGTGCTGTTTAATGCTGTTATGGTGGGGGTAGAGCTTACGCTGCTGTACTTCCCTGCGGGCAGCGGCATTGGCATTTATCTTGCCAACATGGCAAGTGTGGGCATTGGGCAAATTATTAGCTGCTGCTTTTTGGGCACCTTGCTGGTGTGGTTTATAGAAAAACAGCCTGTGCTAAAAAATTTGTTTACTGGTTTTTAAAATAAGCTACCCCCTTTACTTTGCAAGCAAAGTAAAGGGGGTAGCTTTTGTCTGGTTAATTAAAACCGCTTTGGTTTTTAGCCGGCAGGCTTTGCCCGCCAGCACCTGTATAGGCGCAACTAAGTATAATAACCGTTACAACAGCCCAAAATGTTTTAACGCTTTTACCACGCCATCATTGTCTACGGTGTCGGTAACATAGTCGGCCACGGCTTTTAAGTCATCGCTGGCGTTGCCCATGGCAATACCGGTTTGCACATATTGCAGCATCTCCATGTCGTTGCCGCCATCGCCAAAAGCCATGGTGTTTTTGCGCGCAATGCCACACTGTGCCAACACCTTTTGTATGCCCACCTGCTTGCTGCCCCCTTTGGGGATAATATCCACAAACAAGGGGTGCCAGCGGGTGGTTTCTACATTGTTTACCCCGGCCAGCAGCTCTTGCTCTTGCTGAGGAGACAAAAACGCCACCAACTGATATACCCGCAGGTCTTCTATTTCTTTGGGGTCTTTTTGCGGCGGTATAGTAATATCCACCGTGTCTTCCAGGCTTTTCAGGCGGTCATCCAGCTTGTTTACAAAGGTATCGTCCTTTTGCACATAATAGCAGGGAATGTCCATCTTCTCCATCCGGTCGGTCAACTCTGCCACGTCTTTTTCATTAATATGCTGCTGGTAAATGGTGCCATTTTCATCGTAGCATATCTGCCCGTTTAGCGTAATATAACCATCAAAATTTACAATTTCGTCCATAAACTCTACCTGGGCCGCATGCCGCCCGGTAGCAATAAATAATTTTATCCCTTTTTGGTGCAGGCTGCGCAGGGCCTGTGCCACCGCCGGTGTCATCTCGTGTGTTTCAAAACTTAGCAATGTGCCATCAATGTCAAAAAATATCGCTTCTACCATGCAACCCCGCCTTTTTGTTTTTTTGCAACAGTAAATAGTATAACATGTTTTTTTCATCGTTGCCAAAGCAGCCGGGGCATAAAGCTTACTTTTTAAGCAATATCACTCTGAGGGCGTTTTTTTGCCTGGGCGTTTTGGTGATACGCAGCATCCACAGTATCAAAAAACCTTGCAAAGCAAATGCTTTGCAAGGTTTTAAAAGCTTACTTTGTTACCCCAGCTGCACCGCTTCTATAGCAGCTATGCCACCCTCGCCGGTGCTGGGGTTTTTACCATTGTTCAAAATATTCATAAATTCTTCGCCAGTAATGGTTTCTTTTTCCAGCAAGTAATCGGTCAACTCATGCAGTTTTTCGATATTTTGCTGCAAAATATTTTTTGCTTTGGTGTGGGCGCTTTTAATTAGCGACAACACTTCGCCGTCTATTTTGGCGGCAGTTTCGGGCCCGCAGGCCAGCTGGGTATCGCCACCCAAATACTGGTTGGTTACTGTTTCCAGCGCCATCATGTCAAATTCATCGCTCATACCGTAGCGGGTTATCATGGCACGGGCCAGTTTGGTAGCCTGCTCAATATCGTTAGAGGCGCCGGTGGTAAAGGTATTAAACACCACTTCTTCGGCGCTGCGGCCACCGGTTAGCGTAACAATTTTGTTGTAGGCTTCTTCTTTAGAAAGCAGGTTCACTTCTTCTTCGTCTACCTGCATGGTGTAGCCAAGCGCACCCGAGGTGCGCGGCACAATGGTAATTTTGGTTACCGGGGCCGAGTTTGTTTGCTTGGCCGCTACCAGGGCATGGCCAATTTCGTGGTAGGCCACAATCTTTTTTTCTTTGGGGTTAATAACCTTGCTTTTGCGCTGGGCGCCGGCAATAACCGTTTCCACGCTTTCCATCAAATCATCTTGCATTACAATGCGGCGGTTGTGTTTTACGGCACGCAGGGCGGCCTCGTTAATAATATTGGCAAGGTCTGCGCCAGAGGCACCCGAGGTTGCCCGGGCAATAATGCCATAATCTATATTGTCGTCCATCATAACCCGTTTGGCGTGCACACGCAAAATGGCTTCACGGCCAGCAAGGTCGGGCAATTCTACCGGGATACGCCTATCGAAGCGGCCGGGGCGCAGCAGGGCGGCGTCCAGGGTTTCGGGGCGGTTGGTGGCAGCCAAAATAACCACGCCGCTCGAGGCATCAAACCCGTCCATCTCGCTTAACAATTGGTTTAGGGTTTGCTCTCGCTCATCGTTGCCGCCAATGCCGCCGGCATCGCGCTTTTTACCAATGGTATCCAGCTCATCTATAAACACAATGCACGGAGATTTTGCCTTGGCTTGCTCAAACAAATCTCGCACACGGGCAGCGCCACGGCCTACAAACATTTCCACAAATTCGCTGCCGGCTATCGAGAAAAACGGCACGTTTGCTTCGCCCGCAACCGCTTTGGCAAGCAAGGTTTTGCCGGTGCCGGGGGGGCCAACCAGCAGCGCCCCTTTTGGCATTTTTGCCCCAACCGATTTGTATTTATCGGGGTTGTGCAAAAAGTCCACTATTTCGGTTAGGGCTTCTTTGGCTTCGTCCTGCCCGGCAACATCGTTAAAAGTGATGCCGGTTTGAGCCTGCACATACATTTTGGCGTTGGATTTGCCAAAGCTCATCGCATCGCCGCCCATGCGTTTTGTCATGCTGCGCATAACAAAATAGCCAAGGCCCAGCATTAATATTACCGGCAAAAAGAAGCTGACCAGTTGCATTAAAATGCCACCATCTTGTGGCACCACCTGGGTAAACTCAATGGCATTGCCATCGGCCGTTTTGGCCTCTAGTAGCCGGTCTATCAAGCCGGGGTCGGTAAAGTTTCCGGTAAAGTATACTTTTTCTCCCTCCCGGGCAGTTTCATCTTTTGCCACAAATTTAACCTGTTGTTCCTGCTCGTTCACCTCTACCTGCAACACTTCGCCCTTGTCCACCATCTGCAAAAATTCCGAGTAAGTTACCTCGGTAACCTGCTGGCCGCTTAACATAGGCACAACAAACATTTGCAACGCTAACACTGCCAACAACACAATAACGGCATAGTACATAAAATTTTTACGGGTATTTTGTGGGGGTTGTTTCATTTCCCATCCTCCTCGTTTTGCTGTATTCTTTCCAGCACCACCTGCAGGGTTTCTAGCCCGGTGGTAATGGTGGTAAATTCTTGGGGGGTAATATTGGGGCCCAGCTGCTTGTGCAGGCAACTGCAATGGGTGGCAAACACCTGCACCATTTGCCGGCCCTGTGGCGTTAGGCTAACCAGCACCTGCCGCTCGTCATCGGGGTCTCGCTCCCTTAAAACAAGGCCGTCTTTTTCCATCTTTTTGCACAAGGCCGAGTTATTAGCCCCGGCCATGGTAGTGCGCTTGGCAAGGGCGCTAACCGTTTGCGGCCCGGTTTTTTGCAGCGTAATTAAAAGGTTTAGCTGCAAGGGGGTAATGTTATGCTGTGTACAAAAGGGGTGCATTTTCCGCTCGGCCGCAGCCCCAATGCGGCGCAGGGTATCCATAATTTTCCAGTGTAGGTTTACTGCGTCCACGGTGGTCTCCTTTCGGTGCCGGCAGGGCAGTGCCCACCGGTAAATAGGCACCAGCTTGGTTTTTTAACACAATGGCCAAAGGCCAAACTTAAAATTAGCTATGCTTTATAGCCATTATACTACATAGCAATTATGTATGTTTGGCGTGAAAGCCGTGAACAAAGTATGAATTGTTGAGAAAACCGCCACCCTGTTGCAATGTTTATTGTGGTGCATGCATTTGGCAATCCCCCGCATTCTCAAAAATATAAAGCCCCACAAAAAAGCCTATCCCCCGCTGTTAGCAGAAAATAGGCTAAAATACCCTTTGCAAGGCTTACTCGGTAGCATTTTGTAAGGTGGTAATTACATAGTTTAACACCTCTACGGGCTTTTGTGCCGGGGGCACCCGCACCGCAAGGTAAGGTTTGGCCGAAGCATTTACAAGCACCGGCAGCCCTAAAGGGCGCAAGGCCGCCTTTGCCTTGGCAAAATCAATTTTGTCGGAGTAAACCAGCAAGCTATCTTGCTTTTGCAATATTTCGTAAATGCCAATCCCGGCCGCCACTACCCGCAGCAGGCTAATATCCACCAGCCCTTTTACGCTGGGTATCACCGCGCCATACCGGTCGGCCAGTTCTTCCAGCACATCGGCAGCACCTTCCGGGCTTTCGATAGCCGCAATTTTTTTGTAGGCCTCAATGCGGCCGGCTGCGTCGGCAATGTATTTTTCCGGAATAAAGGCATCCACCGTAATATCAATCAAGCAATCCGATTTATCGGCCTGCGGTACCTCACCTTTTTCCATCGAAATAGCTTGGTTTAGCATTTTTACGTACAAATCGTAGCCTACGGCCTCCATATGGCCGCTTTGGCTTTGGCCCAGCAGGTTGCCTGCCCCACGTATTTGTAGGTCTCGCATCGCAATTCTAAACCCGCTGCCAAAAGCCGTAAATTCCCGAATGGCCGACAGACGCTTCGAAGCAACATCGGTAAGCACCTTGCCCCGCTGAAACGTAAAGTACGCATAAGCTTTGCGCCCGCTGCGCCCCACCCGCCCACGTATTTGGTATAGCTGGGCCAGGCCCATGCGGTCGGCGTTTTCTATAATTAAGGTATTGCAGTTGCGCACATCTACGCCGGTTTCTATTAAGGTGGTGCACACCAAAATATCTATTTCGGCATTTAGCAGCTGCTGCCACACGCGCGAAAGGCTCTCTTCATCCATGCGGCCGTGGGCCACGGCAATGCGGGCTTCGGGCACCAGCTTTTGCAGTTTTTGGGCTGTGGCTTCAATGCTATCAATGCGGTTGTGCAGGTAATATACCTGCCCCGCACGGCCAAGCTCTTTTTTAATGGCCGAGGTCACCAGTTCATCATCGTACTCCATTACATAGGTTTCTATCGGCTGGCGCTCGTGGGGCGGGTCTTCAATGGTGCTCATGTCTCGTATGCCCGAAAGCGCCATGTTTAAGGTGCGCGGAATGGGCGTAGCCGAGAGGGTGAGCATGTCTACCCCAATAAAGTTTTCTTTTAGCTTTTCTTTGTGTTTTACCCCAAAACGCTGCTCTTCGTCTACAATAACAAGGCCCAGGTCTTTAAACCGAATATCCTTTTGCAGCAAGCTATGGGTGCCCACCACAATATCCACCGTGCCGTCCACCATTCCCTTTTTTGCTTCCCGCTGCTGCTTTGGGGTGCGAAAACGGCTCAACATTTCCACCTTTACCGGAAAAGCCTCCATGCGGGAAAGCATGGTGTTGTAATGCTGCCAAGCCAAAATGGTGGTGGGCACCAAAATGGCACACTGCTTGCCCCCCATTACACATTTAAACGCAGCCCGCAGCGCTACTTCGGTTTTGCCCACCCCCACATCGCCGCAAAGCAGGCGGTCCATGGGGTGGGGTTTTTCCATATCCTTCTTAATTTCGTGTGCCGAAAGCAGCTGGTCTGGCGTTTCTTCGTACTCAAACCGGGTTTCAAAATCTCGCTGCCAATCTCCATCTTCATCAAAGGCAAACCCGGCGGCCTGCTTGCGGCGGGCGTATAATTCTATCAGTTCTTTCGCCATTTCTTGGGTGGCGGCACGCACCCGGGTTTTGGTTTTGTTCCATTCGGCACCGCCAAGGCGGGCCAGCTTCACCCGCTCGCCATCGCCGGGGGCGGTGTAGCGGCTTAGTAAGTCTAGCTGGGTTACCGGCACATACAGGGTATCGGCCTTGTCGTAGCTTATTTTTAAATAGTCTTTTACCACGCCATGCAAATCTAGCCGTTGTATGCCCACATACACGCCAATACCATGGTTTTGGTGCACCACATAATCGCCTGCGTTAATGTCCGAAAGGCTAGATAGCCCCTTATTCTTCGCTTTGGCTTTGCGGGCTTTGGGCTCGTTTTGGCGGCGGCTGGTAAACACCGCAAACCGTGCAACCGGGTACATTGCCCCAGCCGATAGCCGCCCGGTAAACACCGCAACGGTGCGTGGGGTGGGGGTGGCCGCCTTGCCTGCTTTTACCAAGTTTACCGAAAACCCACTGGCGTCTAAATCCTTTGCCAGGGCTGCCGCCGCCCGTGCTGTACCGGCCAGCACAGCGCAAAAATAACCCTCACTCATCAAGGGGCGCAGTTCTTCGGTTAGGGTGCCGGCATCGCCCGGCCAGGGGGGCAGGCCGTGCGCAGGCAGGCTAACCGTTTCTTTCAGGCGTACATCGGGCACGCTGCGGGCAAAGTTTTCGGCAAACACCGTGTGCTCTTGTTCGGCACGGCTTAGCAGGGCAGGTAAATCAGTATAAAAGCTGGTAAGGCCGGGGGCAAGCACCCCTTCTTCCAGCAGGGTTTTCACCTCTTCACCACTGCGAAAATCCACCGCTTGCGCCTCTTCTCGAATACCACCAGGTTCATCGAAAAACAAAATGGGCTGGTCAAAATAATCCAGCACACCGGCGGGGGCAGGGTAGCGCAAGGGCAAATATTTGTCCATCCCTTCGGGCATTACGCTGGCATCCAGCATGGCAAGGTCGCCTTCTATTACAGCGGCCAGTTGCTCTTTAGCATGCCCCTTTTTTTTAGCAAGGGCAGCCCGCAGCAGGGCTGCGGCTGCGGCAGGCTCGCCAAATAATACCTCGCGCGCGGGCGAAAGGTACATTTTGGCAATTTTATTCTCCCGCCGCTGGGTCAACAGGTCAAACGCGTGGATACTCTCCACCTCGTCTCCCCAATATTCCAGCCGGGTGGCCTGCTCCATGTCGGGGGCAAAAATATCCACAATGCCGCCACGCACACTAAACTGGCCGGGGCCATCTACCTGGCTGCGGCGGTTATACCCGGCGGCAAACAGGGTTTCTACCAAGGTTTGTTGCTTTAGGGTTTGGCCGGGCTTTATGGTTAGCGTGCCGGCCATAAAATCGGCCTTGGGCAAGGTGCGCTGCAACACGGCCTCTATGGGTGCTGCCACCAGCTGTACCCGCCCGCCCACCAGGCGGCCCAGCACCTCCAGCCGCCGGTGCTCGTACTCTCGGCTTTGGCCCTCTATATTGCGCAGTACAAAATCTCTAGCCGGGTACACGGCAGCAGCAAGGCCCATGGCGGTGGCGTCCTCGGCAAAACGGGTAGCCTCGGCTTCGCCGGGGGTAACCACCAGCGCCGGGCGGCCGGTGTCTTCGCACAAGGCCACCAATACCTCGGCCCTTGCCACCGGGGGCAGGCCAAACAAGGCAGTGGCACCGGGGCTGCCCTGCACGGCAGCCAAAAGGCGCCGATATTCGGCGGTTTGTTTTATGGCAGATGTGAACATAGGGTCTCCTTAAATAGTCGTTAGTCGCTAGTCATTAGTTAAAGGCGAAGAGCAAGGGCAAAGCCTCGCCTTATTGCCTAAAGAGGGTGGCAAGCACAAAATTATGCACAGCGAGAGTTGTGGGGTTTCGCAAAATCAACCATCTGTAACCAACGGCCAGCTAACCATCATGCCCCTCGCCATTATAGCGGCTCATGGCCTCGGCAGTTTTGCCCTGCATTAACAAAACGCTGGCGCTGGCAATGTCTGCGTAACGGGCCTGTATGGCCTTGCTTTCGGCCTGGGTAAAGCGGCTTAGCACCCAATCGGCCAAATCATATTCTGGCCGGGGCTTTTCGCCCACGCCAATCTTCACCCGGGGGAACTCTTGCCCCACCGAAGCAATGATGCTTTTAAGGCCGTTATGCCCCCCTGCGCTGCCCGAAAGCCGAATGCGCAATATCCCCGGTGCCAGCGATACATCATCGAACCACACCAAAATGCGCTGGGGCGGCACCTTATAAAAAGCGGCTGCTTTTTGCACACTCACGCCCGAAAGATTCATGAACGTTTGGGGCTTTAATAGCAGCACCTTTTGCCCGCCAACATTGCCAAGCCCATATAAGCCATCGAATTTTGATTTGCTTATTTTAATGCCCCACTCTTCGGCGGCGGCGTCCAGCACGGCAAAACCCACGTTGTGGCGGGTGCCATCATATTTTTTACCAGGGTTGCCAAGCCCCACAATCATCCAATCTATCTGCGATGTCGCCTTTTTAAAAAACATAAATCGGTTTCCTTTTTTTATTATATTTAAAATAGTTATCCGCTGGTTAAACCCACCCCAGCGCAAACAGCTACGGCCGCACAGGGGTTGTACCCACCCTGTGCGGCTTTTTATAGTATGCTTTATTGTACCACAAAGAACCAGAATATGATATGATTGAAAAGAGGTGATTTCATGAAAAAACTATTGCTTGCGTTGTTGGTCTTGTCTCTTCTTAGTGCATGTTCTGCTGCACCCGGCCCCTCATCTATTTCGGCGGAATTGCCTACTCTTACGGTTCCACAAACATCTTCTACTGCGCCAGCTTCTGCTACTTCTAATAGCCAACCCGTTTCGGCAGAGTTTATTGCTGGCCCACTTGGCACCGAAATTCTAACACTATCGGTTGGCGATACATTCGCAGGCATGGAATTAACTTCTTTGGATGTCCGAAAAGAATACAATGATCCCGATTTCATCACCTTTCTAAGCGCAGAATTTGTGGGCGATGTGGCATTATACGGCCAATTCTATATATCTGAAAATGAAATGGATGCCGGTAGTGGGTACCTTGTTTTAGATGAGGAATCTCTTTCTAAAATTCCAGTTTCTACTGTATGGCTACCTTTTTTAGATAACCCTAGTATGTCTTTTCGCAGCCTGCCTTTTGCAAATTCCGCAGAAGATATCCAAAAAATCACCAATCTATCAGAAAGCGATGGTATTTCTTGTGAAATTATTATGGAAGCATACTATGTTCTTTTTATAGCAGATTCAGGCGCCCGTGACATTGCTATAATGAAAACATTTACGCCTTTATGACACCCTTATTACGCAAGCCGGTTGGCTACCTAAACAAGGTAGAAACCGGCTTGTCGCTATAAATGCGCTCCACCGCTTCGGCCAAAACATGGGCACAGCTTAGCATTTTAATTTTGGGGTGCTGTTTTTCGGGCGGCAAAAAGATAGTGTCTAACAACACTACTTCTTTTAAGGCAGAGCTTACAATCCGCTCGATAGCGGGGCCGCTTAATACGGCATGGGTGGCGCAGGCGGTAACGCTGTTGGCACCGCGCTTGGCAACCTCGTTGGCAGCATTGGTAAGGGTGCCGGCGGTGTCAATCATGTCGTCCACAATCAGCACATCTTTGCCCTCAATGTCGCCAATAATGTGCATAATTTCGCTGGCGTTGGGCTTGGGGCGGCGTTTGTCTATAATCGCAATCGGCACATCCAGCCGCTCGGCAAAGCTGCGGGCACGGTTTACGCTGCCAAGGTCGGGGCTCATTACCACAAGGGTTTCCTTTAATTCTGGGTTTTTTTGCACCATTTTTTCAAAATAAGGCGAAAGAATAGGCATACCCACCATATGGTCTACCGGGATATCGAAAAAACCTTGAATTTGCGGGGCATGCAGGTCCATAGTCAGCACACGGTCGGCCCCGGCGCTGGTAATTAAATCGGCCACTAATTTTGCGGTAATGGGGTCTCGGGCACGGCTTTTTCTATCTTGCCGGGCATAGCCATAATACGGCAGTACCGCTGTTATGCGCCCGGCCGAGGCCCGGTGAAAAGCATCAATCATAATCAGCAGTTCCATTAAATTATTGTTTACCGGTTGCGAGGTACTTTGCACCACATACACATCGCTGCCGCGCACACTCTCGTTAATCGATACCGCAATTTCACCATCGCTAAAAGTACCCACATTGCTTTTGCCTAGCGGAATACCCAAGCTTTCGGCCATTGCCATTGCCAGCGGTTGGTTCGAGTTTCCCGCAAAAATTTTAATGTCTTTCCCGTGTGTATACAACCACAACCACCCCGTTTTATTTTATTTTTTATTCCCGGCGTTGTTGCCACTGCAATACCCCCTGTGCGCAATGCAGCAACAAACGCCTTTTAAAATACTACCGTTACTAAAAGCATACAGTATTTGCGGCTATTTTAAAAGCGAAAAAACCCTTTTTATGCCAAGTTTACAATTTTTATTCAAAAATTCGCCTGCATTTAAAACCCTTGTTTAAAAATAGAGTTTGTTAAAAATTTGCTTTTTAGGCAAAAAACAGCAAAAAAATTAAAAATAATTTCAAGAAAAGCGTTTTCATAACCTTGATTACAGTGGATTTAATGGCATTTGTTTGCTATACTAGTAGGGCATTAGAGCAAATGAATAATGCCGATGTTTTGTTTGCAAAAGTTTCTTCCATCATGCAAAAATTCATTGTTCTGTTTGGGTGTTGTTTTTAGTGGTTTGCCGGGTGCACGCTGCACACTGCTAAAAACAGCGCCCAATATGCGGGCAAAAAAACGCAAAAAAAGTGGAGGTAGATGATTTTGAGCACAAAGTATGTATACCTGTTTAGCGAAGGCAAAAAGGAAATGCGCAACCTGCTGGGTGGCAAAGGCGCAAACCTTGCCGAAATGACCAACGCCGGCCTGCCGGTGCCCCAGGGTTTTACTGTTACCACCGAGGCCTGCACCCGTTATTACGACGATGGGCGCGAGATTGCCCCTGAAATTCAAGCAGAAATTTTTGAATATATGGGCAAGATGGAAGCCATGGTTGGCAAAACTTTTGGCGACAAAAACAACCCCCTGCTTGTTTCGGTACGTTCGGGGTCCAGGGCCTCTATGCCCGGCATGATGGATACCATTTTGAACCTTGGTTTAAACGACGAAGTGGTGGAAGGCCTTGCCGCCAAAACCGGCAACCCCCGCTTTGCCTACGATAGCTACCGCCGCTTTATACAAATGTTTAGCGACGTTGTTATGGAGCAACCCAAAACCGAGTACGAAAAACTGATTGACGAAATGAAAGAAAACCGTGGTGTAACGCTAGATACCGAGCTTAGCGCCGACGATTTGAAAGAACTGGTAAGCCTGTTTAAGGCCCGCTACCGCGAAAACCAAGGGGTAGATTTCCCGGCAGACCCCAAAGTGCAGCTAATTGAAGCTGTGCGTGCTGTGTTTCGCAGTTGGGACAACCCCCGTGCCAACGCCTACCGCCGCATGAACGAGATACCCTACGATTGGGGTACCGCCGTTAACGTGCAAAGCATGGTTTTTGGCAATAGTGGAGACAACAGCGGCACCGGCGTTGCCTTTACCCGCAACCCCGCTACCGGCGAAAAGAAACTATTTGGCGAATACCTGATTAATGCCCAAGGCGAAGACGTAGTTGCCGGTATCCGCACACCCTTCCCCATCAGCCACCTGGAAGAGCAAATGCCCGCCGTTTACAACGAGTTTGCCGCCATTGCCCAACGGCTAGAAAACCACTACCGCGACATGCAAGACATGGAGTTTACCATTGAAGATGGCAAGCTGTACATGCTGCAAACCCGCAGCGGCAAACGCACCGCTGCCGCCGCCCTTAAAATAGCGGTAGACCTTGTAGACGAAGGCATGATTACCGAAACCGAAGCGGTTATGCGCGTAGAACCCAAACAGCTAGACAGCCTGCTGCACCCGCAGTTTGACGCCGCTGCCCTTGCCAAGGCTACCGTAATTGGCAAAGGCCTTGCCGCCAGCCCCGGTGCCGCCAACGGCCAGGTAGTATTTACCGCCGAAGAGGCCACCAAATGGCACGCAGATGGCAAAAAAATCATTCTGGTTCGGCTAGAAACCAGCCCCGAAGACATTGAAGGCATGGCCATTGCGCAGGGCATTTTAACCGCCCGTGGCGGCATGACAAGCCACGCCGCCGTAGTAGCCCGCGGCATGGGTACCTGCTGTGTATCTGGCCTTGGCGAAATGGTGGTAGATTACGACAAAAAGCAATTTACCCTAGGTGGCAAAGTATATAACGAAGGCGACATGATTTCGCTAGATGGCAGCACCGGCAACGTGTACGGCGAAGCTGTACCCACCACCGAAGCCACCATCTCGGGCGATTTTGACCGCCTGATGAAATGGGCCGACGAAATTCGTCAGCTGGAAATTTACACCAATGCCGACACCCCTACCGATGCCCAGCACGCCGTAGATTTTGGAGCCGAAGGCATTGGCCTGTGCCGCACCGAGCACATGTTTTTTGAAGCCGACCGCATTAAGGCCATGCGCGAGATGATTGTGGCCACCGATGTGGAAGCACGCAAAAAAGCCCTTGCCAAAATTTTGCCCTACCAGCAAGGAGACTTTGAGGCTATTTACGAAGTGATGGGTGACCGCCCGGTGGTTATACGCTACCTAGACCCACCCCTGCACGAGTTTTTGCCCACCGTGGAAGCCGACATTTTGGCCATTGCGGCCGACCTTGGCATTACCGCCGACCACCTGAAACATGTAGTGGAAAGCCTGCACGAGTTTAACCCCATGATGGGCCACCGTGGTGTTCGTTTGGCTGTTTCGTATCCAGAAATTGCCGAAATGCAAACCACCGCTGTTATACAGGCTGCTTTAAACGTAAGCAAAAAAACCGGCAAAAACATTGTGCCCCACATTATGATACCGCTGGTTGGCGAAGTGAAAGAATTGCAATATGTTAAAAACTTTGTGGTAGCCACCGCCGATAAACTGATTAAAGATGCCGGCAGCAGCATGAAATACGAAATTGGCACCATGATTGAAATTCCACGCGCCTGCCTAATTGCAGACGAAATTGCGGCCGACGCCGATTTCTTTAGCTTTGGCACCAACGACCTTACCCAGATGACCTTCGGCTTTAGCCGCGACGACGCTGGTAAGTTTTTGGATTACTACTACGAAAGCAAAGTGTACGAGAGCGACCCCTTTGCCCACCTGGACCAAAACGGCGTAGGCAAACTGGTTAAAACTGCGGTAGACCTTGGCCGCAAAACAAAACCCAACCTGCACGTTGGCATTTGCGGCGAGCATGGTGGGGACCCCTCGTCCATCGAGTTCTGCCACAATGTTGGGCTAGACTATGTGAGCTGCTCGCCGTTCCGTGTACCCATTGCACGTTTGGCCGCAGCGCAAGCCGCCATTAATAACCCCCGCAAATAATCTTTCATTCTAAACAAACCCCCTTGTGGTAAAAACCATAAGGGGGTTTGCTATTATGTCCTTTACTCTATTTTGGGGCCCATCTGCGTTACTGCTGGGCAGATTTCTCGTGTGCTTCCTCGCCTGCGGCAGGGGGCATACGTCCTTTTTCTCCCTTTTCTACTCAACGCACTTGTAGGCACCCGCATAAACTTGCACACCTTTGGTTTGTTGCAAAATATATTTGCCATTTAAAATAAATTGCGTATATTTATGGACAATGTGTGAACAATTGGGTATAATAGGGGTACATAGTTAGTAGCCTGTGTTTTTAAGTTTTGAGATAAATACAACAGGCTACTAGGGCACAATAAAATAAATGCATAAGGATGTATTCAATGATGAAAAATCGCAATATCGCTCTTTACGTAATTCTTTCTATTGTAACCTGTGGCATTTTCTATATTTATTGGTACTACTGCATTGCCGATGACTTTTACAACCAAAACCCCCAACTGCAAAACAACCTGCCCACCAGCCCTATTCTTACCATAGTGCTAAACGTTGTTACCTGTGGTTTGTACGGCATTTATGTGGCCTATGTTTGGGGCAAAGCCACCCCAGAAATTATGGCTCGTTACGGCCGCCAGGCAGAAGACCGCTCCATTCTATACCTCATCTTCTCGGTTGTTGGGCTGCAAATTGTTACCACCTGCATGATTCAGAACGACTTTAACAACACCAGCGTGCCCCCGGTTAACTACGGTGGCCAGCCCCCGGTAGATTATGGAACTCAAGCCCCCGGTGGCTATCCCCCCCAACAACCTATGACTTACCAGCCCCAGCCAGAAGTACCTATGGCTCCGGTAGAAGTGCCCCAAGTTCCGGTAGAGGCCCCTCAAGTTCCGGTAGAGGCCCCTCAAGTTCCGGTAGAGGCTCCTCAAGCCCCGGTAGAAGCACCGCAGGCTCCGGTAGATTTTAACCAGCAGCCTCCGAACTCTACCTATACCCCGGAATAATGGAAAAACAACGGGTACGCCGGCTTTTAGGCACCCTTGGTATTTTGGCGGCCATCGGCATTGTGCTGGTGGCCGTTTACCAGTTATGGGGTGTTGGTATTCCCTGCTTGTTTTACCGTGTTACCAGGCTTTACTGCCCTGGTTGCGGTACCATGCGGGCTGTGGTAGCCTTAACCCGGCTAAACCTGCCCGGGGCTTTGCGCTACAATGCCCTGTTTGTTGCCACGCTGCCGGTTTTACTAGGGCTGGCTGTGTGGCAGGCAGTGTGCTACCTGCGGGGCAAGCCGTTTAAAACCGGGCCTTTAAGCTGGGCTTTGGTTGCGGTGTTTGCTGTTTGCGTGGTGGTTTTTACCATTTTGCGCAACCTGCCGGGCTTTGCCTTTTTGGCACCGGGGCCTTTGTATGGTTAATTGCCAAATTATCAATTTAGCTACTGAGCGTAAACCACAACAAAAAAGGCAAGCTGTTTTTTCGCAGCTTGCCTTTTTTGTTGGTTTACATCTCCATCGCTTTTTTATATTCTTCTATTTGTGCCTGCACCGCTTCAGGGGCGGGGCCGCCTTCGCTATTGCGCTGGGCAACGCAGGTGGCAAGGTCTATTGCGGTATAAACATCCTCTTCAAATAAATCGCTCGCTGCCTTATACTCTTGCAGGGGCAGGGTTTCTAGCGTAAGGCCAGCCTTAATGCAGTGCACCACAAGGCTGCCGGTAATTTTGTAAGCATCACGAAAGGGCAACCCCTTTTTGGTTAAATAATCGGCGCAATCGGTGGCATTAATAAACCCTTTAGCCGCTGCCGCACGCATATTTTTGGCATTTACCCGCATGGTTTGCAGCATGGGGGTAACCGCCGCAAGGCAGGCAAGGGTAGTTTCCACGCTATCAAAAATAGCCTGCTTATCCTCCTGCATATCTTTATTATAAGCAAGTGGCAAACCCTTTAGCATGGTTAGCAGCGTTACCAGGTTGCCATTTACCCGGCCGGTTTTACCGCGCACCAGCTCGGTAATATCTGGGTTTTTTTTCTGCGGCATAATCGAAGACCCAGTGGCAAAGGCATCGTCCAGCTCTACAAATTTAAACTCGCTGCTGCACCACAGCACCACTTCTTCCGAAAGGCGGGAAAGGTGCGTCATCACCAGCGCCAGTGCTGCGGCCAGTTCCACGCAAAAATCCCGGTCACTCACAGCGTCCATGCTGTTGGGGCAGGGGGCGGTAAACTCTAGCTCTTGGGCGGTGCGCTGCCGGTTTATGGGGTAGGTGGTGCCGGCCAGCGCCCCCGCCCCCAATGGCGAGTAATTCATGCGGGCTTTACAATCTTGCAGGCGGCCAATATCGCGCCGCAGCATTTGGGCATAGGCCATTAGGTGGTGGGCAAAGGTAACCGGCTGCGCCACCTGCAAATGGGTGTACCCCGGCAGCACAGTGTGCAGGTTTTGCTGTGCCAATTGCACCAGCACCGCAGCAAGCCCCCGCACAGCTGTTATTATTTGGTTTGTTTTGCCACGCAGGTATAGGCGGGTATCCAGCGCCACTTGGTCGTTTCGGCTGCGGGCGGTGTGCAGGCGCTTGCCTGCATCGCCAATGCGGGCGGTAAGGGTTTGCTCTATAAACATGTGGATATCCTCGGCAGTAGGGTCTATTTGTAGCCTGCCGCTTTCCAAATCGGCCAAAATTCCTTCCAGCCCGGTTAAAATTTCTTCCACATCTGCCATTGGGATAATACCCTGTGCGCCAAGCATGCCGGCATGCGCCATGCTGCCGGCAATATCCTCTTTATACATCACCCAATCGAATGAAATAGACGAGTTAAAATCATTAATCGTACTATCCAGTTCTTTTTCAAAACGGCCCGCCCACATTTTCAATGATATCACCCAAACCTACATTTTATTAAATACACAAAACCGCTCATTCTCAAGAATGTCATTCTGAGGGCGTTTTTTTGCCCGAAGAATCTTTACTATGTCGCTTCAAAGAAAAGATTCTTCACTTTGATCAGAATGACATCACCCACAATTTGCCCGCCACTTTATATCGCTAATTAAATTAAAAACCAGCCCGGTTTTAATCAGCGGGCTTTGCCCGCTGGCGCCTGTATAGGCCCATTTAATGAACTATGAACGGCGTAAATACTCCCCCAAGAGGTGCCAGAGGCTACAACTATAGCGCCGCTGCACCAATAATTCCAGCATCGTTGCCAAGGGCAGCAATTTCTATATGTGGCACAAAGCCACGCTCGCCCGCAAAGCAGCGGGGCCGCACATACTCATTCAGCGGGTTAATTAGCGGGGCACCCTCATTAGAAATACCCCCGCCCAGCAGCACCTTTTCGGGCCGCCAAACGTTGATGCAGTTAATCAGCCCTTCGCCCAAATAGCGGATATAATCATCTACCACACGTTGGGCGGTTTTGTCTCCTTTTTGGGCGGCCTTAAACGGAATAGCCCCGTTCATATTGCTCAAATCGCCTTTGCACATCTCGTGCATAATCGATTTCGAATCGGTTTTTGCCGCACGGCGGCCCTGCCGTGCCAAAGCATTGGCCGACGCATACGCCTCGAAACAGCCACGGCGGCCGCAGGTGCACTCTTCCCCGTCCAACATCAGCAGGGTGTGGCCAAGCTCCATGCCACCGGCGGCGCCGCCCTGCTGCAATATTCCATCGGCTACAACGCCGCCGCCCACACCCGTGCCAAGGGTAATAAGCACTACATGGCGGGCGCCCTTGCCTGCCCCGGCCACTGTTTCGCCAAGGGCGGCACAGTTAGCGTCGTTAGCAAGGGTAATGGGCAGGCTAAAATACCGGCGCAGTTCGGTTACCAGAGGGATATCATCCCAGTTAAAGTTGCCCGCAAACACTACCACGCCATTGATGTGGTCGATCATGCCGGGGCTGCCAACCCCCATTTTTTCACATTCCGAAATATCAATTTTAAGCTCGGCCAGCAACCGCATGGCCAGCTCCGCAATATCCTTGGCCACTTCTTGCCAGGGGCGCTCGGCTCTTGTCTTCACGCTTTTTTTTGCCAAAATGCGGTCCTGCTCGTCTACAATGCCCACCTTAATATTGGTTCCGCCAAGGTCTACCCCAATGCGGTATGGTTTTTTTGCCATGCCCATAACCCCCTACATCTATTTTAATGATTTAAAAACAGAAAAATCCCGTTCCGGGGTATTACCCGCAGAACGGGATTTGCTTCCCGGTAATTGGTGATACTATCCTACTTCTCGTACTCGCCGCTGGCCATGTGGCATTTTTTATACTTTTTGCCGCTGCCACAGGGGCAGGGGTCGTTCGGCCCCACCTTTTTGCTTTTGCGCACCGGCTGCTTTTGCACGCTACCATCGTTGGCACCGCTTTCGCTGGTGGGTTTTGCCACCTGCTTGCGCTCGGGGGCGGCTTCGCCCTGGCGCAGCTCTATGGTAAGCAGCATTTTGGTGGTGTCTTCCCGAATCGATTCCACCATGCCGTCAAACATGTCAAAACCTTCCATGCGGTACTCTATAACGGGGTCCCTTTGGGCATAGCCACGCAGGTAAATACCCTTGCGCAACTCTTCCATGTTGTCAATGTGGTCCATCCACTTGGTGTCTACATTACGCAGCAATACGGCACGTTCCAATTCACGCATGAGCGGTGCGCCATATTTTTCTTCTTTGGCATCGCAAATTTCAATGGCACGGTCTATCAATTGTTCGCTAATTTCATCGCTGGTAAGCTTGCCGGGTTCTTTTTCGGCCTCTTTAAAGTCGTCGTCACGGGTTAGCCAGCCCAGGTAGTGGTCTCGCAGGCCCGAAAGATTCCACGCCGCCGGGTCTTCGCCACCGCAGTAGCTGGCAACACTTTCGGCAATGCTTTCGCGCACCATGGTGCGCACACTTTCCGAAACATCTTCGCCCGAAAGCACGGTGTGGCGCTGGCCGTAAATAATTTCGCGCTGGCTGTTCATTACATCGTCAAACCGCAGCACGTTTTTACGTGCTTCAAAGTTGCGGCCCTCTATGCGGCGCTGGGCACCTTCTATCGAGTTAGAGATTACCTTATTTTCAATTGGGGTATCCTCGTCCACCTTCAAAAAGTCCATCATATTTTGCACACGCTCGCCGCCAAACAGCCGCATCAGGTCATCTTCTAGCGATAGGTAAAACCGGCTGGCACCGGGGTCTCCCTGGCGGCCGGCACGGCCACGCAG
>JAJDJP010000013.1 GCA_030267215.1 Ruminococcaceae bacterium OttesenSCG-928-A16
TGCCGCAAGTGACTTTGCAGCATCAGAACCACCAAAAGTCTTTAGGTACAAACTATATCACGAATTTAGTCTTTTGCAAATACCCGGAATGTTTAAAAGAAAATTAAAAGAAAAATGCCTTGAACTGCTATTGACACTGGCGCCGAGAAATCGGCGCCTTTTGCTATTGAAATACAGATTATTTGGTGGCATGATTATCCTAATTTCTCCAGTCTTTACCATAAAGAAGCTTTTCATCCGTTAAAACCTTCCTTGTGGAGTTCAGAAGTATAGAATCTAACTCGTCGTCAAAGGTGTAGTATTTATCAAGTGAAATAAAAATTTGCTTACCCACAAATTGATTGTAGATCCTAAGAAAACTACCGATTGTCGACGTAGAAATATTATTAAATAGAAAAGAGTCATGGATTAGTATCGGTAACTGTGTGAGTGATAGCATGGCCAAATCAAAAAGGATTAAATCTGTATATGCTTTGCCTGTTCCAGTGTTGTCAGGAACGCCATAATCATATGTTTGTGCTTCTAATCTAAGTGTAGGGGCCTTATTATTGTTTCCTTCTATCGTTTTTGAAAATTCTGAAATTTTTGCGTTTAACTGAGATTCGATTGTGGCGGTAATGGATTCTAACTCCTTGTGGAGAGTTTCCTTATTTTTCTTTTTCTTCGCTTTCCCATCCTCGCGTTCCCTATAGTATTTGTTCATATTATTTAGTTGGTCCTTTTCACTCAGTAATGACAAAATCCTTGTGATTGCATCACTTGCTTGTGCTGGTGTACCGAGTAATTGTTCAATTTCTTTATCGAGAGCAGACAATTGCTTATCAAATATAGCCAATCTCCGTTCTAATTTGGCTTTTTCGCTTTTCAATTCACTAGTCATTATATCACTTATTTTTTGATGAAAGCCTTGTATAGCGGCCAAACGTTCAACATTTACCGTTGGAAAAAACTCTTTAAGTTGAGAAAACGCTGATGAATCAACGTGCTGCTTGTGCTCGAGATTTTTGATTATACGCAGCATTTCACGGCTGAGCTTAGCTTTTTGTTGAAGGATATTATTTCTATCGAACAGTAGTTGTTCTGACATATTGGTGACATTGAGTTTATCATTTTGGAAATCAATGTTGAACTGCTTTACTAACTGCACAACTGTGTCATCTATCTCCTTTATCCGGATTTCATTTTTTGAGTATTGCCCTTTAGTTGTTGGGTAAGAAATAATATGAAAATTAGCAGCACTTTTTAATGCCTTTGCTTTATTGTCAATGTATTTGTTATCTTTTTGAAGAGAGCTTATAGGTTCATAATGATCAAATAGTTTTATTAAGTTAAGAATGGAATCTTGTACTGATTGATTGCTATGTAAATATAACGGGCGATTGACCTCTTTGTTTGCCTTATTCCATACACGAGAAAATAGGCTAACAACCTCTCGGAAACTCAAATCGAGATTGTCAAGCTGATAATTCCTTTTAAGAAAAGTGTTAAATTCAACAACTTTTTTTTCATTCAAGGTTTCATATTTCTCATTACAATATGAAATGGTATTGGGGTTTTTTGTGTTCCGTTTAAAAAAATAGTCTACATGGTCAAAAGAAAACCGAAAACAAACATCATGGTGTCCAACGTTATCAAATATATCCTTGCTAGTACTCGTATAGTGTGTCCCCCCAAATGCAAAGTCAATCACTTTGAGCATTGAGGTTTTTCCGATTGAGTTACTCTCAAGCCCTTGAATAATATTAAGCCCTTCATAAAAATGGACAGGAGTGGTATCGCCAAAGGCAGTACAGCATATTTCTGTCAACATATAACAATCACCCCTTTATCATCAACGCAAATTGAACCTAATACAAAAAGAATATCCAGAGCATATAGATATTCGTTTATCTCAACGAACTGGTTTTCAACCTGTTTATATAGCGATGAAACCGTATAGGTTTGATTGTTTAGATGAGTTAAAAGTAGAGGTATTTTTGATAGTGCTGCTTCATTGTATTCAACGGCTTTGTTGGGGCATATCATTGGTAAATACCTCACAATTCTGTATATAGTAGGCAATAATGATAGGGGTAGCATAGATATACGCATTTGCTGTTTTTGCATTAAGCCATTCAACCAAATGGTAATATATACTTTCCTGTGTGAAACAGTTTTTCTTTAAATCCAAGTAGCATGTTTTGATTTCTGCTGCAATTAAGTCGCTTACCCCTCCGTGATCTTTTTCGAGTTCCTTTAAAAAATCTTTGATTACAAGATAATAATCGTTTACATGTTGACTAATCGTGTTTTTAATTAACACAGATTCGGTATCTTTCATTTTATCCATAACTTTTATTGCGTCATAAGATAATTTGATGCTGGCATCGCTAATGATATGAGAACCTAGCTTCTCAAGAATTATAAACAAGTCGGATTCTATACTGTGCTTTTCATAGTATTCCTTGCCAGCAGCATTATCGAGCAACTGTTTTTTTAAATTATATAGCTTCATATACCCGTCTACAGTGCGTGGATGATCAAACATTTTATGGTCGTTTGAACATAGAAGAATTAAATTGTCCAGATTTTCAGGATCTTGCGATAATCTGGGTGCGTCTTTTAATAATTTTATTTCTTCGTTAGTTGGACTGTGAGGATATATATGCGCTGCTTCTGCGCGGGAGTTAAGCCGATTACCACTATCATCAATCAATACCTTACCGCAGAGTGGACACATGCCTCTAACTTCTTCATAAAGCTTTGCGAAGTGATTTTTTCCTATACGAATTCGCACCAAAGCACGTCCCTCCCTTAGAATAGAATTTGCATATATTATACAGTAAAAGACTTGCTATAGCAATTTTTACCCATAGAGTTGTTAAGGAAAGTGCGCCCATTTAGGGAAGGGCAATTCCCCGGGTTTTCACCCAGACTCATATCATCAACTGGTGATATGAGATAAAGCAGCTGAAAAAGAGAGATTGGGTACATGCACCAATCCACAAACGATGTGAAGAAGGCAGCATTTTGGAAGTTGTCGCCATAGCGAATCAAAAGAGTGGTGTGTGCAAAACCACAACCATCCTTAATTTGGGGGTAGCCGTACCTAGCAGGGAAAGCTTATGGCGTTGATTGACGCAGACCCGCAGAGCTGTTTGACGGCCAGCCTTGGTATTTTTCCGATTTTGGGCATTAATAACAAACAGGTGTTTACTCTTTTCTATAGAGTAAGCGCCTGTTTCACGTTCTGGGAACTAAACCCCTCGCTGTCCTCACTGCCGTTACCATTAACCACCCAAGGCTAGAATAGCTTACTCAACCAATATCCCTATGCCTAACACCACATTATCCAGAGCCATTTACAGAACACCGTAACTATCCCAGAGCATTTTGCATAGGCAACATTATGCAACAAAGGCAACCTTCTGAAAATGGTCAATTTCTATTGACGGTTGCTCATCAAGCGAGGTAGTATGAATGTAGAAGTTATGCAACCGTTTGCATAATTATTGGAATGTGAGGTGCCTCATGTCATCAACCATCAGAGACGTTGCCGCCTTTAGTGGTGTATCTCCTTCTACAGTGTCTCGTGTCATCAACAATAAAGGGGTTATATCACAAAAAACACAACAAAAAATATATGAAGCTATGCAAAAGTTGGACTACCATCCCAATAGCCTGGCACAAAGCTTTGCCAAGGGAAAAGCTGGCGCAGTGCTAATGGTAATGGATGCCTCCTATACTTTGGAATATGCAAACACCTACTTTTTGCAAACCATGTTTGCCATGGAAACAGTGTTTCAGGAGCATGGTTATAGTCTGGTAATTTCCTCTAGTCGGGAAGAAGGGGAGAACAGCGGGATATTGCAGATTGTATACAGCAAGCGAGCAGATGGATTGATTCTACCACCGGCCACCGTGAATGCCAAACTGCTGGATTCCTTGGAAAAAGCAAAAATCCCATTTGTAGTGCTTGGGCAGCCGGAGCTCGGACATCAGCCTTACAGTTGGGTGGATATCGATAACGCAATGGGTGCATCTCAGGCGGTCGATCATTTGATCGAACAAGGCTATTCCAGAATTGCCATGGTGGCGGGGGATCAAAAAGCAGTTTTTATGCAAAAACGTCTTGCAGGATATTATGAAGCGTTGGAAAGGCATGAGCTTGAGCAACACAAAAACTTTGTAATTGAATATTCGGATGACACCGACGCATACCGTGCTGAAATTGCACATTTGCTTGCCAACAAACGTGCACCAGATGCCTTTATTTGCGGTGACAACGTAATGGCTTTTCATACGCTACAAGCTGTCAAGGCATCGGGTCGGCGAATCCCCCAGGACATTGGAATATTAACTTTTGACAACTATCCTTTGGCAGAATATACGGAGCCGCCACTTACTGCAGTGGAAGTAGACACCTTCTTGATGGGGCAACATGCTGCCCGAATTCTAATGGATCAAATTTCGAAGAGCGGAAGCGGGGAAGTGGTAAGCTTGCTGCCGACAAGCCTGAATGTACGGGAATCCACTATAAAAAGGGGCTAAAAATATGAATGTACAGGCATTGCAGCACCGAATGTCACCATGGGACACTTACAGCCTTGCACGTGACCAACTAACCATCCGGATGCGTGCTGCTCGCGGTGAACTTGAACATTGCACGATCCTTTATTGGCCACGCAATGCTCCCCAGCCCATCAACACGATGGAAATGTCCGTTGTGCTCCAGGATGACTTGTTCGATTATTACGAAACAACGTTACACTTTTCCACTGCCGCCAGTTATATTAAATATTGTTTTTTGCTGCAAACCAAACAGGGCGAAAGGCTCTACTATTCTTCTACCTCTATTCAGCCAAAGCTTCCTTCTGATGGTTATTTCGAACATCTCTATACCAACGCAGGGGATGTGATTACAACTCCAGCCTGGGCCAAAGGAATTGTCTATTATCAGATATTTGTGGATCGGTTTAATCGAGATCCAAAGCATACGCCCAAAAGAGAACTGCAAAACTGGGGTGCAAAGCCCGACCGGGAACACTACATGGGCGGCAACTTAAAAGGTATCCTTGGCCAATTGGATTATCTGGAAAAGCTGGGTGTTGGCTGCCTATATCTTACTCCCATTTTTGAAGCCGATTTCAACCACAAATATGCCACCATCAATTATTACGAGGTTGATCCGGATTTTGGTACTAAAGAGGACTTGGTGGCATTGATTAAAGAGTGTCACCGTCGTGATATTCGTATTTTGCTCGATGGTGTTTTCAATCATTGTGGCATTGATTTTCCTCCATTTAAGGATGTGTTGCAAAACCAACAGGACTCAAAATACACAGACTGGTTCTATATTAAGAAGTATCCTGTGACAATTTCTGAAGAATGCTACGAGTGTGTTGGCGATTATCTTTATATGCCCAAACTGAATACCTCTAACCGTGAGGTGAGACAATACATTCTGGACATAATGAAACATTGGTTGACGGTTGGAATCGATGGCTGGCGGTTGGATGTTGCCGATGAAGTGGACTACAGTGTGTGGGAATATGCCCATGTGGAAATAAAGGATGCCTTTCCTGATGCCTTACTGCTAGGTGAAAGCTGGGGAGATGCTGGTAAGATGCTGTCTGGGCGCCAACTGGACACAGTAATGAACTATCTCTTCCGAGACGCTATGCTGGGATTTTTTGCCCATGATACACTGGATGCCACGGGGCTGGCCGCACGGCTTGGCAGTATTCTATCACGGTATCACAGCGTGACAAACCACCTATTATACAACCTGCTGGACAGCCACGACACACCCCGGTTCCTTACAGAATGTGAAGGAAATATAGACTGTTTAAAGTTGGCGGTTGCTTTCCAAATGCTCTATCTTGGTTGCCCGGCTGTCTATTACGGAGATGAAATTGGGATTTTAGGAGAAAATGATCCTGATTCTCGACGGTGCATGCCGTGGACCAAAAGCAAGTGGAATAAGCCCTTGTTGGACTGGTATCGGCAGCTTATTCGTATCAGAAAAGAGAATATCGCAATTCAGGAAGGTGCTTTCTACACTGTACTCTGCCAAGGAGATGTCTACGCTTTTGCCCGTACAGTACCTGGTCAGGAGATTTATATTGTCTTCAATCGCTCAAGTTCAGCACAAATTGTTAGCTTGCCAGTGAAAACACAAGGTGAATATCGCGAACTACTAACAGATTATGTACTACAGACAAAACCATTCATCCCAGAAAATAAAATAGATGACCAAGAGATTCTTAATTACAGTGGTTCCGTCAAAATCCCTTTGCATGCAATGGACGTAAAAATACTTAAACACATGTAGAACAAAGGAGGCAAACGATGAAAAAAACAATCGCAATTCTTTTAGCAGTTTGTTGTGTTGGGCTGATGTTAGCCAGTTGTGGAAGCACACCAGCATCTTCTCCAGCACCAGCTTCTGCCGCCGGTGAAGCGCCGACAGTTCCCACCGAAGAGGTTACACTTCAATTTTGGCATCACTACAGCGCCCAATCGGCCGAAAATGAAACCTTAATGAACATTTTGATTCCCAAATTCGAGCAAGAAAATCCCGGCATCAAGGTCAACGCTGTATCGCACGAATGGGCAGACTTGCACGACAAACTGCTCATTAGTGCTCAGTCAAACACGCTGCCCGATGTGGCTCGGCTGGACTCTGCTTGGATACCGGAGTTCCAGCAGATGGACATACTGGTGGCACTAAACCAAGAAATGTCCGATTTTGACAGTGTGGCCGGAAATCTATTGGAAAGCGCAATGAGTACCGCCAAAATTGGCGACGACTTCTTTGGGCTTGCATTGAACACCAACACCAAAATTTTGTATTATAATACAAAGGCTTTGGCGGATGCAGGTATTGCGCCTCCCGCTACCATGGATGATTTTGTAGCCGCGGCAAAAACTTTGGCAGGGACCAATGGAGATGGCCAGCAGGTGTGGGGCTATAACGAGCCCGGCCTATCTGGCTGGAACCTCTGCCCCTTTATTTGGAGCTGCGGTGGTGAGCTGACAAATCCTGAACAGACCATTGCCACTGGCTATATCAACAGTGAAGCTACAGTAGGTGCTATCCAGATGCTGGCAGACCTTTACCAAAGTGATTCTATCACTGGCTGGAACAGTGGTGATATTCCCATGACTGATGGGTTTGGTACCGGACGCTACTTGATGATGTTAGAAGGACCATGGAAAACAGCAGAGCTGGCTGGGGCTTATCCCGACCTTGAATATGGCACTGCTCCTATGCCGGCGGGTGCTGGTGGATCACATTCTGTATTGGGTGGCGAAGATATCTCAATGTTTACATCCGCTAACAAAGAAGCTGCCTGGCTCTTCCTCCAGTTCATGACTGGAGAGTTTGCCCAAGAGGAGATGGCAAAGTGTGGTCAGATTCCCGTTAACAAGGCAACCATGGAAACAGAGACAGTGAAGAACGCTGACTTTGCCCCCTATATCGAGGCATTGCCCAATGCAAAATCGCGCCCCACTGTGGCCGCGTGGACCGAGATGGACAACGATTTGATGGTTAGTGTCACTGCCGTAATGAACGGAGAAAAGAGCGCGCAAGATGCCATGGACGAGCTGGCTCTGAAGTGGGATGCCTTGCTGGCGCAATAATCAAAACTTACCCATTGCTCGCTGGCCGCGTCGTTGCGCGCGGCCAGCGGCGCCCTTTATCACATTTTCACATAATGTCCGCAAGCATCTGCCGGGAAGTAGCCCCGTGCCATCACCGTTTAGGATTCTTGGCATGTATTCATCGAGTTACTTCGAACAGCTTAGGAGGGAACCTCCATGAAAATTGGAACGAATGCCAACCGGCTACGGGTAGCCAGCCTGCTGTTGCCCGGCCTGCTGATCTTTGGCGCATTCACCGTTTATCCCATTCTTAAATTACTGGTAATGAGTTTTTTTGAATGGGATTTTGGCTCCATGTTCAATCAAACCTTCATCGGTTTAGCAAACTATCAGGAGGTCATTCAGGATGAATACTTCCAAATTGCATTCCAAAACACAATTATCTATACGTTGGTAACAGTTCCTGGCCAAATGGTTATCGGCTTATTGGTCGCTGCCTTGATCAACAGTATCAAAAGGTTTAGGGTAGGGTTCCGCGTTATCTACTATCTTCCAGTCATTACATCCTGGGTCATTGCTTCACTCATTTTCCGTTATGTGTTCAATACCGAGGGGCTTCTAAACTATCTGCTTAACAATATTCTGTCCTTGACAAGCTCTAATGTTCGGTGGCTGGACAGCCGTTGGGGCGGTATGATAGTGGCCATGGTACTGGGTATTTGGAAAGGTATTGGTTGGAATATGGTCGTGTTTTTGGCCGCATTGCAATCAGTACCAAATGAATTGTACGAAAGCGCAGAGATTGATGGCGCTAATGTTCTGCAACGTTTTTTCCGCATTACCCTGCCTAGCATTCGGGGCACCATCCTCTTTGCCCTTGTGATGCTGACAATTGGTGGGTTCAATGTTTTTACCAGTATCAAGATGATTACGGGCGGCGCCCCGGCGCACCAAACTGAAACACTGCTAACCTGGATGTATTACAAGGCGTTTAGCACTGGGAAATTTGGTTATTCAGCCGCACTATCCTTCATCATGGCACTTACTCTGGGGCTGCTTGCTGTCCTGCAGTTCCGCTTGATGCAAAGCGATAAGGCAGGTGACGCATTGTGAAAGCGAAAAAAGTTATTGCGCTATCAGTAAAATATTTGCTTTTATTGCTTGGTGCAATCATCTCAACCTTACCGATGCTGTATATGATTAGCACAGCCTTAAAGCCGAACGGTGCACTCTATGTTTTTCCACCGCGTTTTTTCCCTTCAGCGGATGAAATAACCTTGGAAAACTTCGGCTATATCCTTAACAAAGGCGGATTTCTAATCAACTTTTGGAATAGTATCATTGTCTCAGTCATTACCGTAGCAATTGCCGCACTAGTCTCTAGCGCATTGGCCTTTGTGCTGGCTAGGTTCCGCTTCGTGGGCAAAAAACTACTTTTTGGATTCATTATCCTCACAATGATCATCCCAGGCACAACCATGATTGTTCCGCAGTACGAATTGGCAGTGGGACTGGGGGTTGTTAACAAACTGATGGGGCTCATCCCATTCTATGTTGCTTGGGTTATCCCATTTTCCACCTTTATGATAAAAGGATTTATTGAAAACATTCCGAAAGAATTTGACGAGGCGGTTTATATTGATGGTGGAAGTCTGTATACGGTGTATTTCCGTGTGGCGTTACCTCTGGCCAGCCCGGCCATCGCTTCGGTTACCATATTTAATTTTCTCACAGCTTGGGAAGAGTTCCCCTGGGCCAACACCGTTATTAACGACGATGCCAAACGCACCTTGCCAATAGCCATATCTGGATTTTTTGGGCAACACCAATTTACCCAATGGGGGTATGTGTTTGCCCTTTCAGCACTCAGCCTTATTCCCGTACTTTTGATTTTTGTCATGTTCCAAAAGTACTTCGTAAGTGGCATCCAAGCGGGTGGGGTAAAAGGATGAATCGAAACAAGCGTGAATCGGCTTGCAGAACGCAAAACAGGCGCCTACTCTATTATTAGAGTAAGCGCCTGTTTTATATATGCCCTTCAAATAGACTCCCTGTAATCTCCAAGATATCTGCAATCGCTATCTTTTCTCCACTCGTCAGAATAAGAACCCGCTCAACATCATCTAGCTTCTTTAAGGTGCCAAAGACGGTAACATATGCACCGCCTTCTTTTCTGTCGTCGGGTTTAAAATAGGTCACAGCTATTTCTGGGCGAGCATCAATCATATCTTCCAACATACCCAGTTTCATATCCAGTGCGGCAATCGCGCCTTCGCCCAGCTCTATTCTTACATCGGTAAGTCGGGCTGTTTCTGCGATAGCTGCATCAAAGCCTGTCAGCGCAGCAAATGGAGAAAATTGCGCTGCACGATTGGCTAGCGACATTTGGGGCCGTGTGGCAGAGACATGATGAGGCAGATTGATAATATCTTCGTATTTACTTTTCAAGCTTTATGCCCTCCAATCTGCTTGTTTCGCTCAATCGTCATGGCCCCTCCTTCAAAGTTTGAGCCTTTTAGAATCGCATTTTTTCCATACTTTTTCTTTATTGCCAAAATAGCCTGCTGTTGCTTTTTCTCCCGTGCCAGTTCGGCCTCTTCCTCTGCTTTTTTGGCTTTGGCCGCTGTATAGTCTGTAAAGAGATCAAGTTGTTCGGTATCTGGTTCTTTTACGGATGCTTCCTCTACAACATTGTTCACCGTGATGTTGACCCTTCGTACCAGGAGGTTTTGGTCAACAATACGCTCGTACAACTCTGAAACAGCCTCTATAATGTATTTTGTGGATGAGGTGTGTTTCCCAAGGTTGGCAGTACCATGGGCATGTTTTGGGACGCTTCGTCCATAGTGGTCTGTTGTGACAGGGCCGCGATAGCTTTTTCTGCGCTCCGGGTCCTTGAGGTTATCAATATCGTAACCAACAGTCAATACCAGTTGGTTGGTCACTAACCCTTTATCCACCAAGTCCAAAACCAGCAAATCGGTCATTTCCCGAACGATAAGCCTAGCTTTGTCAAATGTATATGGGCTCTGCAACACCTGCCCGGAACCAATGCTGTTTGTGGTGGGTTTATACGATTTGATGTCTGACATTCTGCAAGGTTCCCAGCCCCATGCATGGTCAATCAGCAGTTCGGCATTTATGCCGAACAGTTTGTACAACAAGTCTTCGTTGAAATAGTTTGTAGTTTCGCCTATCGAACAGCGCGCCACATCTCCCATTGTCATCAGCCCGTGTTCTTCCAGCTTTTTTGCATATCCATGGCCTACACGCCAAAAATCCGTGAGCGGGCGGTGTTCCCACAAGGAGCGTCGGTATGACATTTCATCCAGTTCCGCTATTCGAACACCGTTTTTGTCCGGCTTTATGTGCTTTGCTCCGATATCCATAGCGACCTTGGCAAGATACAAGTTTGTACCAATCCCTGCAGTGGCGGTGATTCCGGTGTTCTTCAGCACATCCAAAATCATCTCCATCACAAGTTCACGGGCAGTCAAATGATAGGTGTTCAGATAGTCGGTTACATCCATGAAAACTTCGTCGATAGAATAGACATGAATATCTTCCGGGGCAATGTACTTTAGATAAATGTTGTAAATCTGTGTGCTGCATTCCAAATAGTGTGCCATCTGTGGGCGGGCAGTGATATAGTCGATGGATAGGTCGGGCGAGTTTTCCAGTTCCTGTGCATTATAGGATGAGCCAGTAAAGGCACGGCCGGGTGCATTCTGTTTCCGCTTTGCATTGGCCGCCCTTACTTTTTGGACCACCTCAAATAACCGGGCACGTCCCGGAATACCATATGTTTTCAAGGAAGGGGAAACTGCAAGGCATATTGTTTTTTCAGTTCGGCTCGCATCCGCCACCACAAGGTTGGTGGTCATCGGGTCCAGTCCTCTCTCTATGCACTCAACCGAGGCATAAAAAGATTTTAAATCGATTGCAACATAGGTTCTGCTTTTCATGCCACGGTCACCTCCAGTTAGATTTTTCACAAAAATAAGTACTTGAATCATAGAACATTCTACCAAAAGGGAATTATTATATTTTTGTAATCCGAATTTCTTGCGCCCTTAGATTTGTTGCAACTTTCACAAGTCAATTGAATATTGGTCGGGTCATTTGTTCCATGGATATTTAGTGGAATAATATGATCGAAATTTGCTTTTTCTTTATCAAATGTATTAGAAACATCTTTTCCACATAACTGACATCTATTACGATCCCGCATTCTAACTGCCGTTTTTAACCACATAGGAAAAGCTGACTGCCGCTTGATAATCCCTAACCTTGTAAAGTGCTCTTGAAATTCTGGTAAGGCGCTAATCAGTTCTACAGCCTTAACAACTTCACTACTAAATCGGAACAGAAAATCCTTATTGGTAAATAATACATAAAAAACATGCTTTGCCCACTTATTGTTGATAAAGTCGCAGTAGAAAATGTTTACGTTATCGGCGAAGAGGATTGATGAATCCCGACTTTCCAGTTTCCCTTTTAATTCCACATCTTTCATAGAATAGCCAAATAAATTAAAAAGTTCTTCATTATGCCAACTGGCAATGTACTCTTCTGGAAAATTCTCTATCATATCCTCATAAATGGCTCCAGATTCCAAAATATCCGCGATATAAAGATGCAATAATGTCTCTTGAGTTGCTTTGAACATTTTCGAGGCATAACGAGTCGTGTCATTCATCATTATGGAGTAGACACCTAAATTCTTGTCGGTCATCATCTCAGACACTATTTGCGCATCTTGAACTGCCTTATCCATCAGGGTTTCAATTAAAAACTTGGACTCAACCATTTGCTACCATCCCTTTTCTCACAGTATATCCATAGTATAGCCTTAAAAGTATGAAAGAAGCGCCTATCCGCAGTAAAACCGCGGAGAATTAAACCAACTAATAATTGAATAAAGTATACCATCTCCTCGCCCCAAAATCATCAAAGGACATAGTTTCATCACTAATTGTGTGGACAACAGGAAAGGCGCCTACTCTATTGCTTAGAGTAAGCGCCTGTTTTGCGTTCCGGGACATTAGCCTTTCACTTTTCTCACTATTGTTATCGCCCAACTACCCAGGGATAACAAAATCAACCCCGCCAGTATTCCTATGGGCAATGGCTCATGCGTCGTGGCCCATTCATGGAATACTGTGCCGGCAATGAGCACATAGGCCAGCGGGATAAGCAGCCTCAGCTTTGCGGCCAGCTTGACTAGCCCTATGAATAACACCAACAGGATATGAACCATCGCTTTCATCACGGCACCTTCTTTCTGCCTCCAATATATCTTTGAGATGCAGAAAAGTCGAGGGTGCCGTTTTTGCTTTGCACCACCTGCCATTCTACGGCAGTGGAAGTATATGTACAGGAGGAGATGCATTTGGAAGTCATCGCAATCACAAACCAAAAAGGAGGTGTAGGAAAAACAACCACGACAGTCAATCTTGGCATTGGCCTTGCCCGTAAGGGCAAGCGGGTACTTTTGTTGGATGCAGACCCGCAGGGAAGTCTGACTGCAAGCCTCGGTTACCAACAGCCCGACCGGTTGGAAACCACGCTATCCACATTGCTGGAAAAGAACATTCAGGATAAACCTGTCCTGCCCGGTGAAGGAATCCTTTCCCATCTGGAAGGGGTGGACCTCATCCCTGGGAATCTGGAACTGTCCGGCCTCGAAGCCTCAATGGTCAATGTTATGAGCCGGGAAACCATCCTCAAAAACTATCTGGACAGCCAAAAGGGCGCCTACGACTATGTGCTCATCGACTGCATGCCTTCCCTTGGCATGATTACTGTCAACGCACTGGCTGCCGCAGATAGTGTCATCATCCCGGTGCAGGCGCATTTCCTGCCGCTCAAAGGAATGGAGCAACTCATCGGCAACATCCAGCGTGTGCGGCGGCACATCAATCCCAGTCTGTCAGTACGGGGTGCCCTGCTGACACTGGTGGACAACCGCACCAACTTTGCCAAAGATATCTCACGACTGCTGCGGGAAAACTATGGCCGGCACCTGCCCATCTTTGACACGGAAATCCCGGTCAGTATCCGTGCGGCGGAGGCCAGTGCTGTGGGGAAAAGCATTTACCTGCATGACCCACAGGGAAAGGTGAGCGAGGCATACCGGAATCTGGTAGAGGAGGTGATACAGCATGAAAAATCCCGTGAGCAGCAATATCCGGTTGGACGGTCTCGATAGCCTGTTCAGCACCGAGGAGAGCCGGCAGGAGGATAAGAGGGAGAAAATTGTAGAGATCTCCCTTGCCGATCTGTACGCATTCCAAAACCATCCCTACAAGGTGCGGGAAGACAAGGAAATGACCGACCTTGCCGAAAGCATCAAGGAGCGGGGCGTGCTGATGCCGACGCTGGTGCGGCCAATAGATGGTGGCGGCTATGAGATTGTAGCCGGGCACCGGCGCAAACGGGCTTGCGAGATAGCCGGCCTTGTCACCATGCCTGCGATTGTGCGGGAGATGGATGATGACACCGCCATCATTCTGATGGTGGATTCCAACCTCCAGCGGGAAAATTTGCTGCCCAGTGAAAAAGCCAAAGCTTATCAAATGAAACTTGAAGCCTTGAAGCGTCAGGGTGAAAGGCGTGATTTAACTTCCCGACAAGTTGTCGGGAAGTTAGAGGCAGCAGATATTGTTGGGCAAGATGCTGGTGAAAGTGGACGTCAAGTCCAGCGCTTCATACGCTTGACAAACCTTGAATCTGACCTGCTGGACATGGTGGATGACAAGCAACTCGCCTTCAACCCTGCCGTAGAGCTCTCTTACCTAAAACCTGAGGAACAAAAACAGTTTGCGGATATCCTTCAACTGGAGGAGCGTACCCCTTCTTTGGCACAGGCGCAGCAAATAAAGTCGCTAAGCCAGCAGGGTGAGCTCACACCGGAAAAAATGGTGGAGGTGATGGTGGAACCCAAACCCCAGCAACGGCTACAAATCACCTTGAAGGAAGAAAAGCTGGCAAAATACTTCCCCCAAAGCTACACGCCCCGGCAGATGGAGGACACCATCATCAAACTGCTGGAGGGCTGGGCCCGCAAGCGCCAGCAAGAAAAAGATGCCCGTTAACATATTTTTTGAAGGGAGGTGAAAGTCATGCCTGGGAAAGAAACAATCGAAAAGCCACAGTTTTGTTACGGGAAGAAAAACCGGCAACGCCTTGTGGTGCCTGTCACCGAGCCACGCCGGCCAGAAGATTATGAGGACGAGAAGATACACTGCACTATGAAGCCAGAATGTGAAGGCTGCCGGTACGCCGCTCACGGGTTTTTGTGCCACGCCAAAGATGGTCTGTGCCTTAAAACTAGATACGCAAAACAGACTATCGCCACCACCTGACACCCATGCACCCAAACGCATGGGTGTTTTTTTACGCCCATTTTTAAGTTAAACACAAAAAAGGAGAGAAAACATCTATGAAAACAGCGATCGAGAACATTGCCCGCATCAGCCACAACCCGGTGCAGGCACCGGAGCAAATCAAAGCCCTGATGGAAAAGCTGGGCATGAACGAGCGTGCCTTTGCCCTTGTAATGAATGTATCCCCTGTGACAGTGCGGATGTGGTTGTGCGGCGCCGCCGTGCCCTGCAACGCGTCAAGCCGGTTGATGCAGGTATATGCAAGCGAGCCGGATATTATCAACCGCCTGTGCGAAGGGAATGATGCTTGCTGACGCTGGGCAGCCTGTTCGATGGCATTGGTGTATTCCCCTTGGCGGCCCAAAAGAATGGCATCACGCCGCTGTGGGCCAGTGAGATATCGGCATCCGGTATCTCCATCACCAAGCGGCACTTCCCGCAGATGCATCACCTTGGGGATATCACGGCCCTGCACGGTGGAACGGTACCGCCTGTGGACATCATCACCTTCGGCAGCCCCTGCCAGGACTTGAGCCTTTCGGGCAACCGGGCAGGGCTGGCCGGCAGGAAATCCAACCTGTTTTTTGAAGCAATCCGCATCATAGAAGAAATGAGGGAGGCAACAGATGGCATATATCCAACTTTCGCTGTGTGGGAGAACGTCGTTGGAGCGCTTTCATCGAATGACCGGATGGATTTTAACGCCGTGCTATCCGCTTTCACCGATACCCAAATTCCAATGCCTGACAGCGGGCGATGGGCTGGTGCCGGAATGGTGCGAGGGCATTGCCCTGACATCGCTTGGCGCGTGCTGGATTCCCGCTATTTCGGAGTGGCCCAGAAACGCCGCCGGATATTCCTTGTGGCAGACTATCGAGGCCAGCGTGCCGGCAAAGTATTGTTTGAGCCCGAGAGCCAGCACCAAATACTTCCGGTTGGCACAGCGGGCAGGATATCCGCTGCCCCCGGCACTGGAAAAAGCCCTACGGCGGCAGGGTGGACACCCTGTGAAATCCATGCCCTACAAAACCGCAAGCTCCGGGGCGCGGCTATTTCCAAAGACCGAAGCCAGTTCTATGGTGGGTTCGGATACCCAAATGACGCTTTACCCACCCTGCTGACCGGTGATTCTCAGGTCATTTTTCTCCACTATCCAGATAACCCAGAAAAAGACCACGTGCGGTTTTTGACACCCACGGAATACGAGCGCCTGATGGGCCTGCCAGAGGGCTGGACGGAACTCGGCCATGATGACAAGCTTATCAGCGACACCGCCCGGTATTTCGGGCTTGGCAATTCCATCGTAGTGCCCTGTGCTGAGCTCATCATGCAAGGAATTAGAAATATATTGGAGGAAACTATTTGAAGGAATATGAAGTAGAGATTACCGAAACCCTGCAACGTAAGGTGCGGGTAACGGCAGAAACCCCGGAAGACGCCTATTTCAATGTCCGCAGTGCCTACAACTGTGGGGACATCGTTCTGGGAAGTGAAGATTTTGCGGGCGTAGATTACAGCTATGACGCTACACCTGTGCATAAGCAGCGGCTGGACCGAAACAAAGGAGGGCAAGGACATGAGCGGTGAAATGAATGTGGAGGCCGGGCCCGAAAAACAGCCCCTCATCAGCGCCTATGTGACCAATTTGGGGAAATATAACGAAGGTGAGCTGGTGGGCGAGTGGCTGCCCCTGCCCACTACCACAGAGAAAGTGCAGGAGATGCTCGGCCGCATCGGCATCGACGGCATCCGGTATGAGGAATACTTCGTCACTGACTACGACGTGTATGTGGATGGCCTGTATGACCACCTGCCAGAGTATGCCAACCTTGATGAGCTTAATTACTTGGCCGTTTGCCTGGAAGAACTGGACAAGTGGGATTTTGAGAAATATGAGGCGGTGCTGGAAAGTGGCATGCAGGTGAGCAGTGTAGGCGACGCCATCAATCTGACCGATAACATGGATTGCTTTGAATACCTGCAGGGCGTGCATGATGAGGGCGATTTGGGCTACTACTGGATTGAGGATAGTGGCTGCTATGACCTCAAAGGTATGGGCAACCTTGCCAGCTATTTTGATTATGAGAAATTTGGCAGGGATATTGCGCTGGATGAAGGCGGAACGTTTACAAACAGCGGCTATGTCACTGGCGGACGGGACAATTTTACTGAGTTCTACAGCGGGATTGAAGATATCCCGGAGGAGCACAAAGTGTTTGCTTACCCTGAGCGGCCAGTGAAGGGTAAACCTACTAAAGGGGAGCCAGACCATGAACGGTAGCCCAGTGTTCCAGTGCTGTGTCACCAACACAGCAGCGCAAGCAGAGGGTGATTTCCGGGAAACGTGGCTTTCTTTTCCCGCCAGCCCAGAGGATGTGCAAGAAGCCTTCCGGCAAGTGGGTTTGGATGGAACAAGGTACAGGGAATACCTGCTTTCGGATTTCACCAGCCCGCTGCCCGGTTTGCGGATTGGGCTTTCTGAAACGGATACCATCGATGAGCTCAATTACCTTTCGAAGCTCATTGCCGATATGAAACCAAGTGAACGGAAGGTCTTTGAAGCCGTGTTGGAAAAAGGAAGCTTTGCCCGGACGGCGGAGAGCCATATCAACCTTGCCATTAACCTTGAAAAGTTCACCTTACTGGCGGGTATCCATGATGCTGTGGACTATGGGATGCTGCTGCACGAGAGCGACAAACAGGATTATGCCGGATTGATTGAAAGATTGGCGGTTTCCGAAGATGTTGGCATGCAGGCTTTGGCGCTCTATATCCGCACGCTAGAAACCCATTTTGATGCCGGCAGTTATGGCGCCACCATGGCAGAACAAGAGAAAGGCCGCTTTACCTGCTATGGCTACCTGCTGGGAGAACCGGATTTGGATCAAAAATATGACGGCAAAAGCATTCCAGCAGAGTACATGATAACCAGCTATCTAGCAAAAAAAACAGCCCGCAGGAGTATGCGGGCCAGAGTGAGAACGGCTGTGCGCATACACAGGGAGAGGGTGTGAAAGGATGCCGACATTGTTTCATGAGTATAGGTTCAAACACGAGATAGAAACATCCCCGTGGGGTGATGTACAAGCTTGCGATAAGTTAGCGCCGGGGTTTTATCTTGTGGATACCGCCAGCCACGGGGGCATTATGGTAGAAGAGGCACGGGCATTGGCAGAACTACCAGTCGAGGCACGGGAATGTGGCTTCCACGAAGATGGCTATTTATGCTTTGAGGAGGATAGTGCCGCTGCGGTTCCTTTAAGGGAGTTGCTAGATCGTCCTGATTGGAATCCATTGTATTCCTATGGTTGTAGTCGCCAAATGCTGGAAAGCTCAGTGGACAAAACACTGGCCAACGTTTACCCGGCATATGCCGCCAGCCGAGAAAAGCGGGTGAAAAAGGCCAAAGCCCCGTCCCCTCAGAAGGCAGGCAGGGAGAGAAAATCGAAAGTGCCCGAACGGTAGAATAAAGCTTGGGTGGGGCCGTACTGCGCGGTAGCGCAGTACGAGCAAGCACTGAGTTTGTATATCACAAACTCGAAATATAGGTGGCAAGCCCCCTAACCCCCGGCTTTTGCAGGGCAAAAGGAAGTGAGAAGGATGATATGAAGAGAGTGCAGTTGCTGCTGCGCATTGACCCTGTGCAGAAAGAAAAGTTGAAAGGGATGGCGCTGGCTTCCGGCCGCTCGATGTCCGCTGTAGTGCGTGACCTGATTGATGGCGCCGCCATCCGGGAGATGCCACCTGCCGATTACCACGCCATGACAGAGGCCCTGCGCCGCATTGGCGTAAACCTGAACCAGATTGCCATGGTGGCCAACAGCACCGGCAATGTGGACAAGGCCGTCTACCTCAAAGAAGCGGCCATCCTACGGCGGGCTGTGTTGGAAATCCGCCGAGCTGTGGAACTGCGCTAATGGCCACCACCAGCATATGGCCAGTGAAAAGCAATTTAGGCCGGGTGGTGCGGTACGCACAAAACCCAGAGAAGACGGCAGGAGGTGACCCGATGGAAGCGGTGCTGGGCTACGCTACCGGGATCACCAAAACAGAACAGATGATGTATGTGACCGGCGTGAACTGTGACCTGGCCACAGCACGGGAGGAGATGGTGCTGACCAAAGAAGCTTGGAACCGGATGGAACCGGGGCGGGCGCTGGCCTTCCACGGGTACCAGTCCTTTGCGCCAGGAGAAACTACGCCCCGGCAGGCGCATGAAATTGGTGTGGAGTTTGCCCGGCGTATGTGGGGCGGGCGGTTCCAAGTTGTGGTGGCAACCCATCTGGATAGAGGGCACTTGCACAATCACTTCGTTTTGAACTCTATTTCTTTTGTGGATGGTGGACGTTACCATGACAACAAGGCCAGCTACTATGGGCAGATACGCAAGATATCCGATACCCTGTGCAAAGAGTATGGCCTGTCGGTGGTAGAGCATCCCAAAGGCAGGGGCAAGCACTATACCGAGTGGAAGGCTGAAAAGGAGGGTGTGCCTACCATCCGTGGCCAGCTGCGAGAAGAATTGGATGCCATCATCGCCAAATCCTTTACCTTCGGCACCTTTGTAGAGGAATTGCAGCGGCGCGGGTATGCCGTAAAGTTCGGCCCCAATGTCACCCACATGGCGGTGAAGCCAAAAGGCGCCCAGCGGTTTGTGCGGCTTAAATCCTTAGGTGCCAACTACACAGAGGAGGTTATTCGCCAGCGCATTGCAGGGCAGCGGAGCGGCACAGTAAAACCTTTCCGCCGCAAATACCCTAACCGGGGCTACAAACCATCCCGGCCACACAAAAAGCTGAAAGGCTTCATCGCCCTCTACTACCGTTACCTGTATATGCTGGGCAAAGTGAAAAAGGGAAAGCCGCCAAAGAAGGCGGTTTTTTTCCTGCGCAAAGAAGTGACCAAACTGGAACGCTACGACAGGCAGTTCCGCTACCTGTACGAAAACAAGCTGGAAGATGCCTCCACTGTAGAATCGCGCCAGCAGGCACTGGAACAGGAGATTAGGGTGCTGACAGAGCGACGCCAGCCACTGTATGCCCAAAGAAAGGAGGCAGAAAATGAAAATACGCGCGCCGCCCTGTCGGAGGAGATTGCTGCTTTTACAGCTAAGCTGCGGAAACTAAGGAAAGAGAAAAGGCTGTGTGCAGCTATCCTTGCCACTGCCGGCCATGTGGCGGAGGTTGTGGAGCAGGCCGAGCGGCTGGAATCAGAGCCTGAGAAGGATACAAAACAAAAGCAACCGGAGAGATTCCGGCTGCGCTAACAGTATTCTATAGGGCTGGAATAGCGCCGGTTGCATGTAGCACTAGCACTACCAATACACATAGGTTGCCCAGCAGGGAAACTATAATAACAGCAAATGGCAACGTCCATATAGTATACCCGGCCTTGTCATAACTTGGCCTATTGCGTTTTCCCCGATAGCGTATGGTCGCGTACACTGTCAGGCCGAAGAACACAACTTGAGCCACTATCCCTGCAACATGCAAAAAGCCGTTTAATGGAAAGTTAGCTGCCAATGCAAAATTAACCAAGGACAAAATACCTGTCAGTATTGCAAGTAGAAGCATACCATTTACCTCCGTGTTTTCCCTGCCATTATACACCACTTATCATTTTAAAACCACAAAGGAGGAATGTAATTTGAGTTTAGAAGGAGATACCGCCGACAAACTAGTACACGAAGGCATTGAAATTACCGAGGCAGCGCTGAAGCTGGCAGGGCTTGGGGCCAAGAACCTGGCAGCCCTGCTACTGGCACTGCTGAAAGACAACGAAAAACTGAAGGGCAAGACCAGCATGAACACCCTGCTGCGGCAGGATCGTCAGCTTTCGGTGTTCCATGTAAAGAAGGAGGACATGGGCAAGTTTAAGGAACTGGCCGGTCGGTACGGCGTACTGTTTGCCGCCACCTACCACAAGCACCAGGACAAAGGCATCTGCGATGTGCTGGTGAAGGCAGATGACGCTGCGCGGGTGAACCGGATTTTGGAAAAGCTAGAATACCCAGCCCCGGCCAAAGAAGCAGATACAAAAAACGCCGCAGCCCGCGCTCAGCAAAACGACAGGTCCAAAGGGCGCGGGCTTGGCTGGATGCCCAAAGTAAGGACGGTTGACCCTGTGAAGAAATATGCCAAGAAAACCGGCCCGCTGGAAAGCCTTGGCGCCGAGACATTGACGGCCATGGTATTGAAGGTTGCCAGTGAAAACCGGGAACAAGGCCATGCTGCCCCCTTGGCGGAACTGTTGGCAGGTAAAGATTTGCGCATTCTTCCTGTGCAGGACATGGATGTGCTTTCTTTGCAAAAGAGTGCCGCCAAGCTAGATGTGCCTTTGACCTTCTTGCCGGGCAGTGAGCCCGGGCAGCACCATATGCTGGCAAGGGAGAACGATGCGCCCATCATCGGGTGGTTGTTTGAACAGGCAGGGTATCCGCTGCCAACCTGGCCAAAGGATGCACCTGTGAAAGCGAAACAGGAAAAAACAAAAAAGTCCGCTGCCGAAAAAACATCTGTCAAAACCAAGGTGGAGCAGGCGAAGAATACCGCAAAAGTTTCCTCTGTACGAACAAGGCCGCAACCGACAAGGGCGGCGCGGCCTGTACGATAGCTACCGACAACAATATCCGGACGGATGATGGTTACGGCGCCAACAAACTTTTCCCATCCTCCTGCCGGCAATCCTGGATATCGTCCACATACACCACATCTCCTTCGATGGTGTATACGATGCGGTACCGTTTGGCAGAAAGCAGGTAGCGGTATTTTCCTGCAGGCGTAAAATCCCGTTCATACACCGGTGCGCGGAAGGGATGCTCTGACAAAGAGCGGATATCTTGGAGGAGCGTGTCCAGCAGGCGGCTGGCTGCCGCTGCATTTACCTCGGCCAAAAATATAAAGTGCTCGGCCATTCGGTCATTGACACCGGGAGAAATGAGGACGGTGTACTGTTTTTCGTTATGCTCCATCCTGTTTCCCTCTGGCCGCGCCGACTTTTACCGCATCGTGCATGTTGGCTTCAAACTCATCTACAGAAAGACCTTTGGTTCCCTCTAACCGGGCACGCTCTGCGGCAACCAGCTGCATTGCTTGCTCCAGCTCCCGTTCACGCCTACCGTAGGTTTCCATATCCATCAATACGGTATCCCCTTCACCGTTACGGGTGAGGAATACCGGTTCTTTGGTGGTGCGGCAAATTTCCGCGATGTTGTTGTAGTTTTTACGAAGTTCACTGGAAGGCTTAATGATTGGTTTCATTTTGCCACCTCCTATCTTATCTCAAAGTATACCCTAATTTGGTGCAATATTCAACCCATATATGGGCATCTAATTGTGTAAAGGAGAGAATGCCTATTTGAAAAATCCAAGTAAAACCGGGCAGGAAAGCTGGATGCCGTGGCTGATCCCGTTGCCCCTTGTAGCATGGGCTGCTGCCAGGCTGGAAAACTGCTGGCCGCCCGGTGCCACACTGGACAGTTTGCTGCAAAACCTCACCTCAATACTTACCCATCCATTTTCCATCGAATGGACCCAAAGGACGGCGGCCTTCGTACTGGCCTCCGTCCTTTGCTATTCCCTGGCAGTGGCGGTGTATGTGAGTGAACGGCAGAATACCCGTGCCGGCAAAGAACACGGAAGCGCCATGTGGGGCAAAGTTAAACCGCTTTGCCGCAAATACAACAGCCATAACCCGATGGGCGGCATCCGGCTGACCGGAAATATCCACATTGGCTATGACACCCACAAACACAAACGCAACCTGAACGTACTTGCCATCGGCGGCAGCGGCGCCGGCAAAAGCCGGGGTTTTGCCCTGCCCGGCCTGTTGGATGCCAACTGTTCCTACCTTGTAACTGACCCCAAATCGGAATTGCTGCGTGCCACCGGCAATGTGCTTGAAGGCCGTGGCTATGATGTGCGGGTGCTGGATTTGGTGGAGCTCACCCAGTCCGACTGCTACAACCCTATGGCCTACCTGCGGGACGACAAGGACACCATTCGCCTTGTGGCAAACCTCATCAAAAGTACCACACCCAAAACAGCCAAAAGTGAAGACCCCTTTTGGGAGAAAAGTGAGACAGCCCTGCTCACCGCCCTCATCCTGTACCTGAAGCATGAGGCGCCGGCGGAAGAACAGAACTTTGCCACGGTGGCCTACCTTCTGGAGAACGCCGGTGCCAGTGAGGAGAGCGAAGACTACCGCAGCCCGGTAGATTTGGTGTTTGAGGGATTGGCAGAGGAAAACCCCGGACACATCGCCGTCAAATGGTACCGGGTGTTCCAGCAGGCGGCGGGCAAAACCGCCAAGAGTATCATCATTTCGGCGGCAGTGCGCCTGGCCACCTTTTTGTTGGAGGACGTGCAGTGGGTGACAAACCGGGATGAGATGGACCTGGGTAGTTTGGGAGACCAAAAGCGCGCCATCTTCATCATTGTGCCGGACAATGGGGATACATCCATGAACCACCTTGTAAGCCTTTTGTATATGCAGGCGATACAGGAACTGTACTACCGGGCGGACAAGGTGCATAGGGGGCCACTGCCTGTGCCGGTACGCCTGCTCATGGATGAGTTCCAGAACATCACCCTGCCGGATGATTTCCTCAAAATCCTCGCCACCTGCCGCAGCCGCAACATCCACTGCAACATCATCATCCAAAACCTTGCTGCCCTCAAAGCCATGTTCAAGGACAACTGGGAAACTTTAACCGGCAACTGTGACGAACTGCTCTACCTTGGCGGCAATGAGGTGGGTACTCATGAGTATATTTCCAAAATGCTGGGCAAGGGCACCATCAACACCAAAACAAGGGGGTTGACCAAAGGCCGAAGTGGCAGCAGCAGTGAGAACTTCCAGCAGGCTGGGCGGGAATTGCTCACGCCCGATGAAGTACGGATGCTGCCGGACGATACCGCCCTGCTGTTCATCCGGGGCGAGCGGCCTGTGATGGACAAAAAGTTCGATTTGATGAAACATCCCCGCATCGGCCTTACGCCCTATGCCGGCGCGGAAGGATACCACAGGGCCACTGTCCACTACGAGCAGCCTGACCTTTGGGCGGCCTTTGAAAGCCTCAACGACATTGACATTTTGGAATAACGAAGGAGGAATTGTATTTGAACGACGAGAAAATGATCTACAGGAAAAGCAGGCCACTCCCGGCCACAAAGTACCAATTGAGAAACCGGCAGCGTATCCCGCTGCCGGTTACCTTATCTAAAGAAGAGCAGGAACAAAACAGCATCCGGTTTCTGCTTGTCGTGCCCATGGTGCTGCTGTTCTTTGTATTGTTCACCACCCCGGCATTTGCGGCGGATGACCCGCTGAAAGTCATCAACAACACATCGGACTTCATCTTCGCCTGCATCAAGGCCATCGGGTATATCGTCATCGGGTTTGGCATTGTGCAGCTTGGCCTTTCCTTCAAAAGCCATGACGCCAGCCAGCGCGCCACCGGCCTGATGTCGCTGTTTGGCGGCATCCTCATCGCGTTCGCAAAGCCGATCCTTGATTTGATTGTGGGATGATCTGGCAAAACCAGTTTTGTTCCACCGTAAAGGAGGTGACGTATGAGCAATAACTGGATTGTGGAGAATCTCGTCAACGCGTTCGAGACATGGAACCAAAAGCTGGCAGAGATTTGGCAGCTCATCAGCACCGGCCCCGCCGAGTTTAAAGGCGGGGCGGTTTGGGCCACCATCGTTGCCATCAACGGCGGCCTCAAAGCTTTTGGCTACGCGCTGGTGGTGCTGTTCTTCGCCATGAGTATCTTCAAAAGCACAGCCAATTTCCAGGATTTCAAGCGGCCCGAAACGGTGTGGCGGTTCTTCATCCGCTTTCTTGCCGCCAAAACGGTGGTGGGGTACGGGCTGGAAATCATGACCACCCTCTTTTCCGTCTGTATGGGCATCATCTCCACCGCCGCCGGCCACATCAGCGACATGACATCGGCTACCGTATCCCTGCCGCAGGAGATTGCGGACGAGATTGAGAGCATTGGTTTTCTGGCAAGCATCCCGCTGTGGCTGGTGACACTTTTGGGCAGCCTGTTTATCACGGTGCTGTCCTTCATCTTAATTCTGACCGTCTATAGCCGGTTTTTTCGCCTGTACATGTACACGGCATTGGCCCCGGTGCCCCTTTCCACCTTTGCGGGCGAGCTTACCTCCAGCACCGGTAAGGCGTTCATCAAAAGCTATCTGGGTGTCTGCCTCGAAGGGGCGGTGATTGTGCTGGCCTGCCTGATCTTTTCTGCTTTCAGCAGCAGCCCAGTCACGGTTATCGGTACCGGCAGCGCCGTGACAAGGGTGTGGAGCTATGTGGCAGAGGTGGTGTTCAACATGTTGGTGATGGTGGGCATCGTGAAGGGTGCCGACAGGATCGTGAAAGAAATGATGGGGCTGTAGAGGAGGGGATGCCCGATGAGTATGGAGATCAAGATACCAAAAGAGATACGCACCTACCACGAGAGCGTGTTTTGGGGCCTTTCGATGCGGCAGTTGTTGTGTTCCGCCATCGCGGTGGGCGCGGCAGTCGGCTCCTATTTCGGCCTGCGGCCGGTGCTGGACCAAGAAACTCTGAGCTGGGTATGCATCCTGTGCGCCGCGCCTTTTGGGGTGGCTGGATTTTTCACCTACCACGGTATGACGCTGGAGAAGTTCATCCGCGCGTGGTTCCGCTCCGAGTTCCTGTGTGCCGGGCCACGCAGGTTCATTGCGGAAAACTACTACCAGGCATTGATGGAAGATTTGGACAAGCCGCCGCTGCCAGATGTACGGAAGTGGATGGACAAGCGGAAAGAAGCCAGGTCCGTACAGGAAAGCAGGCCGGTCTACAAAAAAGGAGGACATACATGAAGAAATTGAACCACAAGAAAAAGATTCTACCCTTGTTCATTACCCTGGTGATGCTGCTCAGCCTTTTCCCCATGAGCGCATTCGCCGACGAAATGGAAAGTGGGAGCATCAGCCAAACAGAACCTACAAGCATGGCACAGCTGGAAAGTACATCATCTGTGCCCGAAAGTGTCGCGCTGTCTCCCTCTGAGCCGGAAGAACCGTCCGAATCTTCTGAACCAGAAGAACCCGCCGAGGAGGTTACTTCCACTACATTGGAAGGGGTAGAGGTATTGGTGGAGGGAGGTGGCAATCCGCGTGCCCGCATCTCTGCGCAGGCCAGCGGGCACCTCACCCTCCACCGGGCCGAGTATATCCACTGGAACTTCAACAAAACAGGCGGCGGTGTGGATGAACGCCCCTGGTACCTGGTGGATATCGATGGAAAAGTGGCCTACTGCGTAGAGCCGGAAAATCCCGCTACCGTTAGCGGCAGCTATGGCACCATTGATTACGCCAATTTGAGCACCGACCAGCGGTATGCCATCGGCTACGCCATGAAGTATGGTGCGCAGAATATCAATGACCCGCTCTATCACATGGCTACACAGGTGGTCATTTGGGAGATTGTATACGGGTACCTTGATCTTAACACCCTCCAGCCCACCGGCAGCATATTGTACGGTAACACCATTGGCTACAACGACTACAACCGCCAGGCCGATGTAAACTACCGGCAGATACTAAACGATATGCGGAATCACAAGCAGGTGCCCAGCTTTATGGGCAGCGTGGAGAGTACCATGCCTACCCATACGGTGCCCGGCGCGCCCGGTAGTTTTGAGGTAACGCTGGCCAACACCAATGCCGGTGCCAACCTTGCCGATTTTTCGTTTGCCAACCTGGATGGCGTCACCTTTACCAAAAGTGGGCAGAACCTTACCATCCGCTCTGCCCAAAGCCTGGACGGGAAACCCTTCGCCGCCTACAAGGGCGCTGCGGGCTACACCGACCCGCTCATCTATTGGGGCAGCGGCAGCAACCAGATCCGTGCCACGGCGGGGACAATCGACCCGGTGCCGGCCTACTTCAAGCTTACCACCAAAGAGACTGTGAAGTACCACCTCACTCTCACCAAGCTGCAAGCCGGCACCGACAAACCCTTGGCCGGCGCAGTGTTTGAGGTAAAACACGCGAATGGTGTGGTGGGCAGCTACACCACACCCGCCAGCGGTACGCTGGAAATAGAAGTGCCGTGGCCGGGTGAGTACACCATCACTGAAACCAAAGCCCCCAGCGGGCACAAGCTGGATGGGACCAATCCCCGTACCATCAGCCTTTCTACTACCAGCCCCAACGGCACGGTGACCTTCCGCAACAACGCTCTGGCGGCTTTGGAACTGCTGAAGCTGGACACCCAAACCGATAAACCCATCGAAGGGGTACAGTTCAGCCTGTCCTTGGGCAGCAAAGAGATCGGCAAATACACCACTGGAAAAGACGGCAAAATCAATGTGTCGGGCCTCGACGCCGGAGAGTACACCATCGTGGAGGTAAAGCCCGCCAGCGGCTACCTTCCCGATACCACCCCCAAGACCGTCTCACTGGAATGGGGAAAGACAGCCACCATCACCATTAAGAACATCCGGCTGGCCAGCTTGCATCTGCGCAAGATAGATGCCGAGACCGGACTGCCCCTGTCCGGCATCAGCTTTGAAATCTACGATGCCAAGGACAAGCTGCTGGGCGAGTACACCAGTGACAGCAACGGCCTCATCACCCTGAACCATACCTTTATGCCCGGTACCTACAAGATAAAGGAAACCAAGACCATCCCCGGTTATGTGCTGGATGAAACGGTGCGCAGCGTGAAGCTGGAAGCGGGTGCTACCGCCAGCATCACATGGGAGAACGCTCCCATCCGCGGTGGTGTACGGGTAGAAAAGTGGGACAACGAACTGGAGAAGAATGAAGCCCAGGGTGGTGCCACGCTGGCTGGGGCAACATTTGATATCATCAATCGCAATAGCTACCCCGTAAATGTGGGTGGCGTATCCTATGCCTCTGGCAAGGTTGTCCACACCATAACCACCGATGCGGTTGGTGCGGCAGAAACTGCGGCCAATCTGCTGCCCTACGGCAGCTACGAGGTTATCGAAAAAACACCGCCGACGGGGTACCGGCTGGCGGGTACGCTCAAACAGACCTTCCGCATCACCACCAACGGCATAATTGTGAACCTGAACACCAGTGAAACCGCCATCCAGAACAACCCCATTCGGGGCGATATTGAGGGTGTCAAAATCTCCGAGAGTATGGCGCATCTGGCAAATGTACCCTTTAAGATCACTTCCAAGACCACTGGCGAATCTCACATCGTGGTAACCGACGAGAACGGCTATTTCAGCACTTCTTCCAGTTGGAACCTGCATTCTGCCAACACCAACAAAGGCGAGACCGAGTTTGACGGGGTCTGGTTTGGCGATATTGCCACCCTGGACGATTCGTTGGGAGCACTGCTGCACGACACCTACATCATTACGGAAATGCCCTGTGCATCCAATGCGCTCTACACCTTGACCCCGCCGTTTGAGGTCAAGGTTACCCGGCATAACACTGTCGTGCAGCTTGGCACCATCACCAATTTCTATGACGCGCCGCCAGAAATCCGCACCACCGCCCTCGATAAGCAGAGTGGCACCCACAGCGCCGTGGTGGGAACATGCACTACCATTGTGGACACCGTTGAATATGCGGGGCTGAAAGCAGGCATAACCTACACCATGACCGGCATTTTGATGGACAAGGCCACCGGCAAGCCGCTGCTGGTAGAGGGGAAAGAGGTGACCGGCAGCACCGAGTTTGTCGCACAAACTTCCGATGGCACCGTCCAAGTGGAGTTTACCTTCAACACCATCGGCTTGCAAGGCCGGTCGGTAGTCGTGTTCGAGACACTCTACTACGGCGATACCCGGCTCATCACCCATGCTGATATCGAGGACGAGGGACAGACGGTGCATTTGGTTCCCCCAGAGATTGGCACCACTGCTGTGGACAAAGCCACCGGTACCCACATAGGACAAGCGAGTGAAGCTACCACCATCATCGATACGGTACGGTATGCCGGGATGGAGGCCGGCGAGGAATACACCGTGACGGGTATCCTGATGGACAAGGGCACCGGCGCGCCGCTATTGGTGGATGGCAAAAAGGTGACCGGCAGCACAACCTTCACGCCGGAAACTGGAAGCGGAAGCATCGAGGTTTCCTTCACCTTTAATTCATTGGCCTTGCAGGGTACCTCTGTAGTTGTATTTGAAACGCTGTACATTGGCGGGGTGGAGTTGGCCCTCCATGCCGACCTGGCAGACGAAGGGCAAACCGTGACCTTTGGCGGCAAACCCGCGGAGGTAAAATCGGCGGGTAGCCCACGCATCGGCAGCAGCCCACAGACAGGGGACAGCAACATGCTGGTTCTTTCGGCCATCCTCTGTGCCATGGGTGGCCTGGCCGGTGCCGTGCTGCTCATTTTGCACCGCAGACGGCAAAATGCAGAGTAATCACACAAAGCATCTGCCCGGTCGGTCTTTGGACCGGCCGGGCCATTGTATAGGAGGAATTTCTACCGCCAAATATATGAGTATACAGCAAACGGTGGTGATCAAAAAGGTGCAGAAGATGCCCAAGACAGGTGTGCACATATAGTTTCGGCTATAGCAAACAGCACCCGGCAAACAAGCCGGGTGCTGCATTAGCTTTATTCTATAACATAAACACTTTGCCGTATTGATAAACTTCGAAATCGAAAAATCAATCATTGATTCGGCCAAAACACATCCTGGATATCTTGCAGAGATGTTCTGATCGTGATGGGAAGAACAGATGAATAGCTTTCATCATATAGGATTATCTCTGCTTCTTCGGGCATGAAACCACGACAAAATATAGCGAAATCCGCGCCTATAGCTCCATCAGATGTATCAAAACTGATGCAGTCGAGAGAGCGGAATAGCCAGCCTTCCAAGTTCTTGCCATCTTCCTCTATCGTCCATTCAAAATATCTCTGGGGGTTATCCCGCCTTTTTATGGATATCTCCGGATAGTTATTACGTAAAGCCCGCTCGAAGACCTCGCTGTCTATTTTCCACTCAGGTCTTTCGGAGGGAGACAACAACAATGAAGAACCCATACACAGTTTCCTCCTCACAGTGAACTTTGCTGGCTCATTAGACAATAAAACTCACCAGTTGATATCTGATAGTATATCATATTTTCTTTTTTACATTCATGATTTAGATGCTTTGTATTTTTTAGATGTCCATTTTTCCACATACTTTTACAGGAGGGGTTCCTATCGCCAAACTACTAAAGCATATTGCAAAAGCTGACAAGGCTGCCATCAAGGTGCCCAAAAGCATCCAGCGCAGCATCCCCATCAAAACCGTATTCAAAGACGGTATGTTCCATGTAGGGCAGCAGCGGTATAGCAAAACTTGGTCCTTTTCCGACATTAACTATTCGGTCTCTTCCGAGGAAGACCGGCTGTCCATGTTCATGGGGCACTGCACTTCCCTCAACAGCTTCCAGCCCGGCACATCCTACAAGCTGTCCATCGTCAACCGCAACATCAATAAGCGGGATTTTGAACAGAACATGCTCATCCCTTTGCAGGGGGACGCGCTGGACGGCCTGCGCCGGGAAAAGAACGCCATGATTGCCGAAGCCGTCTCGCTCAGCAACAACATCATACAGGAAAAGTACATCACCGCCAGTGTGGAGAAGAAAAACCCGCAGGACGCCCGCAGCCATCTGAGTAGGGTAGGTAACGACCTTGCGGCGAACTTTGGCAAGCTGAACAGCAAGGTATCGGGCCTCGATATCGGGGAGCGGCTTCGGTTGTTCCACGACTTTTTCCGCAGCGGGCAGGAGAGTGACTATAGCCTTGATATCCGCCAGTCTATGCGGCTGGGCAGTGATTTCAGGGACTATATCTGCCCCGATGGCTTGCAGTTCAAAAAAGACCACTTTACGGTTGGCAAGCGGGTGGGGCGGGTCCTGTTCCTCAAAGACCTGCCATCTTTCCTCAGTGATGCCATGGTGGCTGACCTGACCGACTTTCCCCACAGCCTTATCCTCTCCATCGATATCCTGCCCATCCCCACCGATGAAGCGGTGAAGGTGTTGCAGAACAAGGTACTGGGCATCGAGACCGATATCACCCGATGGCAGCAAAAGCAGAATCAGAACAACAACTGGGCATCCGAGCCACCCTATGAGCTCTCACACATACGGGACGAGATGAAGGAGTTCCTGGATGATTTGACCAAGCGGGATCAGCGGATGATGTACGGGTATGTCACACTGGTGCACTTAGCCGATACCAAGGAGCAGTTGGATGAGGACACCGAGACACTACTTTCCATCGGCAGCAAATACATGTGCCAGTTTGCCCCGCTGCACTATCAGCAGGAGGACGGCCTGAACACCGTGCTGCCCTACGGCCTGCGCCTTATCGACAACGTGCGCACCCTGACCACCGAGAGTCTTGCGGTGCTGATGCCCTTTTCCACCCAGGACGTGATGCACAAAGGCGGGGTGTACGTAGGAACTAATGTTATCAGCAAAAACCCCATCTTTGTGGACAGGGCACAGCTTCTCAACCCGCACGGGTTCATCCTGGGGGTCAGTGGGTCGGGCAAGAGCGTCACCATGAAGGACATGATGATTCTAATGGCGCTTCTCTACGGCCGGGATGAGGTCTTCATCTTTGACGTGGAGCGGGAATACGCGGCACCGGTGACGGCTATTGGTGGGTCGGTTATTCGATTTTCACCAAACAGTCCCCACCGGGTCAACATCATGGAGCTGGACCGCCACTATGCCGGGGATGACAACCCCATCCTCATCAAATCCGAGCTATTGATGTCGGTGGTGGAACAGCAGATGGGGGCCGGCAACCTGGGGGCAAAGCAAAAGAGCATCATCGACCGCTGTGTGGCGGCGGTATACCGGGAATACCTGAAGGATTTCCGGGGTAAGCCACCCGAGATGCTGGACGTGTACAAGGCACTGCTCGCCCAGCCGGAACCGGAGGCAAAGGACATCGCGCTGGTGTTAGAACTGCTGACCACCGGATCGCTCAACATCTTCTCCGGCCAGACCAATGTGGACATCTCTTCCCGTGTTACCTGTTTTGACCTGCATGAGTTGGGCAAGACACTAGAGCCGGTGGGCCATGCTGTGATGCTGGACTTCCTTGGCAACAAGGTGGCGCAGAACTTCGAGAAGGGCATCCGCACCCACATCTTCATCGATGAGGTGCACATGTATTTTGCCAACCAGTACAGCGCCTTGTTCCTTTCCCGCGCGTGGAAAAGGTACCGCAAGAAAGGCGCTTACCTGCTCGCCGCCACACAGAACATCACCGAGTGCCTGGCGTCCGAGACGGCCCGGCTGATGCTGTCCAACTCCGAGTACATGGTGCTGCTCAACCAAGCGGCGTCAGACAGGGCGGAGCTTGCAAAGCTGCTGAACATCTCCGACACCCAGATGTCCTTCATCACCAACAGCGAGGCGGGCAGCGGGCTGGTGAAGGTACAAGGGGCGTTGGTGCCTTTTGCAAACAAGATACCCAAAAACACCGACTACTACCGATTGATTTCGACAAAGCCGGGGGAGGAGTAGCAATTAACTCCGCAGAATAGACCTCTGCGAAATAAAGCTCACTCCTCCAATATAGGGTTTGCCAATTGATAATATTCATGCCAGTTATTCCAAGACTGGGCACCTATATGCAATAATATCTGCTCCATGTTCCAATCGATGTCTATAAAAGTAATTGCATCAGCAAAATAGTAATTTACCTTGGATCTAATGTCACTATGTTCTGATGAGGGTGCTATTACTGCAGCAAGTTCCGGGATAAGAAACTCATAATCACCAACAGTGCGCCACTCTCTTTCCCATTGAAAGTTATGATTTTCATTTACAATGTTCACCAAGGAACCAATAAGATTAAAATTATTGGGATTGCCATTTTCAAAATCTTCCAAATACTGATCAAATTCCGAAAAAAGTGCTCGTATCAAAAAACCATTATTACCCATAGCATAAAAAACAGGATTTGGGGCATTCTCTGAGCCTTTTTCCGATTTCTTTTGATTACTTTTTATAAACACAAGGCCATATGGTTGAAATTTCTTATTCCGGTTCTCTATTTTTTTAGTCAAGTGTTTAATTTTGTCCAATGGTGTTTCTGTATAGCAAGTTACATAAAACTTTTTCTGAAAATCCAGTGGCTCTTTCTCCAGAGATTTTTTGAATAGACAATGATGATTTCGCGCTTCGATTTTCTGTGCATTCAAAATACTTATCAAGCTCTCTTTCGCGCTTGATTCAGGTGAGTCTCGGGTTAGATGAACTAGAAAATTAGAGAGATCTGTTCGTTCCGAAAGATTAATTTTCCCTTTAAGCATGACAAAACCTCATTTCTTATCTTGACTCTCCAGCTAAGTATCCACTAAAGGAGGATATCTTCATAAAACCAAAAACAAAGGCAACCTTTACAGAACCAAAGTTAAAACAGCTTGCCGCTGCCCTTCCTCGTGAAGCGCGGCGGCGGCTTTTATCTGAGTACAAACAAGCAGCCCATCGGCAGCCCGCCACTCGCCCAGATCAGCAACCCATACAGGAAATGCAGGAGGGTGTACAAAAAACCTCAGCCGCTGGGTACCGTTCTATCCGGCGTAGTGTTACGGGCCGACATAAAACCACCAAGAAAAATGCTGTTGAAGAACAGCGTTTGAAGGCGCGCAGAAACCATGTCAAAAACAAGATAGTAGGCAATAACAATTCTGCTGCATTTCAGCCCAAAACAGCGGGATTCAGTAGTAACTCCAGCAGTGCGAAGTCGGTAAAAACCATCAGCCGCGCCAGCGTTGCCTCAAAGAAGAAAAAGAATGCTGTGGCTCAAGCGAGAAAGGCGAGGGCACGCAAGCAAGCGGTACAAAAGGCGGCCAAGATGACACAGGCAGCAGCGAAGAAAACATCTATGGTAGTAAAAAAGGTGGCGGTTGCCGTAGGCAAAGCCGTCGCCGCTGCCGGCAAGGGTATTGCGGCGTTGGTGGCTGCAGGCGGGCCGGTTCTTATCCTCATCATGGCCATTGTGCTGGTTGCCGCTATCCTGGCCTCCGCTGTAGGAATCTTCTTTTCCAGCGAAGATAATAGCCCTGGTACTGTTACTGTGCGGCAGGTGGTACAGGAAACAACACAGGAGTTCAGCCAAGAGATTGAAACCATTATTGCAAACAATGCCCATGACGAGTTGGTAGTACATTATGCAACCTCTGGTTATCTCCGTGCGGACAACTGGATTGACATCCTCACCATCTTTGCGGTGGAAACTACTACAGCAGAAGATGGGATGGATGTGCTGACACTAGATGCCACCCGTGCCCAGCTATTGAAAGATACCTTTTGGAAAATGGTATCCATTGGGCAGGAAGTGCAGGTATCTATCGAAGAAATAGCCATATTGGATGAGGACGGCAATGACACTGGTGAAACCGAAACGGTGGAGCACAAGACTTTGGTAATCACCATTACGGGGATATCCGCGTGGGACTATGCAGACCAGCACGGCTTTACCCCGCAGCAGAAAGAACTGGTGGAGGAAATGCTGAGTGGAGACTATGACAGCTATTTTGAGGAACTGCTTGGGACTGCCTCCTATACTGGGGATGGCACCGGAGTTGTGGGAACTGGCAGCTTTATCTGGCCATCGTCAGCCAGTGATCTTGTCAGCTCTCCCTTTGGCACCCGTGTACACCCCATCTCTCATGAAATCTCCACCCACCATGGCATCGATATTCCAGCGCCGCACAGTAGTGAAGTCCTCGCGGCAGACGCGGGCACCGTCACCATCGCTACATTCCATGATTCTTACGGCTTTTACGTGGAGATCGACCATGGCAATGGGTACAAAACACGATACGCCCATTGCAGTGTATTGAATGTTGCTGTAGGGGATACCGTTAACCAAGGGGATGTAATCGCCCAGGTAGGTAGCACCGGTGTGTCCACCGGGCCGCATATTCATTTTGAAGTGTTTGAGAATGGGGTGAGGAAAGACCCGCTGGGCTTCTTTAATAACTATACTACGGAGTGGTAAAGGAAAGCACTTGCTTTATTGGCAATCGATTCCAGCTTGAAAACTTTGCAAAGAGTAGGGCTATCGCATCAAGGAGATAGCCCTACAGATAAATACGTGCCTCACCTTAATCAAAAAAACTGTCCTCTATCTTTCTGGTTCTTGTTGCCTTGGTGTAAAATGAAACACCTCGGGAAGCTTATTCAAATAATTCTGTATGACAAGCTGTCTTCTTTCTCCCTGTATATTTGCATATATATATTTTTTTGCCTCATCATACATTTCGTGAAAAGTAGCTGTAAAGTATTCCGCTATATCTCCAGAATTCGATTCGAATATAATCATTATGTCATCGTTTCCAAACGGCAAGCCATCCACGTCATTCTCATCATCTTTGATGTGTAGGAACAAATTATCATCACCAGTAACACCTTTAATTGAATATCGTCTGGGATAATCGTCCCACAGGCTACTAAATAAAGTGGAAGAAAAATAGGAAGACCAGTATCCGTCCTGTTTGGCTTTATCTAAGATAATTGAAAATCCATCAGCACACATTTCTTCACCTCATAGTGTTTATTTGCATTGGAACTGCTTCGTTCTTTTCATTTGCTTAGAAAGACACCCGCAGTTTGCTACACTTTTTAATTGTTCTCAAAAAGATGAGATGCTACAACGAGCATGAGAAACACTCCACAGTCTTTCCTATGAATGACATTTAATTAATCACAAGATAAAATTAGTCTTTGCACCATCTTTTAATTATCCCCTTCGATCAATAAATAACGCAAACTATTGCAGAGGCACTAATATGCACTTGTCAATTGCTATATACGATTCTTCATCAGAAATAGTGATGATTGGGTCACCATCAAACAGACTATAACTGATGTTACCTTCATTATCTATTTTTCTCAATGCATGTGTATCCCACTTATCATAACTATCTAAATCCAACTGGTACTCATGCTCCACATTCTTGTTGTATATTGTTATTCCGCGTGTATTCCATTTGGCATCGCTATGGCTTGTGGAATAGTTGCCCTGGGGGTTGCTGTAATTCATCCAATAAATGCTGTCGTACAGTGTGGCTACCATCCGGTATTTTCCAAGCGGAATATCCTCTCCGGCCTTGTACATACCCTGTGGATATACATATTCCTCCTCCACATCCGACCATACCGGATGCAGCAGAGGTTTTTCTTTTAATTCAATCAAAATACAGTGCCTCAAATTGACATATTGCATGTCGGCATTGAGATGAACATACCCAAAGCGCATAAAGCTGATGTCTTCAAATGCAGTGTTGATTGTCCCTTTGCCGTAATAGGCTGTAGAAATCGTAAAATATGTTCCCGATTTTATTGTGTCATCAATCTGGTAGGAGCCTTCATAATAAACACCACTCGACTCACTTTCAAAGGCAAGGGGTTCGTAGAGGAAAAGCATGCTGTTTTCAGATTCGTGGTAGAGTGTTTGGCCTTCTTTAAGCACAAAGTAAGTGATGGTGCTTGTGTGCGGCGAAGGCGTGATGATATCGGAGCCACTATATATGTAGACGGATGCCCACACATCGTCAGCTGTAGATGCCAGATAATATTCACCTGCCGCAATGTCTTTTCCAACAGTATATACGCCAGGAGGGATAGGTTCGACATCTAATTCGTTCAGATGTTTATATAGATTGGATTTATTGTCCATATTGCTTTCAACATAAGCATTATATTCCGCTATCTGTATAGGCATTTCTCGCACATCAAAGCTATTGAAGTGCACATACTCCATTGGGGCATCGGCCATATTGACAAAGTAGTCCTCAGGAGACTTGGGTGCTCTGTTGCAGCTTGAAAACATAAGCACTGCCAAAGCAACGATGGTGATAGTTGCCAGCGTTTTGGTACTCTGTCGTCTCATCATATCATTTACTCCTAAAGATAACTGATGTTATATGTTGCAAACCCTTCTTGTACCCGTCTGGAATGTCTCATAGTATAAAACATTGGTGTTCTCGTAGTTATAGCGAACTAATAATACTCAAAAAACAATTCTTGTGGTGAGAACGTTCCAAGTATCTTTGCTATCTCTTGCTTAATTGTGGTGGAATGTAAGATGTATTTTGTGTATTCTCTTATTGCATTAAGACTTGTTGTATCTTGCACTGGAGGAATTTGGACATACAGTTGTCGAGCTTTATTCAAAATCGACTCATCAATATCTAGCATCCGATTTTTTCCGGTTTTTTTAAGGATATATGTCTCAAAACCGCCATCGGTAGATTTACGTATTGTCAACTCATCTTGATATATTTCATAGACTCTTTCCTCATGGATATAGAAAGGCACAATGGAGGCCTCCTGTAAACACACTGCAGAGGTCGACTCGGTCAATGCTTGATCGAGATCTGAAAAACGATAATATGTTCCGCCAGATAGATAAAGTGGAGTTAGTGTGTCTATTAAATCGCTTAAAAACCGCATACCAAGACTCCTTGCATCACCCTGTATATTTAATTGCGATGAGACCTCCGTACAACCCGGACACGACTTCAAGAACGGGTTTCTTCCCCGAAATCTTTCAAAGAAATTCACCATTCAGCGCAACTCTGTGTTTGAACGAGGTGGAAGGGTCAGCCCCACACCTATATCTTACCATTTGCATAATATCGGCATGGAAATCCTACATATTAATCTCTCCACACTCTCTGGCTCTTGTTTTCTTTTCCCGTATATCATCAACCAATTTGTTTAACTCTCCAGTGTCAATTTCAACATATGGATAGAACTCGATTTCCGAATCCGGGAAATCGATTAGAAAAGAATCAGTATTTTCGGCAAGTAATAAAAGAATTTCACTATCGGAAAAATCTTTGATGTTCATCGGATATTCTCCTTCATCAATATGTTTACCGGGCCTGGTAGTTATTCGCCTATCTATCCATCGTTCCAGCCAGCCGCAAAACCCTCAACTATAATATTCCTCGTACCAACATTATACCGGGTGCCAGATAGGCTTACAACACTTTCCTTTGAGATTTAACCAGTGCGCTGCTATAATCAAGGCGACTTCTGAAGTGGTTCGCCCATCCTATGGCACCATATTTCCCAGTGGCTACCCCAAACAAAATAATTTTGGATATTTTACTTGACATGTATCTGCAGTTGATGTATTCTTTGGTTATACGCAGTGTAGCGTAATTGCGTAACCACGTAAAAAGGAGGGGATGTTTTGGAAACTCAACAGTCCTTTGGGGATTTTCTGATGAAGAAGCGAACCGAAAGGGATCTCACATTGCGCGAGATAGCCACCCAGATGGGTGTATCCATCGGGTTTTACAACGATGTGGAAAAGGACCGGCGCAACCCTTTTGATAGGGCACAGTTAGAAAAAGTCATCTCTATCCTTGGCCTTACCGAACCGGATGTATCTACCCTGTACAACCTTGCAGGAAAAGGCAGGAACTCTGTGGCACCAGACCTACCCGAGTATATTATGCAACGGGATTATGTAAGTGCCGCCCTGAGAACAGCACGCGACCTTGGTGCTGGCGAACAGGAATGGTTGCAATTTGTAGAAGAACTCAAGCGTAAAAAAGGTAAATAGTGATGATAAACCCCAGTTATGATTTAAAATGGAATGGCATTCCCATTTTGTCAAAAATACAAATTGATGAATTGGGGGAACAGTTTGTCAATGATTTTTGCCCTTCGGCAATGCAAGAGCCTTGTGAAATCGATGTGGACCGCTTCATCACAAACTACCTTGGCATGCAATTGGATTACAACTACCTGTCGCATAACGCCGTCTATTTGGGAATGACTGTTTTCGGTGATACCGTCATTCCGGTATACAATCCCCACAAACAGGAAGCTGAGTATACCCCGGCAAAGGCGGGCACCATTGTCATCGATCATTCTCTTTTGGCCCCAAGGCAATTGCATCGCTATCGGTATACTGCCGGGCATGAAGCAGGGCATGGTGTTTTGCATGCACTCTACTTTAACCAGCGATTGCAGGCCAACCAAGACAGTGCCGCGATGGTGCAGTGCCGGATTAGTGGCGCGTTCGACACAAACTTTGCTACTCCTCCAGAATACTGGGGTTCGCTCGAGTGGATGGAATGGCAAGCCAATTGTTTTTCTTCAGCCTTACTGATGCCCCGAGCCATGGTGATACAATTAATGGCATCATTGCCACAAATGGCGCTACCTGTCCGCAGGCGGGCACAGGCTGTTGCCGCAATGACCCAAACATTCAATATTTCAGCAGAAGCAGCAATATTCCGGCTGAAAGACTTGCGTCTCCTGCCAGAACTTGCTTCGCTGGATATTGATTGACCCTGTTTTGATTAATGGTTTCGGAGGTGCTTTATGAAAAAACCCCTTGGTTGCCCAGCCTGTGGCAGCAGAATTATTGATGCGGACACTGGTGCGGTCACTGTAACACGCGTCGTATCAAAGAACGAAATCTCTTCTCCTGGCCACTGGGAACCAGACTATATTTTAAAATGCTGGAAATGCGGGCAACATATCGGATTAAAGCACATAGGCCATAAAATGGCCACGGAACATCAATTGATATTGGGATAACATACTATACAGAGCATGATGCGAATGCGACATACAAGCCTGATAGTAGCTTAAACGCTACTGTCAGGCTTTTTGTATTGGGAGGATTTGGTTTTATGACAATCAGTAAGCAGATTATAGATGCCATGCGCAAAGCAAACGCAAAAGAAAAGCGAATGATTCGGCGGGACCGCGTACACGGGGATTGTTTTGGATATACCGATGGAGTTACAGAACTACAGCTAAAGAACATCACCCATTCTAATCCGACAGCTGACGCAGTGGAACATCTTACTGCTGGAGAGGAAATCAGAAGGGCTATATCCCATCTATCCCCAACCCATCAGCGGCGAATCTATGCTTTCTTTTGGGATGGTTTAACATATGCGGAAATCGCCACC
>JAJDJP010000014.1 GCA_030267215.1 Ruminococcaceae bacterium OttesenSCG-928-A16
TTAAGGGCGCCAAACTGCTGGTAGCGGCCGATTGCACGGCTTTTGCCTACCGCAACTTCCACCGAGATTTTATGAAAGGCCACGTTACCATTATTGGCTGCCCCAAGCTAGACGAAGGGGATTACACCGAAAAGCTAACCGAGATATTGCGTGCTAACGAGATTAAAAGCGTTACGGTTGCCCGCATGCAGGTGCCCTGTTGTGGGGGGATAGAAAACGCCGTAAAGCAAGCCTTGGCCAATAGTGGCAAAATAATTCCCTGGCAGGTGGCTGTTATTTCGGTAGATGGTGAGTTGCTGGAAAACTGACAATATAGTATGCTGTAAAAAATACGGTGCATAATATAGTGCAGAAGGGCAGGAGATTTTTGATGAAAGAAAAATACCTGAAAAACATTGAACATGATACCGTGCTGGTGCTTAAAAACCAGGTGAAGGTTTTGCCCGGCCAGGTGGTTAGCAAAACCCTAGTGCAAAACGATGCGGTGGGTGTTACGCTGTTTGCCTTTGATAAGGGCGAGCAAATTTCTACCCATGGCTCGGAAGGGGATGCAATGGTGGTGGTGCTAGAGGGCACCGGCCAGTTTACAGTGGGTGGGGTAGTGCATTTGGTAAAAGAGGGCGAAACCTTGGTAATGCCAGCCACGGTGCCCCATGCGGTGCACGCACCAGAGGCTTTTAAAATGATGCTGACCGTGGTGTTTCCGCCAGAGGCATAAAATTAAATAACGAAAGCTGGGAGATAGAATGAAAGCAAGCGTAAACCGCGATACCTGTATTGGCTGCGGCCTGTGCGTGGGTATTTGCCCCGCAGTATTTGAAATGGACGATGAAAACATTGCGGTGGTGCACCACCAGCCAACAGCCGCAACCATAGAGAGTGCCAAAGAGGCTGCCGACAATTGCCCGGTGGCCGCCATTACAATAGAAGAATAAACTTAGATTAAAAACAACGTTTCCTTTTTTGCAGCAGGGAACGTTGTTTTTGTGTTGTGTGGATAAAAGCTGTGGTATAATTTTTGTAAGGATATATATTAGATTTAAGCAAGGAGGATTTACCGTGAAAAGCTACCGTGAAGAATTGCATTTTAAGCTGCCCACCCGCCGGGGGCTGGTAAACATTACCCCGCAGGTACAAAAGGCCCTGCAACAAAGCGGAATAAAAGAAGGGCTGGTGCTGGTAAACGCCATGCACATTACGGCCAGCGTTTTTATTAACGATGATGAAGCAGGCCTGCACCAAGACTATGAACGCTGGCTGGAAAAACTTGCCCCCGAAAAGCCCTATAGCCAATACAACCACAACGGGTTTGAGGATAACGCCGATGCCCACCTAAAGCGCACCATAATGGGGCGCGAGGTGGTGGTGGCCATTACCAATGGTGCGCTAGATTTTGGCACCTGGGAGCAAATATTTTACTTTGAATTTGATGGTATGCGGGATAAACGAGTGCTGGTAAAAATTATTGGCGAATAAGCAGCACCATTTTACGCAGGTAACCCCCTGCTTGCCTTTGCAAGCAGGGGGTTACCTATGTGGCAAATGGTTGCCTATAATGCGGTTATAACAATGGTGGTTTTACCGAATAAGCGAAAAGCTGAGGAACAGCACGCTCATAAGAGAAGAAACCAGCGAAACCACCGTAATTTGGGTATTGATAGAAGGGCCGGCGGTATCTTTAAAGGGGTCGCCCACGGTATCGCCAATTACAGCGGCTTTGTGGGTGTCGCTGCCTTTGCCGCCGTTGGCGCCGCTTTCCACATATTTTTTGGTGTTATCCCACAGGCCGCCGCTATTGCTCATAAACAGGGCAAGCAGCAGGCCGCTAACAATGTTGCCGGTTAAAAAGCCGCCAATGGCAGTAACACCGCCAATAAACCCAACCAGCAGGGTGGCAATAATGCTCATAAGCCCGGCGGGTATTAGCTCTTTAATAGCGCCGGTGGTGGCAATTTCAATGCAGCGGTCGTATTCGGGGTCCACGCCTTCTTTGCCCTCTTTAAGGCCGGGTATTTCATCAAACTGGCGGTGAATTTCTTCTACCATGCGCTGGGCATTGCGGTTTACCCCCAGCATAAGCATGGCGCTAAAAACAGCGGGAATAGCCGCCCCTACCAACATGCCAAAAAATACATTGGGGTCCATAATATCAAACCCGGTAAGGAACAACTGCCCAGCAGGCACAAGGCCCATTTCTACGGCGGCTACGTTTACCTCGCTAATAAAGGCGCCCAACAGGGCAATAACCGTTAGGCCGGCGGCACCAATGGCAAAGCCTTTGGTTACGGCTTTAACGGTATTTCCGGCCGAATCCAGCGAATCGGTAATTTCCAGCACTTTATCGCCAAGGCTGCCCATTTCGGCAAGGCCACGGGCGTTGTCTACAATGGGGCCGTAGGCGTCGTTAGAAATAATCATGCCAACAATAGACAGCATGCCAACCGCCGCCATTGAAATACCAAACAGGGCGTAACCTTCCCCAATGCCTTCGCACAATTTATACGAAATAAGCGCCGAAAGGCCAATGCCTACCAAGGCGGGCATGGTGCTTAAAAACCCGTAAGACACACCCGAAAGAATGGTGAATGCCGGGCCCGATTCGGACGCTTTTGCGGTTTTGCGCACCGGTGGCCGGCGGTCGTCGGTAAAATAATCGCTAGCAATGCCAATTATAACACCCACCAGCAGGCCCACGGCACTGGCGCCCCAAATTTCCCACCGGAAGCCAAAAAACCAAGTGGCAGCAGCGGTAAGCACACCAAAAATAGCGGTGGTAATATAGGTGCTGCTATTAAGGGCAAAGGTGGGGTTGTCGTTTTTGCCCATGCGGGCGGCGGCAACGCCAATAATGCTGGCAAACAAACCAATGGCCGCATAGCAAAACACCATGCTTACGTTTTGCCCAATGCCGCCATCTAGCGCGGTGGCCATTACCAGCGCCGCCGCCATAGAGGCTACGTTAGAATCGAAAAGGTCGGCCCCCATGCCGGCTACGTCGCCCACGTTGTCGCCTACGTTGTCGGCAATAACGGCGGGGTTGCGGGGGTCATCTTCGGGTATGCCAAGCTCTACCTTGCCCACAAGGTCGGCCGAGATATCGGCAGTTTTGGTAAAAATGCCGCCGCCGGCCTTGGCAAACAGCGCCAGCGAGCTTGCGCCAAAGCTAAAGCCCAGCAGGGCGGTTGCGTTTTTGGTTAAAATAAACACCAAGGCAACCCCCAATAAAGAGCTACCCACAACAGCCATGCCCATTACGGCGCCGCCCCTAAACCCACACAAAAATGCACCATGAATGCCTTTTTGGGCGGCTTCGGCTGTTTTTTTGTTGGCAATGGTGGCAATTTGTATGCCTATTTTGCCGGCTGCGGCCGAAAAAGCCGTACCCGCAATATAGGCAATGGCCATGGTTAGGTTTTCCCACAGGTTGCCCTGCCAAACGGGCGAGGGTAAAAACAAAAAGATTAGAACCGCCACCACGCCGCTAAACTTAGCAAGCACGGTGTATTCTTTGCGCAAAAAGGTGTTTGCCCCTTTGCGGATATGCTCGCCCATTTCGGCAATGCGGCTATTGCTGGAGGGTTGCTTGCTAACCCACTTATATAACCACCCTGCAAAAATAAAAGCCACAAAAGAAACAACAATAGAAATAATAAGAAAGAAATTTGCATTACTGCCCAAAACCAATCATCCCCTTTTATTTTTGGTATTAGTACAATTTTACCTGCCGCTAAAAAGGCCAGAGCCTTATATACTTTAAAGTATAGCAGCATAGTTTTGTAAAAAACAATGTGCATAACATAGAACTATAGGGCATTTTTTGTGTATTTTAACCAAAAAATAGTGCTAAAAAATAAAATTATAGTAAACAAATAACAAATAGGCAAGCGTTATTTGTTGAATAATGCTTGCCTATTTGAATAATTTTTGTTAGAAGAAGCTAAGTTAACCTATTTTGCTGCCTTTTTAAGAAAGGGAGCCAGCTTTTTAAAAGAAAAAGTAACCCCACGAATGACGAGCAATGCCAACAATAAAGCACTCCAGATACTGCTGGGAAAACCATATCGATCGATGCTGGAAGCGGTGAGCGCCAGAAAGAGAATGCTGCCAAAAATGCTGCCGGCCAGCAAGGTTACCTGCGCCCAAAAAGCAAATTTTTGCTTGGTTTTGCGCCGAATAATAGACATAACGATGCCAAGCAGAAATATAAATGGGGCCATGAAAGCCGGGAAAGAATAAAGGAAATAAGAAAAAGTGGGATAATGGGTATTAAACAATACATTGGAAATAAGGCCGTTATCGGCTGGGATATTAAATTGCTGCATGTTGGCCGCCAAAGGTTGTGAGTAGCTGGCTTTCCCTTTTTCCATTTCTTTAAAGGTTTCTAACCAGGCTTGTGTTTCAAAGCTTTGAAAAAAATAGTTGGTGGAAGTGACAGGGCTATAGGCCCGGCTTATAGCATAGTTTTGGGTTTTACGCACGTTGCTAACTACAAAATAATTGTGTAGGTAGCTTGTAAAAAAACGGCCCGGGTTTTTAGAAAGACAGGTAAAAAGAAACTGAAGGGAATCGATGAAAGTGCCTTTAAAAGTATAGGTAAAGCTGCCAATTATTTCTTCGTTATTGTTTACAATATTTATGCGCACCTCTTTGCCGGTAGTGCCACGTTCTTCTGGGCGAAAGTATCGCAAACCATCAATTAGCACGCTGCTAGACATGCTGGCGGCACTATAAGCCGCCAGCATTTCGGCTCGGCCTGCTATATAGCTATCCCACCCGGCAGACCATGCAAAAATAGAGCCAGACAACATTACTGCCGCAAGCACAGATGCAGCAATTTGCTTTATAGAAATACGGCCAATAAGCACGTATACCTCTGAAATAAGAAAGGGAGCCAACACAAAAATAAAAAACATTTGTTTAAGTGCAAATGCACCAACAATAAAAACTAGGGTGCCAATGTAACGGGCGGCCAAAACGGGGGCCCGTTTTGTTTGGGGCCGCAACAATAGTTGCTGGGTTTTTATAATAAGGCAAAAAGCTAGCAGGCAAAGTACCAGGGCAAAAAATTCGGTAAGCACAAAATGAGAATAAGTGAGGATGACAGGGTTTAAAAAAACCAAAATGGTGCACAGTGCCCAGGTGCCAGCCCGCTTTAAAAGCGAAAAAAACCCTACAAGATGGCACAAATAAAGAGTGCCCACCACCATACACAGATAAGCAATGTATAAAAGCACTGCTGTACCGGTGGCGCTTTCGCCAAATAATGCAAACGAAATACGAAGCAGGGCAGGCAACAGGGGCCCACGGATACTTTGCCACGATGAGAAAGGAAGTTGCCCACCTAAAACGTGGGCATTTTGGATATAGATGATGGAATCGGGCGCGGTAAAAACAGGCAGGGTAAAAAATACAATGGTTAGCGCCAATAAAAATAGGGCATCTAAAACGCCCAGTTTAAAACCCAATAGTTGTTGAAACCAGTTTTTAAATTTCTGAATCATAGCAACCTCCCGTAGGGGCTATAGCGCCCCGGCATGCCCAACAAAAGTATACCGTTATCGCAAAGGGGAGTCAAGAATAAAAGGGAAAAGCATAGAAAAAACACCCCCGTGGAACGTATGCTCCACGGGGATATAAATTAAGTATGTGTTATTGGCTAACTTAAATAACAGCCAGCACAATAAAGTTTAAAATAAACAATGCGGTAGAAACCCAAAGGATGGGGTGGATATCTTTGGCTTTGCCTTTTACCACTTTTACAATGCAGTAGAAGAAGAAGCCGGCTGCAATGCCGTACGAAATGCTGTAGCAAAGGCCCATGAAAATGGCGGCGAAGAAAGCTGGAACAGCCTCTTCCATGTCGGTCCATTTAATATCGGCAAAGCTAGAAAGCATCATAACACCTACCAAAATAAGGGCGGGTGCGGTGGCCTGGGCGGGCACAATACCCAGCACCGGGGCCAGCACAATGCTTAGCAAAAACATGGCGGCGGTTACTACCGAGGCAAGCCCGGTGCGGCCACCTGCGCCAATGCCGGCAGCGCTTTCTACAAAGGTGGTGGTGTTAGAGGTACCAAAAATGGCGCCCACCGAAGTTGCAACAGAGTCTGCAAACAGGGCTTTGTCCATTTTAGATTTAAAGCCGGTAGAATTTTCTAGCGCCAATTGGTCTTCGGCGCTAAAAATGCCGGTGCGGCGGCCGGTGCCAATAAAGGTGCCAATGGTGTCAAAAGTATCCGACAGGCTAAAAGCAAAGATGGTCATCAAAATAAGGGGGAACTTGGAAGGATCGGCGAAAAGAGAGAGCAGGCCTTTGCTGCCAAAGGCGGCACCAAAGGTGGTGCCAAGGTCGGCAAAGCTTTGGGCAATGCCGCTGCCCAGCCCAATCTGAGAAAGATCTACAATGCCAAAGGGGATGCCAATAATGGTGCCCGCCACAATGCTAATAAACACAGCACCTTTTACGTTCAGCACCACCAAAATGGTCATCAACACAAGGCAAACAAGTGCATAAATAATAGCAGGGTTGTTGAACAGGGGAATGGCCGGCACAACATCGCCGCCGGTAGCCGGTAAAAAGCTAGCAATGTTTTCCACGCTTGCGCCAGAAACACCAAACTCTAGCAAGCCGGCATTTTTTAGGCCAATGTAGGCAATAAAAATGCCAATGCCGCCGCCAATGGCGTTTTGCAAACTTTCGGGGATGGATTTAATGATGAGTTTGCGGAATTTGGTAACGGTGATGATTACGTTGATAACGCCGCAGATGAATACCATGGCCAGCGCTTGTTGCCAGGTAAAACCAAGCTGGCCGCACACGGTAAAGGTAAAAAAGGCGTTTAGGCCCATGCCGGGCGCCTGCGCATACGGCACGTTGGCAAATAAGCCCATTACCAAGGTGCCCGCCACCGAGGCAAAAATAGTGGCCAGGAAGATGCCACCCGCCGGGAATGGGTTATCGGCGGTGCCGGCCGCGGTTAGCATTTGCGGGTTTACAAATAAAATGTAAGCCATGGCAAAAAAGGTGGTTAAACCGGCAAGAATCTCGGTTGAAACCTTGGTGTTGTTCTCCTTCAGCTTAAAAAACTTTTCCATTGGTAAGAAACCCCTTTCTGATGTTGCATGCTGCCTATAGTGTAGCCGATAAAAGAATTTTTTGCAATTGTTTTTTCATAAATTGTTCATAATTTTAAAACGGTGCTATTTTAACAATTTGCCTTGCAAATGAAAGAAAAAAAGGCATAGCCCCGTAACAAGTACAGGGCTATGCATGGTTGTTGCCATGGTGTAAAAAACAACAATATTCTACCTATAAAAAGGGGCTTTTGCACGCCAAAGGTGTGCAAATTGTGGGGCAGCCTTGGGCATTAATCGTTATTGGGGCTATTTTCCAGTTCATCCTCTGGCGCGGCAGGCGGGGTGGTGGCACCACTATCCTCTAAGGCATCTTGCGGGGTGGGCACATTGCTTGCGTCTTCGGCAGCTTTGCGTGCCTTTTCCTCTTGGTCCAGCAGGTCCAGCTGGGCAAGTTCGTCTTCTTCCTCTTGCTTTGCCTGCGCGGCTTTCAGGGCTTTATCTTGTTGGGCTTTTACGGCATCGGCCTCGTCTTCGGCCTTTTTGCTTTTAAGCGTTTTAAACATGCGCAACGCCCTAAAAACAGCAACCGCCACCAGCCCAACGGTAACCAAAACCAGCAAATAGTGCACCAGCTGCCATTCACTAAAAGGCACTTCTAACAAAGATTTTGCATTGCTGTACGCAATGTAAAAGCACAAAATAACAACCAAGCCATCCAGCATACGGTGTTCCTCTTTTCTTAAATGAAGTAAGGCCATTATACAAAAATAGCGGTAAAAAAACAACTATTCTTGCCATAAGTGTTAAAGTGGGTGGCTTAAAAAAGCAAAGCATTTATGTGGCCGCCCCTGTAAAGGAAGAATTCCTTTTATACCCTTTGTTTTGCGTGGCCCATAAACCCAATAAAAAACAGCGCCGGAAATAGCGCTGAAGCGGCGGAATAAGTTGCTGCAAAACTTGTATTGTGGGCAAAATTCGGGTATACTAAAACGGGTTTAAAGTGTGGGGCATACAGCCTGCAAAACTTTATTTATTGTGGCAAAACAAACCATGCAAAACTTTGCATATTTTATAAAATTACCTGAAAGAAAGGGTGCTTTTTTTGCGTAAAACAGCAGTTATTATGGCCGGCGGCAAAGGCGAGCGTTTTTGGCCCCAAAGCCGCAGCAGCATGCCTAAGCAGTTTCTCTCGTTAACGGGGGATGGTAAAACCATGATACAGCTTACGGTAGAGCGGCTAAGCGGCCTTGTGCTGCCAGAGGATATTTACATTGTAACCAACGAAGATTACCGCAGCATTGCCCTGGCCCAGCTGCCGGGGCTGCCCCCACAAAACATTTTGTGCGAGCCAGCCCCCCGCAACACGGCCCCCTGCATTGCGTTTGCGGCGGCGGTAATAACGGCCCGCTATGGCAACGCAGTAATGGTTGTGCTGCCGGCCGACCATATTATTAAAAACACCGCCCTTTTTACCGATACCTTTACCATGGCCGCCAAAGCAGCAGAAAAGGAAGAAACCCTGCTTACGGTGGGCGTTGCCCCCACCTACCCCGAAACCGGGTATGGCTATATTAAAATTAATACCAGCAAACAAGGCGAAGGCGAGCTTTCTCACAGCCTTTTCGCGGTAGAAAAATTTGTAGAAAAGCCGGACTATGAAACCGCAAAACAATATTTTGACGATGGCAATTATTTGTGGAACAGTGGCATGTTTGTGTGGAAGGCATCCTCTTACTATGCCAACCTGCAACGGCTTTTGCCCGATGTTTTTGCCATGGCAAAACAAATAGAAGCTGCGGTAGATACCCCCAATTTTGAAGAGGTGCTACAACAGGCTTACCACAGCAGCCCGTCGGTATCGGTAGATTATGGCATTATGGAAAAAGCCCAGCAGGTGTATATGGTACCGGCCTCTTTTGGGTGGGACGATGTGGGCAGCTGGCTAAGTTTAGAGCGCATTAACCCGCAGGACGCCAGCCAAAATGTGGCCAAGGGCAATGTGGTGCAGGTGGGCTGCGAAAACAGCATATTTGTTAGCGAAAAACGCCTGGTTGCCGCGGTCGGTGTGCAAAACATTATTGTGGTAGCAACCGATGATGCCGTGCTGGTGTGCGACAAGGACAATGCCCAGGATGTTAAAAAAATAGTGGAACTATTAAAGCAAAACAAAATGGATGCTTATTTATAGCTGGTTGGTTAGGCAAAAGGGGCCCCTGCGGTAAATGCAACAAGGCTACCTTAAAATATAAACCCGCCCAATGGGCAGGGTGTGCATGCTTTAAAATTAAAGTAGAAAGTAAGAGGGATTGAAAGATGAAAAAAAGCGCATTGATAACCGGTGTAAACGGGCAGGATGGTTCTTATTTAGCAGAGCTTTTGCTGGAAAAAGGCTACAAGGTATATGGCCTTATTCGTCGCAAAAGTGTGGTAGATTATGGTAACTCTACCCATTTAGTGGGTAAAATAGAGTTTTTGTACGGCGATATGACCGACCTTACTTCGCTAATTCGGGCCATGAAAATTAGCGAGGCGGACGAAGTGTATAACCTTGCCGCCCAAAGCTTTGTTGCCACCAGCTGGGAGCAACCCGTTGCCACCGCCGATATTGATGCGGTAGGCGTTACCAATATGCTAGAGGCAATTCGGGTAGTGCGCCCGGCTTGCCGCTTTTATCAGGCTTCTACCTCGGAAATGTTTGGCCTTGTGCAAGAGGTGCCGCAAAGCGAAAGCACCCCCTTTTACCCGCGCAGCCCGTACGGGGTTGCCAAGCTATACGGCCACTGGATAACCAAAAACTACCGCGAAAGCTTTGGCATGTATGCCTGCAGCGGCATTTTGTTCAATCATGAATCGGAACGGCGTGGGCTGGAGTTTGTTACCCGCAAAATAACCGATGCGGCGGCACGCATTAAACTGGGCAAGCAAGATTTGCTGGAGCTTGGCAACATGGACGCGAAACGTGACTGGGGCCATAGTAAGGACTATGTGCGTGCCATGTGGCTAATGCTGCAACAAGACGAAGCCGATGATTATGTAATTGCCACAGGGGAGACCCGCTCGGTACGAGATTTTGTAAATGCGGCGTTTACAGCGCTGGATATTGAGCTGGAATGGCACGGCACCGGCGCCGAAGAATATGCCACCAATAAGGCCGATGGTAAAACCCTGGTAAAGGTTAACCCTAAGTTTTTCCGCCCGGCCGAGGTGGAACTTTTGCTGGGCAACCCGGCCAAAGCCGAAGCCAAATTGGGCTGGAAACGTGAGATTTCGTTTGATGAAATGGTAAGCCGTATGGTGAAAGCTGATTTAGAGCGTGTGCAAAATGAGCGATAATATATTACAAGGCAAAAAAGCGCTTATTGTTGGCGGTGCCGGCTTTGTGGGTGGCTATTTAGCCAGCCACCTTGCCGGTGCGTATGGCTGCGAAGTGTTTGCCACCCACCTACCGGGCGAGCCAACCGAAGGCATTGAAGCGCAGTTTACCCAGCTGGATATTTTAGACCTTGGCGCTATAGAAGCGCTGCTTGCCCACGTGCAGCCAAATTTTATTTTTCATTTGGCGGCGCAAAGCAGTGTGGCCCATAGCTGGCAAAACCCCGATATTACCCTGGATGTGAATATTAAGGGAAGCACCCACCTGCTGCAGGCAGTGCAAAAAAGTGGGCAAGCCCCCCGCATATTGCTTATTGGCAGCGGCGATGAATACGGCGCAGTGCGCCCGCAGGATATACCGGTGCAAGAGGATATCCTGCCGCGCCCGGGCAATATTTATGCTGTTAGCAAGGTGTGCCAAAACATGCTGGGCAGCGTTTACGCAAAAGCCTATGGCCTGCAAACCATTATGGTGCGGGCCTTTAACCATATTGGCCCCCGCCAAACCCCCGCCTTTGTAGTGGCCGATTTTTGCAAACAGGTGGCCGAGATAGAGGCCGGTAAAAGAGAGCCCGTGCTGCGGGTAGGCAACCTTACCGCTACCCGCAATTTTACCGATGTGCGCGACGTAGTAGCTGCGTATGCCCTGCTGGCCCAAAAAGGCCAAGTAGGCGAAACCTATAACGTAGGCAGCGGGCATTCGGTGGTGGTGCGCAGCATTTTGCAACAAATATTAGAGCTTGCCACCTGCCCCATAACAGTAGAGGTAGACCCGCAAAAGCTGCGGCCTATTGATGTGCCGGTGGTAGAGGTAGACATTCGTAAAATACAGGCGGCTACGGGTTGGCAGCCCAAAATTCCGCTACAGCAAACCTTGCAACAAACGCTAGAGTATTGGAGAGGGTTGGTTTAAATGCAGCAAGGGAAAAACAGCCGGGCGGTGGTTTGCGTAACCGCGTACCATCATTTTTCAAAAGCAATCCATTCCCTTCGCTCGGCAGAAAATTTTCTTCCGGGTTTTGATTTGTATATGGTTGTGCTGGATATACCCGAGCCACTGGAAGAGGGGAATATCCATGTTTTGCCGGCACACACCCTGTTTGCACCCGAAGAAGAATTTTATACCCAAGCGTTTTTTTGCGCCGAAAAAGATTTTGCCCAGGTGGTTGCCTGCAAAGCGGTGTTGCATTTACTTGGCCGCTACCAAACGGCGGCGGTGATAGAACCCGGCGCTGTTTTGTGCTGCCCGGTTTTGGGTTTGTGGCCGCTGTTGCAACCCAATGCGGTTTTAACGTTTGAACAGCAGCCCAACTATGGGCAGTACCCGCCGGTGTGGCTGCTGCAACAAAACATTTACCACAATAGCGCGGGGCTGGCCTTTTTTAACAATGGCACAAATATGCAGCGGTACCTGCAATGGTGCTTGCAAAAATTTGCCTATATTCAGCAGCAGGGGTTTTCTAGCTACAACGATATAAGCCATACCGGCACTGCCCCCAATATGCAAACCAGCTTTTATGTTTCTTGGCAGGTGTTTTTTGGGCTATTTGGGTGCCCCCATACCCCCCTGCAAGGCGAGGCCGTGGTGCTGCCACATGCCGGTGCCGATGTTGAAACCCCGGTGCTTGTTAACTTTGCGGCACTTGATAAAACCGATAAAATACCCGCAAAACAGCCTCGGCTTGCGCAGCAGGCGGCAGAATATTTTGCGGCGGTAAAAACCCTGCCAAAGCCGGTAAACCGCTACCAATTTAATTATTTCGAGGATGGAACCCCGGTGTTTGGCTTGCTGCGCCCCTACATAAGCCAAAACTACCGGCTGCGGTTTGCGGCAGCGCAAAACCCGTTTAAACATTTGGCCCTGTTTACCAGCCAAACGGTAATTTTGGGCGAAGAGGGCGGCCTGCCGCTAACCCCTGTGGCCGAGGCCATTTGGCAAGCCCGGCCCGATTTGCAGCAGGCGTTTCCAGCCTACCGCACCAACCAGCGCCTGCCGTTTATTGGCTGGGTGTTGCAAAATGGTGTGCAAGAATACCATTTAGACGAGGCCTATGTAGCGCCCCTGCGCCATCCGTACAGCGTTGCCCTGCAACAAGAGGAAGAGCGCCGGTTGCAAGCCCAAAAACAAAAAACATTGCCCGCCCGCATTATGCGGCGCTTGGGTTTTGCCAGCAGCGTAAAAGCGCAACCCCAAAAGCCATTGCCACCATTGCCGCAAGGGGTAAACCTGTGCGCCTATATCCGGGGAGATTTTGGCATTGCTGAAGGCGGGCGCATTTTGGCCGATATTTTAGAGGCAGCCGAGATTCCGTTTACGGTGGTGGATATTGAGGGGGAAAAAACTTTTACCCACACCGCCACCCGCTGGAACCACAAAATTAGCAACCAATTTTTATACAATACCAACCTAATGTTTACCAACGCAAATGGCCAGGCAGATTTTATGCGGGACATTTCCCCTGTGGCGTTGGAAGGAAAATACAATATTGGCTATTGGGCGTGGGAACTGCCAGAGTTCCCGGACGAATGGGTGGGTTCTTTTGCGCCTTTGCAAGAGGTATGGGCACCTAGCCAATTTGCGGCCGATTCGATTGCCACCAAAAGCCCGGTGCCGGTAGTGTCTATTCCGCACTCGGTGCAGGTAGAGCTACCCCAGCACTGCCCTACCCGGGCAGATTTTGGCCTGCCTGAAGAACCCTTTTTATTTTTGATGATGTACGATGTGCGCAGCAAAGCTGCCCGCAAAAACCCCGAAGGCGCTGTAGAAGCTTTTTTAGAAGCCTTTGAAGGGGACGACCGGGCTGCGCTGTTAATAAAAATAAATGCCCCGGCCAACTGGGATGGCGAAGATGCTTTTTTAAATACGCTAAAGCAACATAGCAATATTTATACGCTTAACCACACCTTTTCGCGGCTAGAGGTAAATGCGCTTATCAATTGCTGCGATGCGTATGTATCGCTGCACCGCAGCGAAGGTTTTGGGCTTGGCCCGGCCGAGGCCATGTATTTGGGCAAGCCGGCAGTGCTTACCAACTGGAGCGGTAACACCGAGTATATGACGCCGGACAATTGCTGCCCGGTAGAGTATACCATTGTAGAAATTGAGGAAGATTACGGGCCCTACAAAAAAGGGTATCATTGGGCGCAGCCCAACACCAGTTCTGCTGCAAAGCAGATGAAACGCCTGGTAGAAGACCCCGCTTGGTGCAAACAAATTGCCGAAAACGGGCAAAGAACCATCCGGGAAGAATTTTCGCCGGCGGCCATTGGTGCGCGGGTGTTGGCACGTTTGCAGCAAATTGGGCAATTGCCCAAGCAAAACAATGCCATGGCCGAAAAAAGCTTGCAACAGGAGGAAGAAACGGAATGAAGGTAGTAATTACAACGGTGCAGGTTCCCTTTGTGGAAGGCGGGGCAGAGCGGTGTGCCGTGGAGTTGAAAAATGCTTTAATTAAAACAGGTCATACAACCGAAATTATTACCATGCCATTTATGGATTATCCGCCTGAAAATTTAACCAACCACATGGCGGCGGCAAGGTTGATAAATGTAAATGAGGGTGGAGGAGGTGTGGCAGACTTGTGCATTGCTCTTAAATTTCCAGCCTATTTTATGCCACACGATAATAAAGTGATTTGGGCGTTGCACCAGCATCGCGCTGTGTATGACCTTTTTGACACAGAGCTTAGCAGGGTAAGAGATACCCCAGAGGGTAGGGCGTTACGAGATGTGATTGTGCGTGCTGATAATGCTTATTTACCTGAAGCCAAACGGATTTATACGATTGCGGAGAATGTTGCTGTAAGAATGAAAAGGTATAACAATATTACTGCAACGCCGTTGTACCACCCCTGCCCCGGCATGCAAAATTTTTATGCCGATGCGTATGAAGACTATATATTAATGCCTAGCCGCATTAACGCTACCAAACGACAAAGCCTTGCACTGGAAGCATTGCGACTGTGCAAACAAAAAGTACATTTATATTTGGTTGGCCGTGCAGACCAACCCGGAATGGAACAGAATTTACGCAATAAAATTAGAGAATATGGCCTGGAAAGCAGGGTGCGGTTGCTGGATTTTGTGCCGGAAGAAGAAAAATTAGAATTATACGCCAAAGCCCGGGCGGTGTTATTTATCCCGGTAGATGAAGACTATGGATATATTACCTTAGAGGCAATGGCGGCGGCAAGGCCGGTTATTACGGCGGCCGATTCTGGCGGGCCGCTGGAGTTTGTGCAGGATGGAATTACAGGGATGATAACACAGCCCACCCCAGAAGAAATAGCGAAAGCCATGGATGAATTGTGGAAGCATAAAAAAATGGCCAAGCAATTTGGCGAAGCGGGTAAAAAACACTTGGCAGAGATGAATATTAACTGGGAGCATGTGGTAAAGGAGTTGACCAGACCATGAAAAATACAGAGCAGGAAATGGCAGATATTTTAAGTGTGTTAACTGGGCAACCTGCCGGCTTTGCCGGGCAAGGCGCCAGCGGCAAAACCACCCAGCAGGTGGCGGCCGTGCTGCTGGGCAAAACAGTAGAAGAAATGGAGCAGGAGCAACAAAACGAAGAAAGCAATGAATCGTCCTCCCATTTTAGTGTTGCCATTCAACAAGCGGCCGAGCAGGCCGAAGATGTGGCCCGTGGCCAAAGTGTGCCGTATTATGCGCCACTGGGCAATAGCAAACGGTTTTTGGGGCGCTTGCTTACCGGTTTGCGCCGCCTAACCCGTCGTTTTTTAGAGTTTATTTTTGCCCCTATTTTAGAGCGGCAAAATGTTTTTAATGCTGCGGTGGCACGGGCTACGGCGGCCAATGTAAAAGCAATTGAAATAACCGCTGCCAAACTGCAAGAGCAGTGCCGCCTAGAGGTTGAGCAAGCAGAGCAACGAACCCAGCAAGCATTGGCGCTGGCAGCGCAACACACCCAACAAGAACTGGCCGGAGAAAAGGCGGAGCGGCAGGCTATGCAAGATAGAGTAGAGCGTGGGTATATCCAAATAAACAACAATATGATGCGTTACCTTACCAAAGGGTTTGCCACTGCAGCCCCTGCTACAGCAAGCCAACAAGCGGCAGAAAAAGCAGTGGAGAATACCCCCGGCCAAGAATTGGATACTTATGTGGATATTGACTACCTTGCTTTTGAAAATGCTTTCAGAGGCTCGGAAGAAAGCATACGTAAAAGCCAGGAAGTTTACCTGCCTTATTTGGCGGGCAAACAAAAAGTGGTGGACATTGGCTGCGGCCGTGGAGAATTTTTGGAACTGCTGCGAGATAAGGGGGTTGAGGCAACCGGTGTAGATACCTACCCCCTATTTGTAGATTTGTGCAAGGAAAAAGGGCTGAATGTGGAGCTGATGGACGGGCTTGCCTATTTAAACAGCCTGGAAGATAACTCGGTTGGGGCTATCACGGCTTTTCAGGTGGCCGAGCATTTGCCCAATAATGCGCTGGTAAAAATGGTGGAATTGGCTTACCAAAAGCTAGAGATAGGCGGCGTTTTAATAATGGAAACACCGAATCCAACCAATCTTTCTACATTTACAAATGCTTTTTATGTAGATCCTTCGCACACCAAGCCGGTGCACCCGGCAACGATGGCGTATTATACAGATATGGCCGGATTTAGGCAGACCAAAACAGTATTTACAGAAAATAGTCGTTCAGATTATCGGTTGCCATTGCTAAATGCAGAAGCCGAAAATTTAGAAGAGTTTAACAATGGCATAAATATACTAACCGAAAAACTGTTTGGCAGCCAAGATTATGCTATAATTGCAACCAAATAGGCTAAAAATAGCATGTGCCCAAAAACCGGATAGGAAGGATTTTAACAAATGAAAATAGCGATGCTGGCCCCCAGCCCAATACCCTACACCATTGGCGGCGCCGAAAATTTAGCCTGGAGTTTGTGCGAAAACCTGAACCAAAAATCCTCGCATCAGGTAGAGCTTATTAAGGTGCCGGTGCGCGAAGATAATTTTTGGAATGTAATAAAAGCTTACCACACCTTTTATACAATGGATCTTTCGCACTTTGATGTTGTTATTTGCAGCAAGTACCCGGCCTGGATGATACGCCACCCCAACTGTTTGTACTATGTGTTGCACTGCCTGCGTGGCTTATACGATACCTACCATTTTACAAGGCAGCCCTTAGAAGTGGAAAAAGGAAATGTCGAAATAGATAAAATAGTAGAATACATTCAACTGCACCCAAACCCCGAGGATTTGGATGAGTTTTTTGAATTGCTGTTTGCGCTGGAAGAAAAAGAAGGGGAGATTCCGCCGGAATATTTTGCGTTTCCGGGGCCTTTTATTCGGGCAATCGTGCATTATATGGATTCTTTTGGCCTGGGGCAAAACAGGCCTCCCTATTACTATGCTATTTCTAAAACGGTAAAAAACCGAACCGAGTATTTCCCACAAGGCGCTGAGGTAAAGGTGATTTACCCACCTATATCGTTAAAAGAGTATAAAACCGGCGAATACAAGCATATTTTTATGGTAAGCCGGCTAGACAATGCCAAGCGCATTGATTTGCTGATACAAGCCATGAAACTGGTGAAGAGTGATGTGAAACTATACATTGCCGGCACCGGCCCACAAGAGGCTGAACTAAAAGAGCTTGCCAAAGACGACCCTCGCATAGAGTTTGTGGGCTTTGTTACCAACCAAGAGGTGGACGACTATTACGCCAATTGTTTGGTGGTGCCGTATTTTCCGCACGAGGAGGATTACGGTTTAATTACCATAGAAGCAATGAAACACAAAAAGCCGGTAATTACCACCACCGATGCCGGCGGGCCTACCGAGTTTGTGGTAAACGGCGAAACCGGTTTTGTGGTGGATGTTGACGCAATGCAGATAGCAGAAAAAATTGATTATTTGGCCAAAAACACCGCCGCTGCCCAAGAAATGGGCGAAAAAGCATACCAAAAGGTGCAGGACATAAACTGGGACAATGCAGTGCGAGACATGGTGGAGGCTTTTGATATTCAGCAGCAGGCCCTTACAAACAGCCGCCCCCAAATAACAGTGTCTTCTACGTTTTCGGTTTGGCCGCCCATGGGCGGTGGGCAGGCTCGCATTTTTGGCTTGTACCAGCAGCTTGCCAAACAATACGATGTTGAACTAATTTGTTTTTCTGCCAACGAGAGCACAGGCAGCCGGCTGATTGCACCCGGCCTGCGCGAAACTAAATTGCCCAAAGGGGCCGAACATTTGGCAAACCAGAGGAGAATAGATGCCAAGCTAGCCGCACCGGCAGAGGGTATTGCAAACCTTGCGTATTGCAACGACACCCCCCACTTTGTTAAGCAACTGCAAAAAAGCTATGCCAACAGCAAGCTGGCCGTTGTTACCGAGCCCTATACCTGGAACCTGGTAAAGCAGGCAATAGGCAATACCCCCTTTATATACGAAGCGTTAAACGTGGAAATTATTTTGAAGGATGCGATTCTTTCGCCGGGGCCGGGAAAACAAGAAGCGCTGGATTTGGTGCGCAAGGCTGAGCGCGAATGCTGCGAAAAAAGCCTGTTTATAATGGTTTGCTCGCAAGAAGACAAGGATAAGCTGGTAGAGCTTTACGATGTATCGGCAGAAAAAATAACAATAGTGCCCAATGGGGTAAATAGCAAAGAAACCCACTTTACCACACAGGACCAGCGGCGTTTAAACAAACTGAAAATGGGGTTGGCGAACGAAAAAATTGCTTTATTTATGGGTAGCTGGCACGGCCCTAACCTAGAGGCCGCCGCAGAAATTATTAAGCTGGCGCCGCAGTGCCCCGGGGTAAAGTTTATGCTGCTGGGCAGCCAGTGTGCTTATTTTAAAAACAAACCACTGCCGGCAAACGTTGCCCTGCTTGGCAAGGTAACCGAAAAACAAAAACACACAATTTTTGCCACGGTAGATTTTGCGCTTAACCCCATGCGGTCGGGCAGTGGCACCAACCTTAAAATGTTTGATTATATGGCCGCTGGGCTGCCGGTTATTACCACCGAATTTGGCACAAGAGGTATTGAGCGAAAAGATTTGTTTACCATTGCCGATACCACAGCCGAGTTACTGCAAGCCATAGAAGAGTTTACCCTTGAAAAAGAAGATGCCCGCATACCCGAAGCACGCAAGTATGTGGAACAAGAGTTTGACTGGAAGCCAATAGCTGCCAAAGTAGCCCAAAAAATAGAAAGCGTATTGTATAGTCAATTAAATTAAAAACCAGTTCGGTTTTTAATCGGCAGGCGAAGCCTGCCGGCGCCTATGCAGATGCATATAATTGACTATGAACGGTATAAAAACTCGCCCTTGCGGGTGAGTGCGCGAGCTTCTTCGCGCCTTCAAAACTGGCAAGTTTTGAAGTTTATCGAGTATAGTGGGCGAACGGATATTCGCAATAGCAAAAACCAAGGCTCTCGCTTATGTAAGCGAGAGCCTTGGTTTTTTAACAATTAAATGGTGCCCAGTGTGGTGCCGGGGTAATAGTGGGCTAATATTTGCTGGTAGTTCCAGCTATCTTTAGTGGCAAAAAAGTAGGCGCCCCATTGGCTCATGCCAACGCCATGGCCGTAGCCGTAGCTGGTAAAAATAAAGCTGTCGGTTCCAGCGTCGTATTGTACGGTAAAAGCAGCCGAGCGTATTTTAACCATGTTTTGGTAAAAATACTCTACCGATGGTGTGCGCCCGCAAACCGACACCATGCTTTTTTGGCTGGGATAGCCCGAGGCGTTGTAAGGCGGCATTTGTATCCAGCTAGAGGGCGGCTGTGTATCGTACACCTGCTGCAAAGCCGCAGTGCGCCCATAGGTGGCGTCCATCATGGCAATAAACGCCGCCCGTGTAAAAGTTTTGGTGGTTTTATAGCCGGTGGCATTTACATCGTGGTGGCTATCTACCGATACCAGATAAGGATGAAGCGATTGGCTGCTGCCCCAAAAAGCACTGCTGCTATTGGTTTGCCCACTGCTAGAGGCATAGTAAAAGGTAGAGGCAGGTTTGCCGTTGTAAAAAGCTACAATATCGCACACGCTGGCAACTGCGTCTTTTACTTGCTGGCTAGGCTCTGCGTCTGGCACTGTGGGGGCAGGGGTGCCGCCGGCTTGCCGTGCCAAAATGTAAGAGTGGGCGGCGATGGCCTGGGCCTTGTAGCTTTCTGCGTTTGCAAGGCCACCCACTTCGGCCGCCACTATGCGGGCCAAAATATTGTAAGAGTAATCGGTTACTACCTTGCCGTTACGGGTAACGGTAAGCATGCTGTTGCCTGCATTTGGGCTATCGGCATTGGTAAGGGCAAGGCTGCCGCGGTTAATGCCGGCGGCGTTGCAGGCGTTTGTAAATTCCTCTAAAACAATAAAGCTGTTTAAAATATATCTGCGCGAGGCCCCTTTGCCCAAAATGCCCAACCAGTGGTTAAAGCCGTTTGCATCTGCTTCGCGCCCCAAAAGTGTACGGTAAGCTGTCTTCAAAAAATCTTCGTTGCCTAATTTTTTGTTTGCAAATTCGGGGCTGCCAAAAAAGAAATCGACCACGCTGGCACCAGTTTGTCCTTTTATTAAAAGGCCAGCCCAATTGTTTAAGCCTGCCACATCACCGGGGCGTCCCATGCAATTAAGATACAGGCGATTTACAAATGCGGTTATGGTGGGGTTTTGGTCACGCTCTTCGGTAAGGGGAAAATCTCCACGGGTAACGCCGTATTGGGCGCAAATACCCGTAAACTCTGGTAATATCACAAATTCATGTAAAACAAAGTTGCGCGAAACCTGATTGTTCAAATGTTCCAGCCAGTTGGCAAGCCCGGCAGCGTCAGGTTCACGGTTCATCATGGTGCGATATAAAATAGTAAGATACTGGTTATTGGTGGTATTTTTTGTGGCAAACTCTGGTCCGTTAAAAAAGAAATGAATAACCTGCGCGGCGGTTTGACGTCCGCTGGTAATTTCGTTTACCCAAGAGTTTACACCGGCTACTTCGCCGGGGCGGTCCATCACAAGGGTGTACAGCCTTTCTACAAAGCCACGCACACCGGTGCTGCTGGCAGTGGGCTTGCCAGCATTGGCAAAAGGGGTGCTTACAGGCGCCCCGGCAAAAACAACCTGCCCGGCCAGCAAAGTGATGATACAAGCCGACAGCAAAGCCGCAGTGACCATTTTAAAAGTTTTTTTCATAGTTTGTCCAATCTATTATAGGCGTAAGTTGGTGGCACTATTTTTACCAGTTGTATAAGGGTGAAGTATTCTCCCTGCCAAAGGCGGGGAAAATAGGCCGGCACAGGCAATTCCCTACTATTTTAGGTTGTTTTTACCAGCCTCACGAATGACCTTGGCAAAATCCTTATAGCTAATATTTAAATCGCATCGGCCGTTTACACCAATTACGCTGCCACTGTTTGAGTGTTGCCATATGGCGCCAGGGTAGGACATGGTAGTGGTTTCGGGGTTAGAAACCCAGTGTGCTACCCAAAGGTCGTACCCGGCCAAAGCATTCATATCAAAGGTGTTTTTAAAGCCGTTGGCAAACGAGTACAAGCAGGGGTAATACCCGCGTTGGTCGATAATAGCAAGGGTTAAAAGGGCAACTTGGTTCCAATAAGGGGCTCTGTTGATTTCTTCAATATCCATCGCAATGGGGTATTCAAAACGGTAACCCTCTTTTTCAATGGCTTTAATGGCATTTAGTGCTGTTGTTACCTCGGCGCTGGCGTATTCGTTGGTGCGGGCATAGCTATAAATATAAGCGCCCACTTTAAGGCCGGCTGCCCTTGCGCCACGCACGTTTTGGTAAAAATATGGGTCTACCGAGGGGGCTTTTTCGCCTTCGGCAGTAGAAACCACACGAATCATGGCAAAGGTGTACCCTTGGGCGGCAACCTGCGCCCAGTTAATGGCCTTGTTGTGCTTGCTAACATCAATGCCACGTTCTTGCTGGTTAAAGGTGGGTATACCCAATTTGGGCCCCAGGTAAGCGTAGCAGGGCTGGCTGTTGGTAAGCAGATAAAACAAAGATTTGCGGTTGGCGGCATTATCGGCAGAAAGCAGGGTAACCCAGCTTGCAATTTCAGCTTCGGTGGGGGCACGCCCACACAAAGTGGTAAAAACAGCCGCCACATAATTGTTGGCATTTAGGTTGCGGCCAGTAAATTCGGCGGCGGTTGTTAGTGCAAATAAAGCATCTATCGTGGTTTGTTTGTTTTTGGTAAGCAGCTTGGTGCACAAAGCATTTAGGCCGTTAACATCGGCAGTGCGGTTAAACAGCGCGCGGTAAGCATTCATCGCAACATCGGTTACGTCAATGTTTTGGTCTCGGGCTTGGGTAAGGGTTATGTGGCCGGGCACAATGCCAAGTTTTTGGCAGGCGGCGGCAAACTCGGCAGAAGCGCCAAGGATGGATAGCACATAAAGAGGAGAAACCCCACGGCCCAGCAAACCGGTATAGTGGGCGAGGCCGCTGGGGTCGGCCTCGCGGTTAAAAATGGCCCGGTACATTATTTTCACCACGTCTTGCTCCGAAAGATTGCGCCCCACAAACTCTGGCGCTGCAAGCATGCCAGAAATGATGGACAAAGCACTTTGTTTGTTAAGCAACAGCCCGGTGTTGTAGTTTAGGCCGTTAGCGTCGCCCGTGCGGTTAAAAATAGCCAGGTACAATTGGTTTACAAAGCCTGTAATACCAAGGTTTTTATCGCGGTTTTCGGTAAGGGCAAGGCCGCCACGGTTAATACCGGCAACGTTACAAGCGTCAATAAATTCGGGCGAATTAATAAATTGGCTTAAAATATAATTTTTCGAAACGCCAGAATTTAAAATGGATAGCCAATACTCATAACCGGCTTTGTCTGCTTGGCGGCCAAACAAAGTGCGGTAGGCGGCTTTTATAAACTCCAGATTGCTTAAATTTTTATTGGTAAACTCGGGGCTGTTAAAAAAGAAATCTACAACACTGGCGGCAGTTTGCCCTTTTCTTAAAAGGCTGGCCCAGTTGTTTAGGCCGGCGGCATCACCGGGGCGGCCCATACAATTAAGGTACAAGCGGTTTACAAATGCGGTTATGGTGGGGTTTTGGTCACGCTCTTCGGTAAGGGGAAAATCTCCACGGGTAACGCCGTATTGGGCGCAAATACCCGTAAACTCTGGTAATATCACAAATTCATGTAAAACAAAGTTGCGCGAAACCTGATTGTTCAAATGTTCCAGCCAGTTGGCAAGCCCGGCAGCGTCAGGTTCACGGTTCATCATGGTGCGATATAAAATAGTAAGATACTGGTTATTGGTGGTATTTTTTGTGGCAAACTCTGGTCCGTTAAAAAAGAAATGAATAACCTGTGCCGCCGTTTGGCGCCCGCTGGTAATTTCGTTTACCCAAAAGTTTACACCGGCCACTTCGCCGGGGCGGTCCATCACAAGGGTGTACAGCCTTTCTACAAAGCCACGCACACCGGTGCTGCTGGCAGTGGTGTGTACATTGTCTGGCTCGCTTTGTTTGGTGTTGGGCTGCGGGGTAGAGGCTGTGGTGGAAGAACTGGGAGAAGAGCTGGGAGAAGAACTGGCAGGAGAACTAGAGGAAACGGGCACGCTTTGTGCTGGCGGCACCGATGTTTCGGAAGTGGTGGAAGAGTTTTGAGTGCTGGAAGAAGCAGAAGAAGATTCTGATGAAGCGGCGGGTACATCGGGGGTAGAGCTTACATCGCCAGAGGTGGTTTCTTGGCTGGAAGAAACTGGCAAAAGCGAAGAGGTGTCGGTTTCGGTAAAATAAAGGCCTTCGCCCGGCACGGCTGCTGCAAAAACAGGTGTGCCCATAGTAAATAAGGTGGCTGTGGTAAGCACACCGGCCACTATTTTAGCTAAAAGTTTTGTATGCCTCATGTTATAAAATACCCCCTAAAATAGGCTGTAATAAAGCTGTGCAAATTTATAAACCATTCTTAAAACGTGGTAGCCGGGCAAAAACTTTCATATCTGCCCAGTGGCAACCATATATATGTTAACTACTATACCACAAAACAGGGGGGTGCCACAATACGCAAAACCACATTTTGCTGCTTAAATATGATGATAATATGGATAATTTTGCGGGTGAAAAAATTATAGAAACAAAAAAGCTTGCCTTTTTACCAGTGGCAAAAAGGCAAACTTTTTATTACCTAATAAGGCAGGGGCAAGCCCTGGCAGCGGCATAACCGCCGCAAAGCGGTGGCAAAGGGTTAATGCCTTTTACGTTTGGGTTTTAAAAAACGGGCACCACAACGCCATCATATTTTTCCACAATAAAGTTGCGCACCTCTTCGGTTTGCAGCGCGGCTACCAGTGCCTTAATTTCAAGGCGGTTTTCATTGCCTTCACGTATGGCAATTACGTTTACATAGGGGCTTTCGCCGCCTTCGGTGGCAAGGGCGGTGTTGCCAATGCCCGCGCCCACTGCGTAGTTGCCGTTAATCACAGCAAAATCCACATCGGGCAGGCTAACAGGCAGGGTAGAGGCCTCTAGCTCTAAAAACTTTAGCTTATGCGGGTTTTGCACAATGTCGGCCGGCACGGCTTCGTTGCCCACGCCTTCTTTTAGCGTAATCAGGCCTTCGGCTTCCAGCAAACGCAGGGCTCTCGATTCATTGGTGGTGTCGTTCGGGATACCGATAAGGGCGCCCTCGGCCAGCTCTTCCAGCGTTTGGGTTTTGCCGGGGTAAATGCCCAGCGGCTCTATATGAATAGCGGCAGCGGTAACAAGGTGGGTATCGTTTTTGGCGTTGAAATCGTCCAAATAGGGCTGGTGCTGAAAATAGTTGGCGTCCAGGTCACCGTCTTCCAGCGCGGTATTGGGGATAATATAATCGTTAAATTCAACAATTTCGAGGGTGATGCCCTGCTGTGCCAAAACTGGTTTTACCTGCTCCAGTATTTCGGCGTGGGGGGCGGGCGATGCGCCTACCTTTAGAACAAGATTGCTAGCCGCCGAAGCGGTAGAAGCAGGCGCGGGCACAGAGGAAGCTGCATTGCCGCCGCAGGCAGCCAGAAGCAGTGAGGCGCTAAGCGCCGAAGCTAGAAGGGCAAATTTAATTTTTTTCATAGGTATTATCTCCTTGTATGTTTGGTTTTGGTTTTGCCGCTGCGGTGTCCTCCGGCCGGGCGGAACCGAGTGTGGCAAACAATTTATGCGGAGGATTGCCAAAATGGTGTTTTGGTTCTTCCACGGCGGGTAAAAGCCGCCGCTTACCAAACCTGCAATGGGTAAGCAGGTTTGCAATAAGTAAAGGGGTGGTTAACGGTTGCGTTTGTCGGCACGGCGGGCAAGCAGGTTGCAAAAGGCCTGTATGGCCGACACCAACACAATAAGCAGAACAATGGTGGCATACATTACATTGGTTTCGTAGCGCTGGTAGCCAAAGCGGTAGGCAATGTCGCCAAGGCCGCCGGCGCCAATGGTGCCGGTGATGGCGGTGTAGCCCAAAATGGTAATGGTGCTAATAGAAAGCCCACGCAGCAAGCTGGGAATACTTTCTACCAGCAGGGCACGCATAATAATTTGCAGGTTGGTGGCACCCATGCAGCGGGCGGCCTCTATTACGCCGTGGTCTACTTCTTCCAGGCTGGTTTCTACCATGCGGGCAATAAAGGGCACCGCCGCCACCACCAGCGGCACAATGCCGGCCGTGGCACCAATGGCTTTGCCCACAATAAAACGGGTGGCGGGTATAATAAAAATCATCAAAATTAAAAAGGGCAGGCTGCGCATAATGTTAATAAACCAACCAAAAATGGCGTTAAAGCGTGGGGCGGGGTGTATGCCCCCTTTTTTGGTGGTGGTTAGCAGCACCCCACAGGGCAGGCCAAGCAGGTAGGCAAAAAAGGTAGAAACAAAGGTCATGTACAGGGTGTCTAGCGTGCCTTTTAAAAGGATAGGCCCAAATTTTGCCAAAAACTCATTCATTGGTGCTACCCCCTTTGCCCAGTAGTAGTTTGGTAATATCACTTTTCGGGTTTTCAAAAATTTCTTTTTTGCTGCCAACTTCTACAAATTGGCTTTCGTCTATTACAGCTACCTTGTTGCAAATAGATTTTACCACCGCAATTTCGTGGGTAATAATAACAATGGTAACGCCCAGATTTTGGTTAATATCCTTTAATAGCGCCAGCACCGATTTGGTGGTGAGCGAATCCAGCGCGCTGGTGGGTTCGTCGCACAGCAGCACCGCAGGGTTGGTGGCCAGCGCCCTTGCCAGCGCCACCCGCTGCTTTTGCCCGCCCGAAAGCTGGCTGGGGTAAGCTTTGGCTTTGTCGGTTAAACCAACCAGCTGCAGCAATTCTTGCACACGGGCTTGCACATCGGCTTTGTTGTGCGGCACCAATGTTAGCGGAAAAGCAATGTTTTGCTCTACATTTTTTTGCATAAGCAGGTGGTAGCCTTGAAACACAACCCCCATTTGCCGGTGAGCAGCACGCCGGGCTTCGCCCTGCAAAGCGCCTAAAAATTGGCCGTTTAGCAATATTTGGCCTTGGGTGGGGGTTTCTAGCATGCAAAGGCAGCGCAGCAGGGTGCTTTTGCCAGCACCGCTCATGCCAATAATGCCAAACACGTCGCCTTTTTCAATGCTAAGGTTTACGTTTTGCAAAGCAACGGTTTGGCCGCTTGCTTTTTCTGCTTCGCCATATATTTTTGTTAAGTTTTTAATCTCTATCAAAACGTTACACCTCGTATAAGTTACTGGTTAAAGGGCAGCTGGTTGGTGTGGGCGGGCTTACAACAACAAAAAACCCCCGTCCACCTGGAATAAATTCCAAGGACGAGAGCAATAAAAGCTTCGTGGTACCACCTTGCTTTGCCTGCCCCTTGCGGAAACAAGCCTTTGCCGCTACGGCAGGCCGGGCCTGCTTATAGCGTGGCACTATAACGGGTGCACCCGTCGCAGGCTAACAAACTTCACCTGCGCAACTCAGAGGCCATCTTCAGCTTGGTTGGGTTTGCCCTTTTTCACCAGATAAGGGGCTCTCTACAAAACCGCTTGCAAACCTACTCTTCTCTTCAATGTTTTTGCCGGATATTGAATTCATTATACACCAAAGCGGGCAATAGTCAAGCAAAAAAATAAAAAAAGGTGCCTTGTTGCGCGGTGCCATCTAGGGGGATTTTGCACCGTTTGCCGCCCTTAGCGGGGCACGCAACCACCGATGCTGCTGCAAGTAGTAGGTAGGGTGCGGCAAAAAAAAGCCCGGCGAAGTTTCGCCGGGCAGCTTGCGGAGTAATACCCCTTATTTTTTGGGGTTAATTACCGCAGCATATTTTTCGGGGTATTTTTTAAAGGCCGCTATTACATAAGGGCAAATGGGTACAATTTTAGCGTTGTTTTGCTCGGCAAAATTCACCAAAGCGTCCAGCAAGCGGCCGGCATGGCCCTGCCCCTCAAAAGGCGCAAAAACTTCGGTGTGTGTGGCGTACAGGTCGTTATTTCCGCCTTTTTTATACTCAATTTCGCCCATGCGGGTGCCGTCGTCATCCAGCAGCACAAATTGCCGGGCGGCCTCGTCGTGCTTCATTTCCATAGCGTGGTTCCTCCTTGGTGGTTAGGGTTATTGCACCCCGGCCAGCTGTGCCAGCTCTTTATCGATAATAACCGTGGCTTGCGGGTGCAGCTTTAAAAAGGTAGAAGGGTTTTGGGTGGTAATTTCGTCGTTGGTAAGCAGGCCCCGAATGGCCTCTGCCTTAGAGGCACCGGTGGCTACCAGCAGCGGCATTTTGGCGGCCAGTATGCCACGCATGCCCATGGTAATAGAGGTGGTGGGCACGTCTTCTTTTTTATCAAAAAAGCGTGCGTTTGCCTCAATGGTGCTTTCGGTTAGGGTTTCGATGTGGGAAACGGCTACCAGATGGTTGCCGGCTTCGTTAAAAGCAATGTGGCCATTGTTGCCAATGCCCAGCAGCTGTAAATCGGGCACGCCGTTTTCAAACACTTTTTGCTCCAGTTCGGCGGCGTTATCGGCTGGGTTGCCGGTGCCTTTTGCCACATAGGTGTTGGCTTTATTTATGTTGATATGGTCGAACAAATTGGTATCCATAAAATAGCGGTAGCTTTGGGGGTGGCTACCCTCCAGGCCAATATATTCATCCAGGTTAACGGTGTGCACGCTGGCAAAATCCACCTCACCCTGCTGGTTCATCTTAATTAGGTTTTTATAAATGGGCACCGGGGTGCCGCCGGTGGCAAGCCCCAATTTGGCGTTTGGTTTTTCGGCAATGACATCACGAATCATTTCGGCGGCAATACGGCAGCTCTCTTGATAATTGTCGGTAATAATCACTTTCATGGCAAACACCTATCCTTTTTTGTAAAATGCAAGTTTATGGGCGTGGTTTTGCTGGGGCACGGTAAACATGCCCTTTACCATAATACCCTAACCCTGCCATGCTGAAAAGGAAAAAATGTGGACTTAGTTGGGTTTTCTTGGCGCAAGTAACGTTTTTAGGTTAATTTTTGCGGGTTTGTTTTTAAAAAATTTACAAAAACAACTGCTTTTCCCACTCGTTGTCGTCTGGCAGGGGCAGGGTGTGGGGGGTGGTTTTGGCGCGCCAATTGGCCGGGGTTTGGCCGGTTTCTTTTTTAAATACCCGGCAAAAATAGTTGGCGCCCGCAAAACCACACAGGCTGGCAATGGTGTCCAGCGTGTATTCACGGTGTAGCAGCAGGCGTTTGGCGGCGTCTAACCGCACGGCGGTTAAATACCGCCCGGGCGAGGTGCCAACCGCAGCGGTAAAGCTGCGCACAAGGTGGCTTTTGGTTACCCCAAGGCCGGCGGCCAGTTCCTCTATGCCATAAACTTCGGCATAATGTTCGCGTATTTCGGTTATGGCGGCGGCAATAAGCGGTGGAATGGTTTGCCCCGCGGGGTTGGCGCTGGCGTTTGCCAGCTGGCACAGCAGGGTATAAGCCAGCGCACTTGCTTGCGTGGGCGGCAGGGTGGTTTTGTTTGCCAGCAACTGGTACAAAATTTCGGGGGCACCCTGGCAGCTGCCGGCGGCCAGCACCAGTGGGGTGGGCAGGCTTTCGGCGGCGGCGGCCGGGGCCGCACCGCTTAACAAAACGCCAATGATGTGGCTGTTTTGCAGCGGGGTTAGTGTGGTGGGGCTGTTTACCACCACAAAGCTGCCTGCCCCCGCCAGCACCTGCCCCGGCTGGCCGCCAAGGCTGCACTGCCCGCTAGAAATAAGGCAAACCCCCAGCATGCCTTTTTTACCAAGGGTGGTAAAGCCGGTGCCGGTGTGCTCAAATACCTTGGCAGGGGCACAGTAGCGCTCGGTTTCAAAAGTCAATATTTTCCCTCACGTATCAATATTATGCTATTTCATTTGCGGTAAATGCTGTTATTATTATAGTAACAAGCAAATTCACCTGTCAAGTAATATCAATAATTTACAATGGAGGCACAGCATGGCAAGTATTAGTTTAAAAAATATTTACAAAATTTACCCCGGCGATGTTACCGCGGTTAAAGACTTTAACCTGGAAATTGAGGATAAAGAATTTATTGTATTGGTAGGGCCTTCGGGCTGCGGTAAATCTACCACTTTGCGTATGATTGCCGGCCTGGAAGAAATTTCGAAGGGTGAGCTTTACATTGGCGACCGCCTGGTAAACGACGTGCCCCCGAAAGACCGTGACATTGCAATGGTGTTCCAAAACTATGCGCTGTACCCGCACATGACGGTGTACAAAAACATGGCTTTTGGCCTAGAGCTGCGCAAAACACCGAAAGAGGAAATTAACAAACGTGTGCGCGAAGCCGCTCGCTCGCTTGATATTGAACATTTGCTGGACCGTAAACCCAAAGCCCTTTCGGGCGGGCAGCGCCAGCGTGTTGCCTTGGGCCGCGCCATGGTGCGTAACCCGGCGGTATTTTTGCTAGACGAGCCGCTTTCCAATCTGGACGCAAAACTGCGTGCCTCGATGCGTACCGAGCTGATACAGTTGCACCAGCGCCTTGGCACCACCTTTGTATACGTAACGCACGACCAAACCGAAGCGATGACCATGGGTGACCGCATTGTGGTTATGAAAGATGGTTTGATACAGCAGGTAGACACCCCGCAGCACTTGTACGACAGCCCCTGCAACGCTTTTGTGGCCGGCTTTATTGGCAGCCCGCAAATGAACTTTGTTGACGGCACGCTAGAAAAAGAAGGCAACGACTACTACTTTAGCATGCAGGGCGATAAACTGCAGATTGACCCCGATAAAGTGAATGCTGAGCTGGAAAAATATGTTGGCAAAAATGTTAAAATGGGTATTCGTCCCGAAGATATTAAGGACGACGACGCCTTCTTGGCTGCCAACCCCAAATCTATTATTGCCGCAAAGGTAGAAGTTTCGGAGTTGATGGGCAGCGAGGTTTACCTGTACCTGGATTACAAGGGCATTCGTATGACCGCCCGTGTAGCCCCCGACACCACCTCTAAAACCAACAGCGAAATTAAGATTGCGATTAATACCCGCAAAATCCATTTGTTTGACCCCGAAACCGAACTGGCCATTATGAACTAAAATAACAGGCATACAGCCATCGCTTTTTTGCTGCTTTTAGCAGAGGAAAAGCGGTGGCTATTTTGTTTTGCTTATTTTAATTAATTTGCTATAATAGAGGTGAAACAAAGTGCCTTGGGGTATGCCCAGGGCACTTTAATTGCGAAATTTTACGAATTGTATATAAACGGATATACAAGCTAAATAGGCTGGAAGTGGGGATAGACAAAATGAATGAATTGATGAGGCGGCTGGAGGTTGCCCCCGAAAACCGGGGTTTGCTGGCCACCATGTATTTTGCTTTTTTTACCAACGGAATGATGACGGTTATTTTGGGGGCTTTGTTGCCTGCCTTGCAGGCCGATTACGGGCTAAACTATGCGCAAAGCGGGCTATTGCTATCGGCAAACCAGGCGGGCAATATACTGGCGGTGCTTTTGGCGGGGGCATTGCCGTATTTGCTGGGGCGCAAAAAAACCACCCTTATTATGGTTTCTGGGGTGGCCATTGGCATGTTGTGCATAACCCTAACCGGCAATGTAGTGGTGTTGCTGCTGGCTTTTATTGTAACCGGGCTTAGCCGTGGCACCGTAAGCAACATAGCCAACGTAACCATTGCCACTGTTTCTGGCAATAAAATTAGTGCGCTAAATATTTTGCACGCTGTTTTTGCAGTGGGGGCCTTGCTGGGGCCGGTAATTATGTATGTTTGCCAGCAAGGCCTTGCCCTTAGCTGGAAAAGCGCCTCCCTAGTGGTGGCGGCCTTGGGGCTGGCAATGTGGGTGTTAATGGCTTTTTCTAAATTAGATAACACCCCCATGAAGCGTGGTGCCAAAGGCGAAACGAAATTTTTAAAAATGCCTGCGTTTTGGCTAAACACAGCGGTGCTGTTTTTTTACATTTGTGCCGAAACCTCGATTATTGGCTGGTTTGTTTCTTATGTGCAGGACGCCGGTATTTTACCGGCCAATGTGGCACAGTTTACCTCTACCATTGTGTGGCTGATGATTTTGGTGGGGCGGCTGGTTTGTGGCACCTTATTGTCTAATTTTAACAAGCCAATATTGTTGCTTTTTTTGGGGCTGGCCTTCACCGGTTTTTTTGCCGGCATGCTGGTTAGCGGCACCAATGTTATGTCTATTATTTGCCTTGGGGGCATTGGGTTTAGCATGGCGGGTATTTACCCCACCACCATGGCCTCTATGCCGGGCACCTCTTCGGCGGTTACCATCGGCCTTAGCATTGGGGTGGCCAGCATTGGTGGCATTATCATGCCGTCCATTGTTGGCTCGGTGGCCGATTCTATCGGCCTTGCGGGCGGTATTTCTACCGTTATGGTAGCGCTTGGTTTTATGCTGCTGTTAATGCTGGCAAAGGTTATTTGGGCCAAAAAGATAGGATAAAATACGGGCCCTTTACGGCGTAATAATAAAACCCCACCGCATTTTGCAGTGGGGTTTTATGTGTAATAATGTTAATATCTTCGCATAAAGGGCACGGCCACCACCATCAATGTCCAGGCTAGCTGGTAGATGATAACCGGCAGCAGCGAAAGCCCGGCCAGGCCGCCGCTAATGGCAAGCAGCAGGCACAAAATGCCCGCAAGCCCCACGGCCGCAATTTGCAAAATACCGGCCATGCGCTCGGCTGCGGCGCAGCCCGCTGCGGCACGCATGCCGCCAATAAAGCTGGCAAAGCTGCCAATGTGGGTCATAACGCCTTCGCTTTCGGGCAGATATTCGGTCAACGGTTCCATTATTTCCAGTTCGCGCTCTCCCAACACTTTTACGGTGCCGGGGGGCAGCTGGTAAATGCGCTCTATCAGGTTGCCGGTAATGTTCATGTCTTGGCTGGTTACCAGCAGCGATACCCCGCTTTTTACAAGGCCGTCCAGGGTTTCGTCCACCTCTTCGTCGGGCTGGTAGCTTATAACAAACATGGCTGTAAGCTTGCCGCCAACCGCCAGGTATACCGGCATGCAGCCATCGGGCACGCTATTCATCTCAATTTCTATCGAGGGCGGGTCTACATCGTGCCGCTGCAACATTTCGCGGGTGCCAATTACCACCCGGCTGTTGTTTACCCAGGCGGTAAACCCACGCCCAGGCTCGTACTGCAGGCTTTCTACCTTATACAGCATGTCGCTTTTGCCCTGTATAACCCCCATAAAAATATCTTTTAAGGTGTCGCACCCGGCAATTAACACGCTGGAAGCATAGAGAAGGGCAAGGTCGATGCGTTCTTTAGCAAAGGTTTTAATGCCGTTTAGTTTTACCGAGGTAGGCGGAAACAGGTCTCTTGCGCCGGCCATCACCACGTTCACTTCGCCCAATTCTTCGATGGCGGACCAGCCCGGAACCACCGCCCCAACCTTGGCAGTGCTTTGCTGCAACAAGGCCGACGGCACCGCCGCCAGCAGGGTGGAAGAAAGCGGTGCGCCAATGCAAAGCGCCGCCGCAAACGAAGAAATAGCAAGGTAAATCTCTTTGCTTTGCACAAAGCTAACCAGGCCCGCAAACAGGCCAACCCCTAACAGCACCCAGCCCAATATGCGGCCCATGCGGTCGCTCCATCGCAACGAAAAACTTTGCCGCATAAACCCTTTTACAAGGGCGGTGGGGCGGCTTACCAGCACGGTGGGGGCATCTTCACGCAGGCCGTGGGTAAGGTCGTACGCTTGCCCACGGTTATCGTCTAACACATAGGCGGCCGAATGGTTAAATTCGGCGCTTGCCAGCTGAAAGTTATGCAGAATAGAGCGGGCACGCACCCCTTTGCCAAAGGCATTAAAGGTAAGCAGCAGTGCGGCAATGCCACCAAACAGGGTGGTTTCTAGCGGGCCGCCGGCGGCCAATTGCACCAGCACCACCACGCTTTGCAACAGTGCGCCAACGGCGGCCAGGGCCGGGCCGCTGTCGCTGCTGGGCTCGGGGCCAAGGCCGGTTAGGCCAGCGGCAACGGTGGTGAAGTTAACAATAACGGCGGCCAGCAATAATACCAGGTAAACAAGCCCAAACCAAAGGGGCTTTAGGGCGGGGTTTATAAAACCCGGCAGTGGCAGGGCACCCTTTAGGCCAAAAGCCATCCAAAACAGCAGTAGGCTTAGCCCAGCGGTAACACAGCTGCGTATTAGCAGTGTTTTTTTAAGCGAGGCCAAATCTTCCTCAATTGCCTCGGCATCTTGCGGTTGGTTATAATCGGCAAAATCGTCCTCGTCCGGCTCTTCGCTTGGGTAGGCTTCGGCAGCCATGGCCAATTTCGAAAACTCCCCTGTTAGCAAGGGCGTTTTGCGTTTTTTGGGCTTTTTAATTTTGGTTTTGGTGGCACGCTCTAAATCTTCACGTTCCACTATCACCGTTTCGCCAAAAAATTCGCGAAAACGGTCGTCCACCATTTCGTCCACAAATAGGCTTTTGGTGCCCTCGCGGCCGCCAGTGGTTTCTTCGGTTTCAAACTCCTGCGTAAAAGCGGCGGTGGGCACACGGTGGTACTCACCCCCGGCTTCGGTTATTTCGTAAGATTGCGTATTGCTGGCAGGCTCCTGTGCTGTTTTGCTGGCAGGCGCAGGTTCTTTTAGGTAAAACTCCTCGGCGTTATCAAACAGGCTGCCTTCTTCGGGCCATTCGTCCACGCCGGTGGGGGCGTCAAATGCGCTGCCCGTCACCACATCGTCGGCTGGCAGGCGGCTGCTTTTAAACAAGCTGCGCTTTTTCTCGGGTGGGGCCTGCTGGGGGGCTTCCTCCGGTTCATCGTGCACAAAAAAGCCCTCTTGCTCAGGGTCCTCTTCCAGCTGAAACACCTCGGCCGGTATGGGCTCTGGCTCGGATTCTGGTGTTTGTTGCTTGGCGGCACGGCGGGCCATGGCCTCTTGGCGTTTTTCTTCTTTGGCCAGCTGCCGTTGTTCTTTTTTGCTCAGCGGTTCTTGGCCGGTGCCGCTAAACCAGCTTAGCAATTCTTCGTCCCGGCTAAACTTTTCACGGTCTACTTTATCTAGCGCGGCGGCTTTACCCACACGCGGCAGTTGTTCTTCGGGGTCTCGCTCTACCTGCACATCCCAAATGGTGGTTTTGCCAAAATCTTTTTTGGGCGGGGCGGGGGCTTGCTGCGCCGCCGGGGCCGGCGCAGCTTTTGCCTGTGGCTGGGGCTGCGCCGTGCTTGTGGCCGGGGCTTTGGCCTGTGGGACTGCCTGGGCGGCGTTTTCGCTTACCTGCTGTTTGGTTATGGCTTTAAAAACGGCCGTGCTTTGTTCTATTTTTTGGGTGCGAGAAAGAGCCGGTTGCGGCTTGCCCTGCGCCCTAAAATTGGGCGAATTGGGATCATAAATCGGGGCTTTTTTATCTCCCAAACCCATATCGGCCAAAATATCATCTACATGGCGGCCAGTACCGGCAGTGGCCTGCGCACCGCCCTTGTTTTTTATCTCTTGTAGAATATTTTCTACCGAAGCATCGCCCTTGTTTCGGGAATCCACTGGCTTCATCTCCATCTCGTAAAATATTTTACCCTGTGTTTTATTGAGGCTTTGGCTAAAATGCGGTGTTTTGGGGCTGGTTTTCTGGGGCGGCCTCTTGCCGCTGGCGGTAAATTTCGTATAACACAATGCCACCGGCAACCGAAACATTAAAGCTATCTACCCCGCTGCCCTGTTGCACGGCCATGGGCAGCGAAACAACGCCATCGCACAATTTTTTTACCAGTGGCGATACCCCCTTGCCCTCGGCCCCTACCACAAGGCCAATGGCCCCGGTAAGGTTTTGCTTAAAGGCGGGAGGGCCGTCCATATCGGCACAGTATATAAACACATTTTGCTGCTTTAAACGGCGAATGGCCTCGCCAATGTTGGCTACCCTTGCCACCGGCAGCCGTGCGGCGGCGCCGGCACTGGCTTTTAACACCACCGGCGTTACTGCGGCGGCGCCACGCTTGGGGATAACCACCCCGTGCGCACCACACAAAAAAGCGGTGCGCATTAGTGCGCCCAGGTTGTGGGGGTCTTCCACGCCATCGGCCAGCAATATAAAGGGTGGCCCGGTGTTTTGCTCGGCTGCTTTTTGCAGCAATTCTTCTAACGAATAATAGGTGATTTGTGCTGCAAAGGCCGCCACCCCTTGGTGTTTGCCCTCGCCACACAGGTTGTTTAGTTTTTCGGTGCGGGTGGTTTTTACCACCGCCCCGGCATTTTTGGCAAGTGCTGTAAAATAACCGGCCACTTTGGCATCTAGCGTATCTGCCAACAGTACGGTGTCTACCCCGGTCTCACTTTTCAAAAGTTCGGTTACTGCGTTTTTGCCATATATAATTTCGGTTTCAATCGTTTGTTGCATCAGTTTCCCCTTTAATATTGCAAAATACAAGCAATTGTGCCCCAAATATTCTACTACCCCAGAATATAGGGTTATTATACCAAATTCCTGCGTATAATTCCACTTGGTTGTAAAAAATAATCATCGGTTATTCTAGGTAGAATAAAGTGTCCTTCCCGCCAAATTGCTGCGGCAAAGATTCGTAGGGCGAAAAGACACCCTCAGAATGATATCGACTTACTAAGAAGTGCTTGTCATTCTGAACGGCGTGAAGAATCATTTCTTTAGAATCGGGCAATATCAATTCCCATTGATGAAAAAGCACCTGGCTTGGTAAAAGGTGGCTGCAACCAATTTGTTATTCCTGCTATTTCTGCTTTTTTTGCTGTTTTTTATACGGCTTGTATTGTGCCCCATTTTACTCCAGTTGTTGAAAACCCTGTTGAAAGTGTTGACAAACCCACCATTTAAGCCAAACTGGCTTGTGGAAAACCGATTTTTAGGCGTTCTTTCCACAAAATGTTAAAAGTTATCCACAAAACACTCTGTTTAAACCAGGCTTGTCAAGCAAAAAAAACAGAGAAAAGTGCCAAATTAAGTTTCAAATATTCTCCTTATTCTACAAACTATTTTATGCTATAATAAAACCAGTGCAAAAAACGGCAAAGGAGAAAGCAATTTTATGGCGGAATTAACAAACAATGCAATTTTACTGCCCGCCCACGGGCTGTGCCTTGCCACCACCTTATTTTGTGGGCAAACATTTAGCTGGCAGGCCACCGGGCCGCAGGAATATGTTGGCACGGCCGGCAACCGCTGTGTTACGCTGCGCCAAAAAGGCGATGCTGTGGAGATAGAAAAGCACAACGGTGCCCCGTTTAGCGCACAAGATACCACTTTTTGGCAGCACTATCTGGCGCTGGATATGGACTACCCGGCCCTGCTGCAAAGGTTTGCCACCCACAAAAAATTGCAGGCCTGTGTGCAGGCAAGCCCTGGCATAAGGGTGCTGCGCCAGCCTTTTTTCGATACCTTGCTTTCGTTTATTATTAGCCAAAACAACCATATTGCCCGCATAACCGGTATTGTAAACCGCTTAAAAGAGGGCTTTGGCGAGCCAATTGGCAAGGGGCAGTATGCTTTTCCTGCAGCGGAGGCTTTGGCGGGCCTTGCCCCTGAAGATTTGGCCGACCTGCGTGCCGGGTTTAGGGCCAAATACCTAATAGATGCTGCCCAAAAGGTGGCCAGCGGTGCGGTAGAGGAAGCAAAGCTGCGCAGCCTGCCCGATGAGGAGGCCCGCCAACAGCTAACCACTATTTTTGGGGTGGGCAACAAAGTGGCCGATTGCGTGCTGCTGTACGGGCTTTGGCGCACCCGTGTGGTGCCTATGGATGTTTGGATGAAGCGGGCCATGGCAAGCACTTTTCCGAAAGGGATGCCTGCCGCCGCCCGCGGGTACGAGGGGATTGCCCAGCAATATATTTTTGATTGGGCCCGGCAAAATTTAAAATAGCAATACACAATATAAACAGGGAGTGTTTTTTGTGTTGTTTTAAAATTGGTTTTAAGCTCTGTTCCCCGCCACCAGTGGGGAACAGAACAAGATTTGTCTCTATCCTTAGCGATTAACACGCCATGGGTACACGCCCTATAAACAGGCTCTAAATACGATTTTGTTATTTTTTTGTCGAATTGGCTTTTTCGCCTTTTTTTATTTGATTTTGCCTACCAAAATGTGTATACTAATTAAAGCAAAAGGAACGGCGCCGGAGGCCCTTATACAAAGGCCAACGTGCCAGAATGCTGTGTGGTACCTGCGGTAGGCAGGTGCCGCCTAAAAATAGAGAGGCAGGTAGTAAACTATGCTAGTACGCGCTACTGAGATGCTGCAAAAAGCAAAACAAGGCCATTATGCTGTTGCCCAAATTAACATTAATAATATGGAGTGGACCAAGGCGGCGCTGCTTACCGCCGAGGAACTGAAAAGCCCGGTAATTCTTGGTGTATCGGAAGGTGCCGGCAAATATATGACCGGTTTTGAAACGGTGGCAGCCATGGTAAAAGCCATGGATAAAAGCCTTGGCATTACGGTGCCGGTGGCCCTGCATTTAGACCACGGCAGCTACGAAGGCTCTTTAAAATGCATTGAAGCCGGCTTTACCTCTATTATGTTTGATGGCAGCCACTACGGCATTGACGAAAACGTGGAAAAAACAGCCGAACTTGTGCGGATTGCGCACGAGGCCGGCATGAGCATTGAAGCCGAGGTAGGCTCGATTGGTGGCGAGGAAGATGGCGTGGTTGGCGCAGGCGAAATTGCCGACCCGGAAGAGTGCCGCCGCGTGGCCGAGCTAGGCGTAGACTTTTTGGCAGCCGGTATTGGCAATATCCATGGCGTGTACCCCCCCAACTGGCAGGGCCTTGCTTTTGATGCTTTGGCCGAAATTCAACAGGTTACGGGTGGTATTCCGCTAGTGTTGCACGGCGGCACCGGCATACCCGAAGAGATGATTAAAAAGGCCATCAGCCTTGGCGTTTCTAAAATAAACGTGAATACCGAATGCCAGCTTACCTTTGCCGCCGCCACTCGCAAATATATTGAGGCCGGCAAAGACCGCGAGGGCAAAGGATACGACCCCCGCAAGCTGCTTGCCCCCGGCACCGAGGCCATTAAAGAAGCCGTACGCGAAAAAATGGAAATGTTTGGCAGCGTAGGCAAAGCCTGACGGTTGTTGGTTAAGGGCAAAGTTCAAAGGCCAAAAACCACAGCCCTTTAACTTAAGCAAACTTAAAACCCCCACCTTTGTGCCCAATTGGCACAAAGGTGGGGGTTTTTGATGCTTGCATTATTCTACTGGTGGCTCTGGCACGGGCGTGCTTTGTGGCAAGCTGGCAGAGGCCGGGGGAGGCGATGAGCTTGCCGGCAGCTCTTTAGGGGCATAGGCAACAGCTTCAAAAGTAGTGGTCCCGGCGGGGGCAAACGCAATAAAAGTTTTGCCCGGTTGCACTTCCAGCATGGTGCCATCTTTGGTGGCAATGCGCAGTGGGCTTTCGGGGGGGCCTTTATGCCACTGCACCGGCGTTGCCCCGCCCGCTGTAAAGTAAATGCCTTCGCCGCCGGTAAAATCAAAATCTGGCAACAAGGCATCTACCTTTAGGCCGGTTTTAATGTTTAGCACCAGCACGTTTGTGTAGCTTAGCCGGGTTCCGTCCTCGTCGGCGTGGGGCATATCCAGCATGTTTTTGTTGTATAAGCCGGTGGTTTCGTCGTAATTAAAAGAGGTATTACCCACTGCCGAGTACTTTACCCGCACATAATAGGCGCTGGTGGCTGGCACGGCAGGTGTTTTGGCAAACCGAAACAAAGCGTGTTCATCGCCGCTGGTAAGCACATCCAGCCGCTCCATTCCGGCCCACAAAAGGCCGGCATCGGTAAACCAGCAATACTCGCTGCCTTGGTTGCCGTACCGGGTAACCAGGCGTTCACGGTCAAACAAAAAGGCCATGGTGCCAAGGTTAATGCCGTCTAGCGTTTTGTACTTTTTAACCTGCAGCAGGTTTTGCCCATATACCGAAGAACCAATGTGCGCCAGTATAAAATTTTGTGGCAGAGCAAGCTGCACAAATTGGTCTCGGGTAGAGCGCACCGGCCCCACTTGTGGCACGGTGCGATAATCGGCATATACTGCCATTAAGCGTGGAATGCCCGCCTCGGTTACCATTTCGTATATCACATCGGCGGCGGCAAGCCCACGCTGGGGCAGGGCACGCTGGTTGGTAGCCACCATAACCGCCACCGGGCGTTGGCCGGGCAGCATGCCCTCTGGCCTTGGCAGGCCGGTTAGCGGGTTTATGGTAAGGGGCAGCGGCTCGGGTTCTTGCTTGTACCAAGGGTCTTCTTCTTGCACCGTGGGCGGCATAGAGATAACCTGCTGCGGC
>JAJDJP010000015.1 GCA_030267215.1 Ruminococcaceae bacterium OttesenSCG-928-A16
GTAAAACCAGCCCTCTGTTATTTTTTGAAACTGAGGTTTTTTTGTGGTATACTTTAACTCTGTATTCAAACTGCCAAAAGGCTAAAAAACAGCCCGGTTTTTGGCAAAGATGAGGCAGAATTTTTAAATAAAAAAGAAACCAACCCGGAAAGGTTGCGAGGGTTTTATGGAAAAACAAAGAATAGCGATATTATTTGGCGGCAATTCGTCCGAGTACGAGGTCTCTTGCCTTTCGGGGGCTGCGGTGGCAGAGGGGTTGGCAGAGCTTGGGCACACCGTGCATAAAATAGGCATTACCAAAGCGGGGCGCTGGTTTTTGTACACCGGCCAAACCGAAAACATGAGGGATGGCAGCTGGGAGCAAGACCCCACCTGCTTGCCTGCGTTTATTTCGCCCGATACCGGCACCCACGGCATTGTGTGCAACCGTGGCGGCAAGCTAGAAACCATTGAGCTGGACGTTGTTTTTCCGGTGTTGCATGGCCGCAATGGCGAAGATGGTACCGTGCAGGGCCTGCTGGAACTAGCCGAAATACCCTATGTAGGGTGTGGTGTGCTGGCCAGCGCCATGTGTATGGACAAAGCCGCCGCCAATACCGTTTTTGACGCAGAGGGCATTCCGCATGCGCCGTGGCTGGCGCTAACCCGCCGCCAAACCGAGGATTTTGCCGCTGTTTTACGCACCGTAAAAGAAAAACTGCACTACCCCATTTTTGTAAAACCGGCGGTGGGTGGCAGCAGCGTTGGCATTACCAAGGTTAAAACCGACAAAGAGCTACAAGAGGCACTTGCGCTGGCAGCTTTGCACGATGATAAAATAGTGTTTGAGCAAGGGATAAGCGGGCAGGAAGTGGAGTGCGCCGTGCTGGGCAACCAAACCCTGTTTAGCAGCCTGCCGGGCGAAATTGAGAGCTGTAACGAAGTGTACGACTATGAGGCGAAGTATCAATCTGGCGGGGCCAGCAAATTATTTTTGCCGGCAAAATTGCCGCAGCACAAGCTAGAAGAAGTGCGAGATTTGGCCCTGCGTGCCTATGCGGCACTTGGCTGCACCGGCCTTTCGCGGGTAGATTTTTTTGTAGAGCACGGCACCGAAAAAGTGATGATTAGCGAAATTAATACGCTGCCCGGCTTTACCTCTATTAGCATGTACGCTAAATTAATGGAGATGAGCGGCGTAACCTTTGCCGAGCTTTTAACCAAGCTGCTGGCCTTGGCGCTGGAGAGGGCTAACCGATGAATGCTTCCCCGATTGGTGTATTTGATTCTGGCCTGGGCGGGCTTACCGCCGTAAAAGAACTGCGCAAAATTTTGCCGGGCGAAGATATTGTGTATTTTGGAGATACCGGCCGTGTGCCTTATGGCAGCCGTGGCAAAGAAACCATTGTGCACTACGCAAAGCAGGACATTGCCTTTTTGCTTAGCAAAGGGGTTAAAAGCATTTTAATTGCCTGCGGCACCGTAAGCAGCACGCTGCCCCCTGCCGTAATGCAGGGGCTGCCGGTGCCCTGCGCTGGTGTGGTTGGCGCCACGGTGGCCGCCGCCGCAGCGGCTACCCAAAACGGCAAAGTGGGCGTAATTGGCACCGAGGCCACCATTCGCTCGGGCAGTTACGAGGCCGCCATGAAGCAGTTGGCGCCCAATGTTACCTGTTTTGCCGCCGCCTGCCCTTTGTTTGTGCCGCTGGTAGAAAACGGCCACTTTTTAAAAGGAGACCGGGTGGCTATACCGGTGGCAGAAGAATATCTTGCCCCCATTAAGGCCGCCGGGGTAGATACTTTAATAATGGGATGCACCCATTACCCTTTGCTGGCCGATGTGATTGCCGAGGAGATGGGCTCCGGGGTAACCTTAGTAGATGCCGGCCTGCAAGCGGCACAACAAACAAAGCAAAGCCTTGCCAATTTGGGGCTGCTGAATGGCAGGCAAACCGGTGGGCAGGTGGCCTATTATGTAAGCGATGTACCGGCCCGGTTTAACCAGCTGGCCCAAACCTTTTTGGGCGAGTATGCCGGCGGTGCAATAGAACAAATTAACATTGAAGATTACAATTTGTAATATAACCAGGGTTAATTACTGCTAGTAAGGGTTTAACCTATGTGCAAAGCAAGCGTTGTGTAGTAAACAAGCTTGCGCGAAAGAGGGCTGCAACCATGAGAGAAGATTATTTAATTAGTATAAAAGGCACCATGCTGCCAGCGGGCGAAACCGAAAAAGACACGGTAGAGCTGGTAACCCGTGGCGGTTTTGTGCGCCGCAATGGCAAGTTTTTTATTAGCTATGCCGAAACCGAGGCAACCGGCTACCAGGGCAATGTAACCACCGTGCGGGTAGAAGATGGGCACAAAGTTTCGATGTTGCGGCATGGCAGCGCCCCCAGCCAGCTAATAATAGAGCGTGGCAAGCGCCATGTTTGCCATTACGATACCAGCCATGGCTCGCTTAGCCTTGGGGTGGCGGCCGATGAAATTGACAACCGCCTAACCGAGCATGGCGGCGAAATTACCTTTAGCTATACGCTAGATTCTGGGCAGGAGCATTTGTCGCATAATCAGGTAAAAATAACAGTACAGGAGGCCGACTGATGGGCATGATAGAGGTGGAAATGCACAGCGATGACTTTGAGGAGTTTGCTGCCAAAGCCAAAAAAGATTTTTTATATTATGACCATTTGGAAGGTGCCAAGGCCGAAACCCGTGCCATGCTAAAAATGGCGGTAGAAAACGCCGTGAAAGCCGGGGCGTTGCCCGCCGCAGAGCTACCCGCATTTGTGGTAGAGGTACCGGGCGATGCCACCCATGGCGACCTTGCCGCCAACCTTGCCATGGTTAGCGCCAAAACATTTGGCATGCCTCCCCGCAAAATAGCCGAGATTATTGTAGAAAACATGCCAGATAATACCAATAGTATATTTAAGGCGGCCGAAATTGCTGGGCCGGGGTTTATCAACCTGTTTTTAAGCGACAGCTATTTTGGCAGTGTGGTAATGGCGGCCTGCCTTACCGGCCAAAACTATGGCCGCACCAAGGTGGGCAATGGCGAAAAGGTGAACGTGGAGTTTGTTTCGGCCAACCCCACCGGCCCCATGCACCTTGGCAATGCCCGTGGCGGCGCCCTTGGCGATTGCCTTGCCGAAGCATTAAGCTGGGCTGGTTATGATGTAACCCGCGAATTTTACATTAACGATGCCGGCAACCAGGTGGTTAAATTTGGCAAAAGCTTGGCCGCCCGCTACCTGCAAATTATTCTGGGCGAAGAGGCGGTTGAGTTCCCTGAAGACGGCTACCAGGGCGAGGATATAAAGGAGCGTGCGCAGGAGTTTTATGCCCTGCACGGCGATGCCTACGCCAAAGCCGAACCCGAAGCGCTGGAAGGGGCCCTGATAGATTACGCCCTGCCCAAAAATATACAGGGTTTAAAAGAGGACCTTGCCACCTACCGTGTGCATTACGATGTGTGGTTTCATGAATCTACCCTGCACGAAAGCGGCGCAATAGAGGACGCTATTGCCGAGCTGGACAAGCGTGGCGCCATTTACAAGCAAGATGGTGCGGTGTGGTATAAAGCTACCAATTTTGGCGGCGAAAAAGACGAAGTGCTGGTGCGTGCCAATGGTATCCCCACCTATTTTGCGGCCGACATTGCCTACCATGCCAACAAATTTGCCCGTGGGTTTACCAAAGCCATCGACGTTTGGGGAGCCGACCACCATGGCCATGTGGCCCGCATGAAAGGCGCGCTGGACGCCATTGGCCTGGATGGCAACAAGCTGGATATTGTGCTGATGCAGTTTGTGCAGCTGGTGCGCGACGGTGCCCCGGTACGCATGAGCAAGCGTACGGGCAAGGCCATTACCCTTACAGATTTACTGGAAGAGGTACCGCTGGATTCGGCCCGTTTCTTTTTTAATATGCGTGAACCCGGCAGCCAAATTGAGTTTGACCTGGGGCTTGCGGTTAAAACCGATGCCGAAAACCCGGTATACTATGTGCAGTACGCCCATGCGCGCATTTGCTCTATTTTAAGCGCCCTAAAGCAAGAGGGCATTACCTTTAACCCCGCCATGGGCTTTGGCAATACACAGCTGCTGCAAACCCGAGAAGAACGCGCGCTTATCCGGCAAATTGCGGCCTTCCCCACCGAAATTGCGGGTGCGGCCAGAAGCTACGACCCTGCCCGCATCACCCGCTATGTGGTAGAGCTGGCAACCTTGTTCCATAAATTTTATGCGGCTTGCCGTGTAAAAGGCGAGCAAGAAACATTGCTGCAAGCCCGGCTGGCCCTGTGCAACGCAACCAAGGTAGCGTTGGCCAACGGCCTTACCATGCTAAAGGTAGATGTGCCCGAAAAGATGTAATTTATAATCGGTATTTTACAATTTGTATATATCTAATTAAATTCGAATTAAATAAGTGATAAATGCTTGTCGTTTTGAACGAAGGGAAGAATCTTTCTTTTAAACTTGATGGAATAAAGATTCTTTGGGCAAACCCACATCGGAGTGATGTGCCAAAGTAAAGTAAAAAAATAACGCTATGGAGAGATTTGAACTCTCCATAGCGTTATTTTTTGTTCAAACACAGGGGGCTGTGCAAGCTTTTATTTCCCCAGTGCAGCAGCTTTTTTTATACTCACAATCATGCAATTAAGCAACAGCATCGGTGGCCTCTGCCGCAAAAAACAGCTGGCCTTCGCCGTTAAACAGCAGCATGGGGCTTATGCTTTGGTTGCCAATGCGCACCTCGTAATGCAGGTGCGGCCCGGTAGAATACCCGGTGCTGCCCACAAGGCCTACTTCATCGCCCTTGGCCACCATGCTGCCGGTGGTAACCGATAGTTCGTTCATGTGGAAAAAGTAACTTTTTAGCCCGGCGCCGTGCTCTATTACCAGTGTGTTGCCGGTGTTTAGCAGGTATTCGGCCAGCACCACCCGGCCGTTTGCCGGTGCCTTTACCGGTGCGTTTTCGGCCGCGGCAATGTCGATACCCACATGGCGGGTGGGGGTGGTGGCACCATTGGTGTAGCGGCGCAGGCCATACTCGGTAGAAAGATTCCCCTCGGCAGGCTTTAAAAATGCACCTTCCCAATAGGTTTCGGGGTCAGCAGTTTCAAACATGGGGTAAATTTTGTCGCGATACTGCTGGTAAGCGGCGGCGCTGTTGGCTTCGCCAATTACCGGGTTGCTGGTGTCTATGGTAAGGTCCTGGCGGGTAAACTCGGCCGCTACTACGGTAAAGGGAACCTCCCACACGGTTTCGCCCACCCGCACGGTGGCGGTATAATCTCCGGGTTCTCGGTTGTGGGCAATGGGTATAAAAGCCTTGGCCTGCCCATCTTCTGTGGCGGTAAAAAGAATGCTGCCGGTCATTTCCAGCGTGGTTTCGGCGGTGGGCAGGCGCCCTTCCAGCTGCGAAGCCACAAGGGCCAGCACATCGCCTTGTTCTACCCGGGTATTGCTGGTGGTCAGCGTTGGCTCTAGCTGTATGGTAAAGCTAAGCCTAAAGGTAAAACTGCCGTATCCATCGGTTCCTTTTTCGGGCTTGGCTTGGGTAAGCACTACCTCCAGCACATAGGTACCGCTGGCGGTAAGGGGGTGGGTGTTCCACTGTTGCAGGGTGCCGGCCCACTGCTGGGCATTTCCCTCAAACAGGGTTACGGTTTCGCTGGTAAAAGGCTCCGACACCACCAGCGGCAGGGTGGGCTGGGTTAAACGGCCAAGGTCTTTGCTTTCCAGCGTTGGGGTAGTGGCAAAATCTTTAACCATTATACCGGCAATTAGGGGTTGGTGCCAGGTATAGCTGCTGGGGGCACAGGTTTGCCCGGCAGCGGTTATGGTAATTAGCGGCACGGTATCCTCGGTGGTGCTGTTGTAAGATACCAGCAAAATGCCGCCCAAAATGCAGGGTACCGCTATAATAAAAACAAGAAGAATAATGCCTAGTCGTTTCATTGCAAAAGCCTCCGTGAGAAATACAGGCTATAAACCCGGTTAAAGTTTGGTTTTATACACAATAATGATTATACCATGGATATAGCCAATTATTTTACTAAGGTTTTATTACAATTTATTATGCTAAGCAAAGTGAAGAATCTTTCTTTCAAAGGCGGAGCGGCAAAGATTCTTCGGGCAAACCCGCCCTCAGAATGACATTTCTTAGATTAAGTATCCAATTTTTCGCAAAATTAATTTCCCGCAGCTGTCATTCTGAACGAAGTGAAGAATCTTTCTTTTAAAGGCGGAGGGGCAAAGGTTTTTTGGGCAAACCCGACAAATATTCCATATAATTACTGTTGAACGGCGTACCCCCACCCTTTTGGGTAAGAGTGTGAACTTTTTCATGTTCGCGCCTTCAAAGCTAGACAGTTTTGAGGTTTACTGAGTATAATAGAAGGCAGCAAAAGCAAACCGATAGGAGAGGATAGGCATGAAAAAAAGCGATGTTGCTGCTTTATACAAAAACCCACCAGCAGAAGGCACGGTGGTAACGGTGGGTGGCTGGGCCCGCACGGTTCGAGATTCGAAAAGCATTGGCTTTATTGAACTAAACGACGGAACCGGGTTTAAAAGCCTGCAGGTGGTGTTTGAGGAAGCCAAACTGCCAAACTACAAAGAGGTAGCCCATGCAGGGGCTGGTACTTCTTTAAGTGTAACCGGGCGGGTGGTGCTTACCCCGGGCGCTAAACAGCCGCTAGAGGTAAATGCCGATAGCATTGTGATAGAAGGCGGCTGCCCGCCAGAATATCCGCTGCAAAAAAAGCGGCATAGTGTAGAGTTTTTGCGCACCATGCCCCACCTGCGTGCCCGCACCAACACCTTTGCGGCGGCATTTCGGGTGCGTAGCGTGGCCTCTTATGCTATCCACAAATATTTTAACGATAACGGCTTTGTGTATGTACACACCCCTATTATTACCGGCAGCGATGCCGAGGGCGCGGGCGAGATGTTTCATGTATCTACCCTAATGCCGCAGGGTGCGCCTAAAGGCGAAGATGGCCGCTACGATTATAGCGAAGACTTTTTTGGCCGCGAAACCAACCTAACAGTAAGCGGCCAGCTAGAGGCCGAGGGCATGGCGCTTGCTTTTGGCAAGGTGTATACCTTTGGCCCCACCTTTAGGGCCGAAAACAGCAATACCCCCCGCCATGCGGCGGAGTTTTGGATGATTGAACCCGAAATTGCGTTTGCAGATTTGACCGATGACATGGACCTGGCCGAGGATATGGTGAAAAGCGTGGTGGGCTATGTGTTAGAGCATTGCCCCGATGAAATGGCGTTTTTTAACCAATTTTTTGATAAAGGCCTGCTGGAGCGCCTCGAAAACCTGCGTACCTCTCGCTTTGAGCGTTTAACCTACACCAAAGCAGTAGAAATGCTGGAGAAGAACAACGATAACTTCCAGTATAAAGTAACATGGGGGGCAGATTTGCAAACCGAGCACGAGCGCTACCTCACCGAGGAAATTTACAAAAAGCCGGTATTTGTAACCGATTACCCCAAAGAGATTAAAAGCTTTTATATGCGTGTAAACGATGATGGCAAAACCGTGGCCGCCACCGACATGCTGGTGCCCGGCGTGGGCGAGCTTATTGGCGGCAGCCAGCGTGAAGAACGGCTGGATGTATTGCAAGAGCGCATGCGGCAGCTTGGCATGAGTACAGAAGAATACGAGTGGTATTTAGATTTGCGCCGGTTTGGCAGCGTAAAGCATGCCGGCTTTGGCCTTGGGTTCGAGCGGCTGATTATGTACCTCACCGGCATTCCCAACATCCGCGACGTGCTGCCCTTCCCCCGTACAGCTGGTGGGTTTTAAGCGTCTGCCCTTTGCGGGTAACTTTTCATAGCTTGCATGGTATGGCGCAGGTTTTTGGGGCAAAAATCCCCTCGGAGTGATGCCGGTTGGCCTTAATGCATGGGTTTTTGTAAAATGGAAATCCGTTTTACATACCCGCCTTTGGTGAAAAGTTAATTATACCAAAAGAAATAATAGTGTGCGTTTAAACAAATAGTTGTGTAGCGGTTGCTGTAAAACAGGCCGCTTTAAGCTTGCCTAAGTATAAGGAGTTTGTATGCCAGAACTTGCCCCCATTGCGGCCCCCTTGCTTGCGTGGTACCACCAAAACCGGCGCATTTTGCCGTTTAGAGAGGACCCCACCCCCTACCACATATGGGTAAGCGAAATTATGCTGCAACAAACCCGTGTAACGGCGGCCCTGCCCTACTACCACCGCTTTATTACCGAGTTACCTACCATAGCGGCCCTTGCCAACTGTAAAGAAGAAAAGCTGCATAAGCTGTGGCAGGGCCTGGGCTACTATAACCGGGTGCGCAACCTGCAAAAGGCGGCCAAGGTGGTGGTGGCAGAATATGGCGGCGAGCTGCCCGCCAACTACGAACTGCTGAAAAAATTGCCCGGCATTGGCGAATACACCGCCGGTGCCATTGCCAGCATTGCTTTTGGCCTGCCACAGGTTGCGGTAGATGGCAACGTATTGCGGGTGTTTAGCCGCCTGCTGGCAAGCAAAGCCGATATTGCAAAGCCCGAAACCAAGAAGGTGCTTTCGGTGCAGGTGCAGGCGCAGCAGCCCCCGCAAGAGGCGGGGGATTATAACCAGGCGCTAATGGAATTGGGGGCGCTGGTGTGCCTGCCGGGTACCCCAAACTGCGAAGCTTGCCCGCTTGCACAGCTTTGCCATGGGTATAAGCAGGGCATTGCGGCAAGCCTGCCGTGCAAAGCAGCGGCCAAGCCCAAAACCGTTTTACCGGTTTGTGTGCTGGTGGTGCGCCAGGGGCAGCAAGTGCTGCTGTACCAGCGCCCTAAAAAGGGCCTGCTGGCGGGGCTGTGGGGCCCCCTTACGCTAGAGGGAAAATACACCCTGCCCCAAATAAAAAAAGAACTGGCAACACGGTTGCCGGGGGCGCAAGTTGTGGGGCCGCTGCCCAAAGCCGAGCATGTGTTTACCCACCGGGTGTGGCAGCTATATGGCTGGCTGTGCGAACTGCCGCCGGGCACCCCTGCCCCACAGGGCGCTGTTTTGGCAACAGCACAGCAGGTGCAAAGCCAATATTCGGTGCCAAATGCGTTTAAAACGTACCTGCCCTATTTGCTGGCAGCAGGCACGCCAAAGGAAAAAGCGAAGCTTTGATCAAACTACCCATAAATTCGCGGTTGTAATATTTGCCTAAAAGAACTATAATAGAAGTACATATTGTGGCAGTAAGCTGCCAAAAACCCTAAGGAGGTTTGGACATGGCAATTGGTTCGCAAACCAAAAAGAGGTTGCAAGCCGCAGTTAAAAAGGCACAAGCGGCACAAAAAAGTGTGTTTAAGGGCAGTAAGCTTGCGGTAGCCGGCGTTATGGCGGCTGGGCTTGCGGCTTTAAATTCTGGCAAGCAGGCGTTTAGCGCCGCAATGGATTTTAAAGAAGAAGTACTACAAAAAAACAAAAAAACCAAAGGAGAAATCAGCATGAAAAAATCGACCTTTGTAACATTACTGGTGGTTTTTGCCGCCATTGCCGGCGCACTGGGTGCACTGTATTTTTACGTTTTGCGCCGCGAAAAAGAGCTAGACGAGTACGAGCAATTGCTGTTTAGCGAAGATTTTAACGATGAAATACCGGCCGAATATACCGAAGATGTGGCCGAGGACGTGGTTGAAGAAAAACCTGCCAAGGCAACAAAGGCCAAAGCCAAAGCATAAATTAAAACCCATGGCGCAGAACTTCAATTGGTTCTGCGCCTTTTTAATGCCAGCAAAGGGGCTGTGCTACATAGTTTAGCTAGGGCAAGTTAATACTTTTAGTATTTTAATGGTGCGTTTAAACAAAATATGCCGTAATTAAAAATAGTAAACCAAAACAATATATAATTTTACAAAAAAAGAGGGGAACCATGAACAAACCAAAAGGGGCAGGTATTGCGGGGCGCCCGCTAAAACAATATACCAAAGGGGAAGAAGTATTTAACGCGGTTAGCCATGGCGTGGGCGCACTGCTTGCCATTGTGGGTGGCAGCGTGGTGGTAACACTGGCGGCCATTTTTGGTGGCACGCGCGAGGTTGCCGCCTGCACCATTTATGCGGTATCGCTGGTGCTGCTTTATTGCATGAGCACCCTCTACCACGCCTTCCCCTTTCCACGGGTAAAGCGCATCTTTCGCATTTTCGATCATTCGACGGTGTTTATTTTAATTGCGGGCACCTACACCCCTTTTATGCTTATTACGTTGCAGGGCAAGGGCAAAGGGCTGGCAATATTTATTGTGGTGTGGGTAGCGGCTTTGCTGGGCATTGTGCTTAACAGCATTAGCGTTAACAAGTTTGCCAAGGTATCGCTGGTGTTGTACATTGCCATGGGGTGGAGCGTTATTTTTGCCATTGGCGACGTTGTGGCGGCACTGCCACGGGGCGGCGTAATACTGCTGTTTTTGGGCGGGGTTGCCTACACCGGCGGGGTGGCTTTTTATGTGGCTAAAAAAATTAAATATATGCACTCGGTTTGGCATTTGTTTGTGCTGGCGGGTAGCATTTTGCACTACTTTTGTGTGGTGTTGTATGTACTGCCCTCGGGTGTGGCGGCATAAAAAGTGTATGCCGCAAAAAACAAGGTTTACCTACGCAATAGGTAAACCTTGTTGAGCTTGTCAAAAAAGTGAGGTTTCACTTTTTTGACAAGCTGATTGCAATATTTTGAGGAAAACACCCGTTCTTATAAAATACATGTTTACGTCAAAATATTGATTATTTATAATGGGGAAGAGGGCCGTAGCCCCACTTCCCCAAGCCCCATTCCCCGCTTTTAAGGGCGGAATAGAGGTTCTTTGACAGTCTGAACAAGGTTTACTTATGCTTGATAGGCAAACCTTGTTTTAATGTAGAAATAAAATAGCTGGCCTGGTGCGCAGCAGGTACTATTTTATGCTTGTGCAACACCGGTATCGCGCGCGGCCTGCGCAACGGCTTGCGCCACATTTTGCGCAACTTGTGGGTTAAAAGCACTGGGGATAATATTTTCCTCATTCAACTCTTGTGGCAAAATGGTGTTTGCAATGGCGTGGGCGGCGGCAATTTTCATTTCGCTGTTAATATCGCGCGCGCGTACCGAAAGCGCCCCCTTAAACACACCCGGAAAAGCCAACACGTTATTTACTTGGTTTGGCATATCGCTGCGGCCGGTTGCCATAACCCGCACGCCTGCCTGTTTTGCCAGGGTATAGTCAATTTCGGGCACGGGGTTGGCCATGGCAAACACAATGGCGCCCGGTGCCATGCTGGCTGCCATGGCGGGGGTTAGCGCCCCCCCAACCGAAACCCCAATAAACACATCGGCGCCCTGCACAGCATTGGAAAGGGTGCCGCTAATGCCTTGCTGGTTGGTAATGTTGCACAACATTTGTTTGTGGTGCAGTATGCCTACCCCGCGGTTTTTGTGCAAAATACCGTGCTCGTCGCAGGCGATGATATTTTTTACGCCAGCGGCCAACAACATTTTTATAATGGCGGTGCCGGCGGCACCCGGGCCGTTTAAAACCACCTTAATTTCTGGCATGGTTTTACCGGTAATTTTTAAAGCATTAATAAGGGCGGCGGTTACCACAATGGCGGTGCCGTGCTGGTCATCGTGAAAAACCGGAATATCCAGTTCCCGCTCCAGCACTTCCTCTATCAAAAAGCAATCGGGCGAAGCAATGTCCTCGAGATTGATACCGCCAAAACCGGGGGCAATTAACTTCACGGCTTTAATTACTTCATCGGGGTCGGTGGTATCCAGGCAGATGGGGAAAGCGTTTACCCCTCCAAAGGCTTTAAACAAAATGCTTTTGCCCTCCATAACCGGCAGGGCGGCGGCAGGGCCAATATTGCCAAGGCCCAGCACGGCGGTGCCGTTGGTTACCACCGCAACCATGTTGCCTTTGGTGGTGTAGGTGTAGGCGTCGGCCGGGTTTTGGTGTATTTTTTTGCAGGGCTGGGCTACGCCGGGGGTATAGGCGGTGCTTAAATCGTCCCGGGTGGCCAGCGGCACCGTGCTGGTAATTTCTAGTTTGCCTTTGTGCTGGGCGTGCAGCTCCAGCGCTTTTTCGTAATAATCCATTGGTAAAACCCCTCCTGTTATGTGTGCTATAGCTGCGAAAAAGTTTTTGGGTGTTTTTGGCTTTTTGGAGCCGCAGATACCAAACGCTGCGATATAGCCTTGCACTATTATACCTAAATAAGCAGGCAGTGCACAAGGTGTGCAGGTATAAAACGCATTTATACCAGTATAGCAAAACATATAATTGCTACCCAAAAAGTAGGCGGCTGCTAAAGATAAGACGTTAAAACCCGGCGTTTGCTTAAAGCGATAAAAAAGCACGGCAAAAATTGTGGATAATGGCAGGTTGATTTAGATGGTTTGCTATGGTAGTATGAGGGCGAAATTGGAAAAAATGCGTGTTGCTGTAGGGTAAAGAGGTTGAGTTTTTTGCCATCAATAGCCAGCGCCTTAACCCCAGCTGCAAAAACCAAATACCATACAGAAAGGGAAGGAACACAAAGTGGCAGAATATAAAATATTGGATTATGAAAAAACAAGGGAGCTTTGCCTGCAAATTTTTGAAAAATACGGGTTTAGCAAACCGGAATGCGAAACCATTGTAGAGATATTGCTGGCGGCAGATTTAGCTGGGATAGAATCTCATGGCATCCAGCGCTTGGTGCGCTACCACAATGGCATGAAGATGGGCGAAGTAGACATAAAAGCCAAGCCCGAAATCGTGCACGAAACACCGGTTTCGGCTGTTGTTCATGCGCACAAGGCAATGGGGCAGGTGGTGTCTAAATGGGCAATGGAACTTGCCATAGAAAAGGCGAAAAAAACCGGGATTGGTATTGTTACGGTAAGCCACTCGAACCATTACGGTATTGCGGGGTACTACACCCGCATGGCGGCCGATGCTGACATGATGGGCATTTGCATGACCAATACCGAGGCCATTATGGTGCCCACTTTTGGCAAGCAGGCCATGCTGGGCACCAACCCCATTGCGGTTGCCATGCCGGCCACACCAACGCCCTTTGTGTTCGACGCTGCCACCACAGTGGTGCCGCGCGGCAAGCTGGAAGTGTACAATAAAAAAGGGCAGGCGGTGCCGCTGGGCTGGGTAATAGATAATAATGGAGCGGATACCAGCGATGCAGGCTATGTGCTGGAAAATATTATTGCCAAAAGCGGTGGTGGTATTTTGCCGCTGGGTGGCTCGGGGGAATTGAACTCTGGCTATAAGGGGTATGGTTTTGGCCTTATTTGCGAATTGTTTACTGCCATTGCTGCCGGTGGCGCTACCAGCAACCACGCTGTAGAAGATGGAAAAAATGAAATTTCGCATTGCTTTTGGGCAATCGATTACGGTATTTTTGGAAACAAGCAGCAAATGAAGGAAAACTTTTCGGCATTTTTGCAGGAGCTGCGCGATTCTTATAAAGCAGAGGGACAAAGTAGGGTGTATATCCATGGCGAAAAAGAGCTGGAATCGGAAGTGGAAAAGTGGGCGGAGGGCTTGCCGGTAAACCAAAAAACCTTTGGCGAAATACAGGCCATTGCCGCCGAGATGGGAGTGGACAGCACCCCCTATATTGGCACACAATTTTAACGCTTACTAAGTATAAAAAAGCACAGCGACCGGGTTGCTAACAAAGCAGCCCGGCTGTTTTTGCCAATAAAAAAGCTTGCCGCACAGTGGCGCTGCCTTTGCATTGCATAAAGATGTTAAAAGGGCTGCGCAAAATAAAACCGGGCACCGCTAAAGGGCGGCACCCGGATACGAAGGCCAGAATAGAATTGCTGCGAAAAAGGCGTTACTGTTGTTGCATGCGGCGGATAATTTCGTTTGCCTTGGCATAAATTTCGGCAGGGTTGGTGCCCACAAAATATTCGCCGTTTTGGTACAAAATTTGGCCGTTTACCATGGTAAGTTTCACGTTTTGTTTGCTGCCACTGTACACCAAATTGCGGGTAAGATTATTTAACGGCTGCATGTTGGGCTGCTGCAAATCAATTACAATTAGGTCTGCCAATTTGCCCACGGCAAGGTTATCGCAATTGGGCAGGCCCATGGCACGCGCACCGGTGCAGCAGGCCATTTCCAGCACGGTATCGGCGTTAAGGGCGGCGGCGTCTTGCAGGCTTAGCTTTTGCAGCACGGTAGCCAGGTACATCTCGCGGAACATGTCCAGCGCATTGTTGCTGGCGGGGCCATCGGTGCCAAGGGCAACGGGTATGCCCATGTTTAGCATTTTTTGCACTGGCGCAATGCCGCTGGCCAGTTTGCTGTTGCTGCCGGGGTTGCTAACCACATACAGGCCACGGTCTTTGGTAATTTTCAAATCCTCGTCGCTCATGTGTACACAGTGAAAGCCCCCGCCGCCATAATTAAAAATACCCAGCTGGTTTAAATAGGCGGTGGGCGTGGTGCCGTTGCGTGCTATGCACTGCTGTACCTCGGGCAGCGTTTCAGAGTTATGGGTGTACACCGGCGATTGGTAGCGGTCGGCTAAATCCGCTACGCCCTCTAGCAGCTGGCGGCTGCAGGTATATTCGGCGTGGAAACTAAGCTGGTAGCTAATGCGCTCGTGCAGGGCGTTAAAGTGCAAAAAGTCGTTTTCTAACGTTTGCAGGCTGCCGGTAAAATTGCTTAACGCGCCGCACAATACGGTGCGAAACCCGGTATCGATAGAGGCCTGGGCATTTTCCTCTAAAAACATGTACATGTCAAAGTTGGCGGTAATGCCGCTGCTTAAATATTCTAATATTGCCAGTTTAGAAAGCCAGTACACGTCCTCCCCCGTTAGCTTTGCCTCCATGGGGAACACCTGCTTGTCCAGCCATTCCAGCAGGGGAAAATCGTCGGCATAGCTGCGCAAAAATGTCATGGCAGAATGGGTGTGTGCGTTTTTAAAACCCGGCAAAATAAGGTTGCCGCCCAGGTCAATTTGCTTATCGAACAAAAGGGCAGGTGGTGCCCCCGAGGCGCTGCCCGCATAATATACACGGTTGCCAAGGGTCCACAGTTCGCCTTGCATTACAGCCGGGCCGTTTTCCATGGTGCAGATATTCGCGTTATAAAAACGGACGTTCATGGTGGGGAGCCTCCTTTGGTAGCCATTGGTTTATGGCCAATAATTTACCGCTTGCTTTTGTCGTACACCTCGCCCAGGGCGCGCGGGGCACGGTTGTTTTTAGAGAAAAAGATAAGCAAAAGAAGGGTGAGAATGTAAGGCAGGGTCATGGCTAAATCCGAAAAGCTGCTGGAAAGCTGAAGAACCTTTACCAGCTCGTACGCGCCCGAGCGGGCAAACCCAAAAATAAGGCAGGCGGCCAGGGTTGGTACAATTTTCCAGTTGCCAAAAATAAGCGCGGCAATGGCAAGGTAACCGGCGCCCATGTAAACGCTGGCGCTAAAAGTGCCAGAGATAGAATAGGCAAAGCACATGCCGCCAAGCCCTGCCAAAGCCCCCGAAAACATAACGGCGCCAAACCGCACCTTGTTTACGTTTACACCGGCAGTATCTACCGCTTGGGGGTTATCGCCACAGGCACGCAGGTGCATGCCGTAACGGGTGCGGTACAAAATGTACCAGCAAATAGCGGCCAGCACCAAAATAATGGGTACAAAAACATAAAAATTGGTAAAGAGTGCCCCCACAACCGGGATATTGCTAAGGCCGGGAACGGTTACCCGAGGGAACACGCTTAGCATAAATTTATCGCTGGGTTTGCCAAAGGCGCTGGTGTTAATTTGGCTGGTTAAAAAGCTGGTAAGGGCCAGCGCCACAATGTTAACCACCACGCCGCTAATAACCTGGTTGGCTTTAAACTGAATACATAGCAGGGCGTGCAGCATAGAGAAAAGCGCACCCCCCACCATGGCAACAACAAGCGAAAGATAAATGGGAATTTGCGAGTGGGCGCCAAACAACGGGGCGCACAGTGCCACAAATAACCCGCCCGAAAAAGCCCCAAAACCAAGCAGGCCCTCTAGCGCAAGGTTGGTAATGCCGCTGCGCTCGCTATAAATGCCGCCAATGGCAATAATAAGTAAAGGTATTGCATAAGAAAGGCCGTCGATAATAACAGTATTCATGGTTTGCCCTCCCCTTTTTTGCCGGTGTGGCTGCCGCTTTGGTTTACCTTGTAACGGATAAACCCGCCGCAGGCGCTAAACAGCAAAATCATGCCGGTAACCAGCGCGGCAATTTCTTGCCGCACACCCACAACGCTGCTCATGTAGGTGCTGCCGCGCGAAATAGCGGTGATAAGCAAGGAGGAAAAGATGATGCCGATGGGGTGAGAGTTGCCCAGCAGCGAAACGGCAATAGAGTCGAACCCGAGGCTGCTAAGCACACCCGGCTGAATGGACTGGTAGTAGCCAAGGTAGTAAGTTACACCGGCAAGGCCAGCCAGCGCGCCGCTTAAAGTCATGGCAAAAACAAGGTTGCCACCCACCCTAATGCCGGCATATTTGGCGGCCAAGCTGTTTTGGCCAACGGCCTTTAGCTCGTACCCTTGCTTGGTTTTAGCTAAAAATATTTGCAGAATAATGGCACACAAAAGCGCCAGCAAAATGCAAAATGGCACCCGCATTTTTAGGCCGCCAATTTCTACATTCATTAAGGTAAGGCGGGCGGCCTGCGAAATATTGCGAGATTGACGAGAGACGGGGTCTACAAATTGGGTATTGATAAAAAAGCTGATAATGTACTGGAAAATATAGTTGAGCATGATGGAGGAAACAACCTCGTTGATGTTAAAGCGGTATTTTAAAACACCAATAAGCCCGCCGGCTACCGCCCCGGCCAAAATGCCAATTAGCAGCACCAAGGGTTTTGCAATGCCAGCGTTAAGCCCGCTATACCCCACCAAAACGGTGGCCATAAACCCCGAAAGAAGCATTTGCCCCGATACCCCAATGTTAAACAGCCCCGCCTTAAAAGCAACGGCTACAGAAAGAGCGGCAAACAGCATGGGGGTTAGGGCGTCCAGCGTGTCCATAAAATCGGTAAGCATGCTTTTGTAGGCGGCGTAGGTGGGTTTTGGTAAAAAACCACTGCCCTGCAGCAAACTTTGAAATGCCGCAAACGGGTTTTTGCCCACCAGCAAAATAATAACCGAAATGGCAAGCAGGCTGCACAAAATGGCAAATAGAGGAATGGTGATAAACTGCCAGCGCTTGTTGCCCAAAATTAACACAAGCGGGTTGCGGCTTTTTCTCTCTGGTTGCTTCATGCCTGTTTCACCCCCATCATGTATTCGCCCACTTGGTTGGCGGTAATGGTATTGGCGTCGGCAATTTTTAGTAGCTCGCCGCTATAAATAACGCCAATGGTATCGGCGCAGGCCAGCACTTCGTCCAGCTCTAACGAAATAAGCAAAATGGCCTTGCCCTTGTTCCGCTCTTCAATAATGCGCTCTCGTATGCTGGTAATAGCGCCAATATCCAGCCCACGGGTAGGCTGCACAAAAATCATCAAATCGCTTTGCAGTTCTATTTCGCGGGCAACAATGGCTTTTTGCTGGTTGCCGCCGCTCATGGCGCGCACCGGGCCATCGGCCCCGCCGCCACTGCGGATATCATACTTTTCAATCAGTTCTTCGGCATAGCTTGTAAACACATTGTGCTGCAACATGGCCCCTTTGCTAAAGGGCGGCGCAAAATATTTTTTCATGGCCAGGTTTTCGGCCAGCGTAAAATCTAAAATAAGGCCCACTTGCTGGCGGTCTTCGGGGATATACGAAAGCCCCAAAAGGTTGCGTTTGCGCACGTTGTAGCGGGTGATGTCCTGCCCGTTTAGCACAATGCTGCCCTGCTTGCAATCGGCAAGGCCGGCAATGGCGTCGGCTACTTCTACCTGCCCATTGCCCGATACCCCCGCAATGGCAAAAACCTCGCCTTTGCGAATAGAAAAGCTTACATTTTTAACCACCGGGAAATGGTCGGCATTTTCTACCGTAATGCCCTTTACTTCCAGCACGGGTTTGCCAAAGTTGGCGGGTGGTTTTTCTATTTCTAGCGTTAGCTCGTGGCCCACCATCATGTTGGCCATTTGGCTGGTGCTGGTGGTGGCAACGTCCAAAATATCCACCAGTTTACCGTGGTTTAAAATGGCGCAGCGGTCGGCCACTTGTTTAATTTCTTCTAGTTTATGGGTAATTAAAATAACGGTTTTGCCGCCATCGCGCAATTTGCGAATAATCTCCAGCAAAAATTCAATTTCCTGCGGGGTAAGCACGGCGGTGGGCTCATCAAAAATTAAAATTTCGGCTTCTCGGTACAGCATTTTTAAAATTTCTACACGCTGCTGGGCATATACCTTCAAATCTTCTATGCGCTTGGTGGGGTCTACTTCCAGCCCATATTTTTGCGAAAGCGTGCGTATTTTTTCGTTGGTGCCCTTAATATCCACATAGGGTAAAAAGCCGGCAAGGCGCTTCACCGGCTCTATGCCCAGCACAATGTTTTCGGTAACGGTGTAGTTTTGCACCAGCTTAAAGTGCTGGTGTACCATGCCAATATCCAGGCGCACGGCCTCGTTGGGCGAGGCAATGTTTACCTTTTTGCCCCGCACCCAAATTTCGCCTTCGTCTGGCTCGTACATGCCAAACAGCATGCTCATCAGGGTCGATTTCCCTGCCCCGTTTTCGCCAAGCAGGGCAAAAATTTCGCCTTTGCGTATGCCAAGGCTAACATTGTTGTTGGCAACCACCCCGGGGAACCGCTTGGTAATTCCTTTCATCTCGATAATGTATTCTTCTGAATGGGCCATAAAATACCTCCTTGCTATGGGTGCTATTCCCAACCACAACGGTTAGAAGTAGCACCTATACACACTGGGTTTTTTGTTTGAGCTTGTATGCTAGGGAAAGGCTAAAGCCAGCATGGTTTTAACCCTTTCCTAGCATAAAAAAGGAGGAGCATTGGCAGAATGCAGTTTGCAACTCTACAGGATGCTCCTCCTTTTTTATAAACAGGGCTTAGCTAAAATAAATTAGCAAAATGATAGATAGCACAGCTACCGCAACTTTAATACGCAGTTGCTAAAACTTGAAATAGAACCACCATGCTTTTGTTTTAGCGTCTTCACTACCTATATTTGTTGATTTGCTCTAATCTACTCTCATTTTGTTACCGTTATTTAAGGCCCGGGAAATCCTCTGGGGTGTTGCCGTTAAAGTTAGATGCCGGCACAATGGTGCCATCTTGCACAAGGGCATACACTTTTTCCAGTTCGGCAAGGGTTTCATCGCTTAGCTGGTGGCGGCCGTCTTCTTTTACATAACCGGTCGAGTCGGTATCGGCGCCAAGCACAACGTTTTCGCCTTTAAAAGTGCCATCTTTTACAGCGTTCAGGGCACGCTCTACGTTAATGTTCATTACCTTTAAAACAGAGGTAAGCATAATGTTTTTGTCGCCGTTTACACCGTCGTCGAACTGGTCAACGTCGCAGCCAATAACCATGGCGTTGCCGTTTTCTTTAACAGCGGTAAACACGCCGTTGCCGCTGCCGCCAGCTGCTACCAAAATAATGTCGCAGCCTTCTTTTAGCAGGGCTTCGCCCACTACCTTGCCACCAGCTTCATCGGCAAAATCGCCAACATAGTTGCCACCCACATTAGTGCCGGTAACATCGGTGCCGGCATAAGCGGCAATTTCCACCACTTCTGCGCTGGTGCCAAGGTGCGCGTTTGCGTAGTTAACGCCACTTTCGAACCCAAACTGGTAGTTAACGTTGCTGGGGTAAGCAATGCCGTTTACCACCGCAACCTTATTGGTTTTGGTTTCTAGCGCGGCAGCAACACCGGCAAAAAAGCCGCTCTCTTGCTCGGCAAATAGTATGGCATAGATATTATCTACTACAATATCATTTTCACCATCCGAAGGGAAACTATCTACCAGTACAAAGCTTTTTTCGGGGTTATCGCTTGCCACTTGGGCAATGCCTGCAAACTGGAAGCCAGGCGTAACAATTACATCATAATCCGACACAATATTTTCTACAGCAGGTACCGAGTTATTGGTGTCGGTTTCGCGGATAGCCTGCACAGTGGCGGTGGGGTTTTCGGCAATAAAGCTTTGAATGCCGATGTAGTTATCTTGGTTAAAAGAGCCATCGTCTACGCCAGAAGGGCTGGTAACAATGGCAATGCGCATGCCGTCTTCGCCTGCTGGGGCCGAAGCAGTAGAGCCAGCCGGAGCGGAAGTGCCGCCTTGTGAAGCCGGGGTGGAAGCAGCGCCACCACCACAGGCAGCCAGCACCGAGGTTAGCAGCATGGCCGAAAGCAGGCCAGCAAACAATTTTTTCATTTTCATTCGTGTAAAACCTCCTAATAATTTTACAAAAATACTTTTTATAAAAGCAAGGCAACTTAAAAACAACACCAGTATTGCCTTACCTATATAATACCTGTTTATGCCTTAAATGTCTTTGGTTTTTAATGGTTTCAAACCAAATTGTAATGTTTCTTTCACAAATTAACCTTAAATGGTTAAGGCATGCCAAAAAACAAACCTTGTGGCGGGCTATTTAAACAAGGTAGCCAAACTTTGGGTATAGGGCGGGCGCAGTATGCCGTGCTCGGTAACAATGCCGTCAATCAGGTCGTGGTGGGTAACGTCAAAAGCCGGGTTGTAGCATTTTACATCGGCCGGGGCCATTGGCTCGGTATACCATTTTTCTCGTATTTCGGCGGGGTTGCGCAGCTCAATCTCAATATCATCGCCGGTTTTGCAGTTCATGTCTATGGTGCTGGTGGGGCCAAGCACATAAAAAGGGATGCCATAGTACTGGGCCAAGATGGCAACGCCACTGGTGCCAATTTTATTAGCGGTATCGCCATTGGCGGCAATACGGTCGCACCCAACAAGGCAGGCATTTACCCAGCCGTTTTTCATCACAATGCTGGCCATGTTGTCGCAAATTAGGGTTACATCTACCCCGGCCCGGTCTAATTCGTAGCTGGTTAGGCGGGCGCCCTGCAGCAGCGGGCGGGTTTCGTCGGCAAAAACTTTAAAATGCATGCCCTGCTCTTTGCCCAGCAGCAAGGGGCCTAGCGCCGTGCCGTATAACGAGGTTGCCAGCGGCCCGGCGTTGCAGTGGGTAAGCACGCCATCGCCATTTTTAAGCAGGCTAAGGCCATGCTTTGCAATGGCGGCACACATGCGTATATCTTCTTGCTGTATTTCGGTGGCTTCTTGCAATAGCAGTTTTTTTATTTCTGCCACTGGTTTTTGGCTGTTTGCCTGCGCCACGGCATCCATACGGTTTAATGCCCAGCTAAGGTTTACCGCTGTTGGGCGCGAGGCATTTAATTTTTCTTTAAAAACCTGGCATTGGCTATAAAAATCTTGGTAGCTATCAGCCTGCACCCCGTTTGCCAAAACAGCGTAAAAATAACCGGCGGCAATACCAATGGCTGGTGCCCCCCGCACCTTTAGCTCAAAAATAGCATCGTACATCTGTGCTACGGTTTCTAGCGTAAGGGTTACGGTGCGGCCGGGCAGCTGGGTTTGGTCCAGTATCATCACGGCGCGCCCATCTTCGCGCAGGCGTACGTTGTCTGGCTGCTTTGTGGTTTGCATGGCTTGGCTCCTTTAATAGTCATTAGTCGCTAGTCGTTAGTCAAGGGCACCCCCCTGCGCCGTAGGCGCTTGCCTCTTTGGGGTGCTTGCATTGCCAGTTGGCTTGCAGTACCTATAGCAAACAATTAATACTACTATTTGCCAGAAAGATAGTTATCTTTGACTTTGACGCTAAAATTTAAACCCAACCTTAAACGCCCGTGAAGCAAAGGCCTGCTCGTACTCTTGCAGCGGGAATAACTCGATGGGCGGCAGGGTAATTTGGCCGCGCTGCAATAGGTTAAGGGCAGGCACAAAGGGGCCGCAGCGGCTGCCACGCAGCGTAATTTCGCGCACTACAAGCTCGCTGGTGTTTAAAGGGGTTAAGCCGGCATAGGTGCTTTTTAGCACCAGCAGGCCCATGCTGCGGGTTAGGGCAATGGCAGTTTCCAGGCCCGAGGGCGAGCCCGAAGCCTCTACCACTACCTCGAAACTGCCTGTGGGCTGAAGCGAAGTTTTGGCAAAGGGGGCAAACATTGCCAGTTTTTGGGTGCTGTGGCCAAATACCGTTAGCGGGGTGCCCTGCAGCGCAATTACCTGGCCTATCATGTAGGCAAGGCGGCCGTCGCCCACCAGTGCAACCTCCTGCGAAGGGCGCAGGTGAGACTGCTCCACAACTTCCAGTGCGGCGGCCAGTGGCTCGCAAAAAATGGCTTGTTCGGTGGGCAAATCGTTGGGCACAATGTGCAAAAGGTCGGTGGCAATGGTCATATATTCGGCAAAGCAACCATCTTTTCCGTCCATACCCAGCACTTTGCGGGTGGTGCAGTGGTGCTCGCGCCCGGTGGTGCAGTATAGGCAGGTTTTGCAGCCAGCGTTTAGCTCGCCCACCACGCGCTTGCCCACCAGCGCCGTATCAGAAGATTCCTCCACAATGCCCACAAACTCGTGCCCTAAAATGCCGGTAAACCCCGGCTTATAGCCCTTCATCACTTCTCTATCGGTGTTGCAAATGGCGGCCATTAGTATTTTAACAAGGCTTTGGTTTGGCGCGGGCACAGGTTTTGCATAGCTGGTGGTGTACACCGGGGTTTTATCAAAAAACAAAGCTTTCATAAAATCTCCTCTTTTCGAGGCTGGTTTGCTTAAAACCGAAAATTACAGGTCGGCTACTTTTAACGAAACCCCCACGTTGGTAAAGGCGCTTATCTGCTGCTTTTCGGCGTTAGAATCGGTTACCAAAGTGTTGATACGCTCGGTTGCGCAGCATTTTTGCAGGGCATTTTTGCCAAGCTTAGAAGAATCGGCCAAAACAACCAGTTGTTGGGTGTTTTCGATAAAGGCTTTTTTGGTTTGAATCTCGTCCATATCGGTATCGCTAAGGCCGTTGGTGGCGTGTAGCGCATTGGCCGAAATAAATACCTTATCGTATAAAAATTCCCGAATGGTGTGCTCGGCAATTTCGCCTACGGTAGAAAGCGCCTTAGAGCGCACAGCCCCCCCGGCCGAAATAATGTTGATGGTGGGGTTGGTGCTTAAAATGGGGGGAATAAGCAGGTTGTTGGTAACCACGGTAAGGTTTTTTTTGCCCTGCAGGTGGTAGCTAAGCTCCAGCGCCGAAGTGCTGGCGTCTAGCCCAATTACCTCGCCATCGCTTACCAGGGTGGCGGCAAGGGCGGCAATGGCAATTTTTTCTAGGTGGTTTTGGGCTTTGCGGTTGTAAATGTCGGGGTCCAGCCGGGTACCTTCGCGCAGCGAAACCCGCCCCCCACTGGCAAGGTTTACAATTTGTTGCTCTTGCATATACCAAATATCGCGGCGTAAAGTCATCGAGGATACGTTTAAATCTCGCGCAATTTGCCCCAGTTTCATCTCGCCGTGTTGCGCAAGCATTTCTAAAATTTCGGTGCGTCGTTGGTCAATATTTTTTCTTGAGTTTTTAGCCATGGTGAAGGCCTCCCCTGTTTTATGTTATGTTTCATAAATGATATCATATACCAGAAAAATGAGCAATATTAAACACATATAAAACGGAAAATAATGTGAATATAGGCAAAGCCATCCCGTGGGCTGCGTGCAGGCCTTTAAACTGTTGGCAACCATTAAAGGGTGTTGCCAATGGCAATAATAGAGGAAGTAATGAGCTGCTTAAACTGCGGCGCTACCCGGGCGGCGGTTTCGTCTACTTCTTGGTGGGTAAGTGGCTGCCCGCTTATGCCGGCCGCCATGTTAGAAATGCAGGAGATACCGCATACACGCAGGCCCATGTGGTGGGCGGCAATAGCTTCGCAGGCGGTGCTCATGCCGGCAGCATCGGCCCCCAGCAGGCCGCACATGCGTACCTCGGCGGGGGTTTCAAACTGCGGGCCCGAAAGCTGGATGTAAACCCCTTTTTGCAAGGGGATAGAGAGGCTGGAGGCAGTATTGGCAATGGTTTCCCGCAGGGGTTTATCGTAAATGGTGGTCATATCGGGGAAGCGGGTACCCAGTTCTTCTAAATTGGCGCCAATTAATGGGGAGGGCACAAAGCAGGATATCTGATCCTCAATCAGCATAAAATCTCCGCTAGAAAAGCTTTGGTTTACGCCCCCGGCGGCATTGGTTAAAAACAAAACCTTGGCCCCCAGCAAACCCATTAAACGGGTGGGCAGCACAACGTCTTGCATGGTGTAGCCTTCGTAATAATGCACACGGCCCTGCATGGCAACCACCGGCACGCCCCCAAGGGTGCCAAAAATAAAGCGGCCTTTGTGCCCCCGCACCGTAGAAACCGGAAACCCCTCAATCTCCTGGTAGGCAATGGTTTGCTCCACTGTAATGTTCTCGGCAAAATCTCCTAAACCAGAGCCCAGAATAAGGGCAATGGCGGGGGTGAAATTGGTTTTGGCGCGCACGCTTTGGTAGCAGCGCTGTAGTTTTTCCTGTGGGGTCATGGTGCCTCCTTAGTGTGGGGTTTTAGTACTAATTGGCCAAAGTTATACTAATTGTTGTTGGCTATTTGTAAGTTGCTTTTTAAAACATCGGTGGTGTTGGTTTCTTTTGCGGCACCTTGTGGCAAAACGCCGTCGTCAATCTTCCACGTTTTTTTAAGGCCGGCCAGTGCTTCTACCTGGGGCTGGCTTAACAGGCGCGCCTGCCCCAGCTGCAAAACGGCAAGGGTGGTTTTGGCGTAATTCTCCATTACTTCCAGGCGGTAAAAGGCTTGCATAATATTGTGCCCCCAGGTAAGGGTGCCATGGTTAGAAAGCAGCACCCCGCCGTAGTTTTGGCAATAGGGGGCAACGCCATCGGCTACATCGTTGGTGCCGGGGGTGGCATAATGTACCACCGGCACCACGCCCAGCTGCATCGAAGATTCTGCCATCAGGGGTAAATCTAGCGGAATGCCGGCCACGGCAAAAGAGGTGGCCGCAAAGGGGTGGGCGTGCACCACGGCGCCAATGGCGGGGTTTTCTTGGTAAAGGCGCAGGTGCATTTTTACCTCGGAAGAAGGTTTGTGGGTACCGGCAATCACTTCACCGTCCAAGTTCATTTTAACCATCATATCTTCGGTCATATATCCTTTAGAAACCGAGGTAGGGGTCACCCAAATTTCAAAAGGAGAAACCCGAATAGAGATGTTTCCATCGGTGTTTAACACATATTGGCCGTCGTATATTCTTTTGCCAATTTGCACAAGTTGTTGTTTTGCGGCTTGGTCGGTACAGTAAATATCTGTTGTTGCCATGGGCGCCTCCGCTATATTTAATGATAATTTTTAACATTATAAGTATAACATGCTTTTGGCTAGCCTGCCAGCTATTAATCTAACAAAGTTTTTGCAAACCCGCTGTGTAAAAATAACAAAAATATTTTTTTTGTGAAACAAATTACCAAATAAGACCTAACAAAAAGAAACCCCAAAAGCAGGCCGGTAGCCGGCCACAAAAAAGAACTTGCCGCTGTTTTATGCCAATGGAAAGGGAAAAGCCTGCAATTTATATTCGATAAAAAATAGCACATTGGCAAAAGATTGCGATTTGACAGTTTGGTACAAATATGGTATTCTATTTACGCACCTAAGGGAAAGCATTTTGTTAAACCAAACGTGCAAAATATCGCGGGGTGGAGCAGTCCGGTAGCTCGTTGGGCTCATAACCCAAAGGTCGTCGGTTCAAATCCGGCCCCCGCAACCATGCGTGCCTAAGACCTCGAGGGTTTCCTCGGGGTCTTAAGTTTTTATTTGCCAGTCTTCGGGGGTTTTCATGCGCATAGTCAAATCGGCAGTGCTAAAGATGCTAAGGAACTGAAGAGCTACATCGAAACCGTCCGGGACATGGTAGGTGCGCAAGGAATAAACCCGGCGGATATAACCATGGGCGCGCCTAGTTGGGAAACTTCAAGTGCTAGCTACGGTAACCCTGGTGGCCTTCTTGCCTGCACTTTTACCAATGCGTCTGGAGAAACCAGTGTGTCGTTCCGTGGTACGCCGGATATTGCGTGGCTAGACAATGGGTATTCATTGGCCAGCAACACTGGGCCTGCTTATAATAATTACGCTTGGCGTTTATAGCTTTTGGGTGCAGATTAAACTTAGAAAATGGAAAACCAAACACACCCATTTTGCTAACTAAATACTTTGGTACCCTTTTGCGCCCCACCTTGTTGGGGGCGCTTGCTATTTTGGCAATATGTGCAGGGGGGCAAAACCCTGCGTTTAAAATAAAAAAACAGAAGCTACCCGTTTTGGGTGGCCTCTGCTTTTTTTTACCTAGTGTGCTATACCAATTTATGTAAGTGGCGGGCGGCTTTGCCTGCTTATTAAAAATGATGGTGTTTTAAGTTACTACATAAGGGCCGGCAGCTGCGCCAGCGTGGTAATGGCATGGGTAACCCCCTTGGCGGTGGCCGCCACACCAATACCGGCAGAGTTAAACCCACCGGCCACTGCGGCCTCAATGCCGGCTTCTGCGTCTTCTACCACAAGGCAGCGGCGGGCGGGCAGGCCAATGGCAGCAGCGGCTTTTAAAAATACCTCGGGGTGCGGTTTAGAGTGGGCGATGTGGTTGCCATCCACCACGGCATCAAAAAAGGTATCCAGCCCAATGCGTGCCAAAATAAGCGGTGCGTTTTTGCTAGAAGAGCCAATGGCAAGCTTAAGGCCCATGCTGCGCAGGGTATCCAGCGCTTGTTTTACATCGCTGTGCAGGTCGGCGGGGGTCATTTGCTGCAGCAGGTTGCGGTAAATTGCGTTTTTTTGGGTGGCAAGTTGTTCTTTTTGCTGGGTGGTTAGGGCGGGGCCGTGGTAGTTTTCCAAAATAATGGCAAGGCTTTCCATGCGGCTTACCCCCCGCAGCCGGTTGTTAATTTCTTCATCAAACGGGGTGTCAATTTCGTCTGCAATCACCTTCCAGGCTTGGTAATGGTATTGGTCGGTAAAGCAAATTACGCCATCCAAATCAAAAATTACGCCATCATAGTTCACTGCACTGCCTCCTTTATGCAAACGGCTTGGTTTACCAAAATGGGCTTACCATTAATATACACCGTTACAGGGCTGCCTTTTTTTAGGGTAATTTGCAGGTTTTTGCCGGTTACGCAAAAGTGTAGCAGGGTGTTTTGCACCCAAATAGAAAACTGGTAGCCCTGCCACTGGGCGGGCAAACTAAACCTAAAATGCAGGCCGTTTGGTTTTACCCGCAGCCCGGCAAACCCACAAACCAGGGCAAGGTAGGCGCCGCCCATGTTGGCGGTGTGTATGCCGTCTTTGGTGTTTTTGTGGGCGTTGTCTAAATCGGTGCGCACGGTGTTTAAAAAATATTGGTAGGCTTTTTGGTGCAGCCCCAGCCGGGCCGCCATAATGCTAAATACACAGGTAGAAAGCGAAGAATCGTGTGTGGTAATTTGCTCGTAATAATTGTACCCACGGGCCAAAACATCCTCTGGTATGCCGTCTTCGTACAAAAAGTGGGCCAGTACGGTATCGGCTTGTTTGCACACCTGGTGGCGGTACAAAAATAGCGGGTGGTAATGTAATAACAGGGGGTAATGTTCTTGGGGGGTGGCGGCAAAATCCCAAACAGGTTTTTCTAAAAAGCTATCGTCCTGCGCGTAAATGCCCAGTGTTTCATCAAAGGGCAGCAGCATAGCATTGGCAGCCTGCGTAAAGGCGGCTAGCTCGGTTTCGTCAAACCCAATTTTTTGGCAAACAGGCCCGTGCAGGTTTTGCTGTTTTAGCAGGTTGTAAATTTGCACAGCGCTGCGTAGGTTGTGCTGGGCCGAAAGGTTGGTGTAATAGTTGTTGTTTACAAGGCAGGTGTATTCATCGGGGCCGGTAACATCGGGCAAACCAAACTGGCCGTTGCGGTTATAGTGGCCAGCGCTTAGCCATAGGCGGGCGGTTTCTAGCAGTACCTCGGCCCCTTTTTCGGCCATATAGGCTATGTCTTGCGTAACAGTATAGTACTGCATGTACGAGTGCGCAACGTCGCCCGTGATATGGTACTGAGCAGAGCCAGAGGGAAAATAGGCAGAGCACTCGCTGCCGGCGATGGTGCGCCAGGGGTATAAAGCCCCCTTGGTGTGGCCCATAATGCGGGCGTGGGCTCGTGCGTCGTCCAGCACGCTATAGCGGAAATTAAGCAGTTTTTTGGCAATTTGTGGCTGAGTAAACAAAAAAAACGGGAAGATATAAATCTCGGTATCCCAAAAATAGTGGCCTTCATACCCTTCGCCAGAAAGCCCCTTGGCCGCCACGTTGCTAATAGAATCTTGCCCGGCGCTTTGCAGCAGCTGGTACAGGTTATACTCCATGCCTTCGGCAATTTCAGCATCGCCCTGTATCTGCACGCGGGAGGTTTCCCAAAAACTTTGCAAATAGGCGGCCTGCTCTTGCAGTAGGGCGTCGGCACCGGTATCAAGGCAATTTTGTGCCAGTTGCAGGGCGTGGGCGGTAGGGTTTTGCACCCTTCGTTCATCGCTTAACAGGGTGTATTTTACCAGCCTAAAGGTTTGGCCGGCAGGCAGGGTGGTTTCTACCCGGGTGGTAAAACCGGTGGTGGTTTGCTGGCTGGTAATGTTGGCAGGGGCCATGGCGGCATGCCGCTGGCAGGCTGCAACCTGCAGCTGCGAAACACCGGTGCGGCAGGTAACCACACCGCCGTCTGGCAGCAAAGCGGTGTCTTCTAAAAAAATGTGCTGCTGCTGTTCAGAGGCCACCCGAGGGTCGGAAGGATCTACAAAATTGGCAACATCACAATTTACCTCGCTGGCAAAAACAAGGCTGCCGCCTTTGGGCAGCGTAACATCGTACAGGGTTAAAAATAGCTGTGGCCGGGCAAAAGAGGCCATGCGCAGCACCGATACCTGCGCCTTTTGCCCGCTGGGGCTTTGCCATTGCATGTGGCGGGTAACCTGGCCGGTGTCGGTATCTAGCTGGCGCTGGTAGTGGTGCAACTGCCCGGTAAAAGCCGAAAATTCTTCCCCATTTATCCAAAGGCGGGTGGTTTGGATATCGGGCAGGTTTACCATGCGCTGGGCGGTTTCGGCAAATCCATACAGCTTTTCGGGGTAGTTTAGGGCAACGGTATCGTAAAAACCGTTAATGTAGCAGCCCCGCACGGTTTGCACCCCTTCGGGGTAGCCTTCTTCAAAATTGCCGCGCACACCCAGGTAGCCATTGGCGGTGTGGAACAGGGATTCCTCCACCGCTAAATTTTCGGGGCGCAGTTCATTTCTTGTCAATTTCATAACCATTCTCCTAGTGCCTAGTTAATGTAACATGTAACGCCCACAAAAAGGCCGCATGTTCTGTTGCTTGGCTGGCAATTGCCGCGCATTTGCATGCGTGGGTTTACAACCGTTTTGGTACAAATGCGCGTGCCAAACCAAAGCCAGCCCTGCCGGTTTATTTACTGCCGTGCCCTTTATTCTTTTACGGCGCCGTTGGTCATGCCGGCTACAATTTGTTTTTGGAACAATAGCACAATAAGAAGGGTGGGGATAACCACCACAATGGTGGCAGCGGTAATTTCTCCCCATAAAATTTCGAACTGGGTGCGCAGCGCATTAATGGCCACCGGCACGGTTTGGTAGTATGCGTCGGAGTTAAGGGTGGCGGTAAGCAGGTATTCATTCCAGGCGGCAATAAAGGTCATAATAGCGGTGGTAAATACGCCGGGTGCTGCCACCGGGAAAATGATGCGCCACAAGGTGCCCCAGGTAGAGCACCCATCAATGCGGGCGGCTTCTTCTATAGAAAGCGGAATGCGCCGGAAATGGGTTACCATAATCCACACTGCGCTGGGCAGCGTAATGGTAGAATACGGCAGCACTACCCAGTAGGTGTTTAGCAGGCCCATTTGGTAAAACATGTTAAAAATAGGGCCCACGGTTATCATTTGAGGGAACATGGATACCCCCAAAATAAGCGCCATAAGCAGCGCCTTGCCCCTAAAACGAAACCGGGAGATGATATAGGCCGACATGGAGGCCACCAGCACCACATACAGCGTGGTAACCGAAGAAACCACAAAGCTGTTGAATACCGAGCGCAGGATGTTTTTTTCGAAAAGTACCTTGGTGTAATTTTGCAGGGTGGGGTTATTGGGAATTATTTGAAACGCTGTTGCGCCAAATATCTCGCTGCTGGGTTTAAAGGATGTAATCAATATCCAAAAAAACGGAAAAATATTGATGGCGAGAAACAAGATGATGACACCCCAAGATAAAATTTTGGTAGATTTTTTGGTTCCAATCATGATGTTCCTCCCTTCATTCGTCGTTGCCAACAACTTCGGCGCCCAGCACTTTTACAAAAACAAACGCAATTATGGCAACGCAGGCAAACATGGCTACCACCACGGCCGAGCCATATCCGTAGTAGCCCTGGCCAATCATAAGTTTGTAAGCGTAAACCGAGAGCGACTCGAGCGAGCCACGGGTGAGGATGTACAAAAGGTCGTACACTCTAAAAGCGTCTAACATGCGGAACAATAGCGCCACCAGAATAGAGGGCTTCATTAAAGGCAGCGTAATGCGGAAAAAGGTGTTTACAGTGCCAGAGCCATCGATGGCTGCGCTTTCGTACAGGCCTCGGTCTATCGTTTGCAGGCCCGCTAGCAGCAAAAGCGCCATGTAGGGGGTGGTTTTCCATACGTCGGAAATAATGGAGGAACCCACCATGCCCCAAAAGGTGCTAAGCATGGTTTCGGGGGCGGGTATAAGCTGCACGGCGGCAAAAATGTTAGAAACAACACCCGATTGCCCATCGTACATATACATCCAAATAAGGGCCGAAACAGCGGTGGGGATAGCCCACGGGATAAGGGCGGTGGTGCGCACCAGCCCTATGCCTTTTATGGCCTTGTTCATAATTAAAGCCAGTGCCATGCCCAGCACAAACTCTAACGAAACCGACACCACCATAAATAGGGCAGTGATACCAAGCGCACCCCAAAAGCGGGCATCTTTAAACAGGCGCTGGTAGTTGCTTATGCCCGAAAAATTTGGCTGGATAAAAGACTTTTGCATGTCTTCCAGCAATATTGGCATATCCTCTTGGTGGTAAAACTCGGCGTTTGGGTATTGGTTGTAAACGGTGTTTAACCGCTGGCCTATGGTGGCTATAAAGCTCTCTATTTTTTCGGCCTCTGGCCCGCTTAGGGTTTGGTTTTGGGTTTGGTTTTGGTAAGGGGCCATAAAGGCGCTAATTTCATTGCTAATTGCCTGTATTTCGGCCTTGCCGGCCTCGTCTACCACGGTGGCTTCGTCTTGCAGGTAGTAAACAATATAGTCGCAGTTTTCGTAAAAACGCGCAGGGTTAAAAGAGCTGCTTACATACAGCGAGGAATATTGCTGGTCGTAAATACGATAATCGAAAACCGTATACACAAACGAGCTTACAATGGGATAGATGGAAAAAACAGCAATGATGACGAGCAGCGGAAGAATAAAGAGAAATTGTTTAAAGGTCATGCGTTTAACCATGGTGGTTCCTCCCTTGCGGGTGTTATTCGCGCCTTTTCTGCCTTGCAGAAGAAAAGACATCCTCGCAAATCTTGTGTCAATTTTCGGGGTTCATCAACGATACCTTTTAAAATAAGGGCGCAGCTTTTACAAGGATAAAAGCTGCGCCCTGAATTATCAGAGACGACTTTACATCTGGGTTAGCCTTTTAGCGCATCCTCTACAGCGGTTACGGTGGTGTCAATATCGGCCGAGCCACTGAGGTATTTGTAAATCGCTTGCTGCAAAGCATCCGAAACTTTGGAGTATTCGGCAGAAACCGGGCGGGCAATGGTGGTTGTCATAGCATTTTGAAAACCGGGCATACCCAGCATTTCGTTGCCGGCAACCACGTCTGCATCTTCCAGCGTGGCGTTAAAGCCAGGCAGGTAGCCGCCTTGGGTGCTCATAATTTTTTGGCCTTCTTCGGTAGCAATAAACTTCATCAGTTCCCAGGCGCCCTCTTTGTTGGCGCTGTTTTTGTTCATGGCTAGCAACCAGCCGCCTACGCTGCCGCCATTGGGTAGCGGGGCAATGCCAACTTGCTCTTGGGTAATGGTGCCTTCGGCTTTAACCGAGCCCCATTGGTACGGCCAGTTACGAGAAAACACGCTTTGGCCCTTAATAAAGCTGTTGGCGGTTTCGCCTTCGGTGTAGTTTAAAATATCGGCAGGGGTATTGGCCGAGTCGGTCATGGCTTTCATCTCTTCCAGCCCGCCTTTAATGTCTTGCCAGTTGCCGGTAAATTCGTTTGCGTTGCAAACCAGCCCCTCGTACTGGCTAGATTGATACACAAAACCATCGGTGGTGCCTTCTTGGCCTTTGTACTGCTCGGCCATGGCCTGTAGGTCGGCATAGGTATAGTCGCCGCTTTCCAGTTTGGCAGCATCTTCTGCCGAAACAATGTCTTTGCGGAAGTACAGAATGCCAAGATCGGGGAAGAAGGGAAGCACGTACTGCTTGGCGCTGTATTTGCCCGATGCCATGGAGCCGGCATTAAACTGCGAAACCGACAGCCCGGCATCCTTCATGTAGGTGTCAATGGGGTCAATGTAGCCGGCAGCGGCAAACTCGCCCGCCCACACAACGTCCAGCGAAACCACGTCGTAGTCGGCACTTCCGGCTTTTAACGAGGTAATCAGCTGCTCGCGCATGGCGCCAGAATCGTTGGTCATGTCCATCCACTCGGCGGTGTATTGGTCTTGCGAGGCGTTAAAAGCATCCAAAACAGCTTGGGTGGCGGGGGTGCTGTCTCCCTGGGCGGCAAACTTAATCACCACTTTTTCGCCACTGGGTGCGGCGCTGAGGGCAGCCGGTTGCGAGGCTGGGGGTGGTGCCGTGCTGGCGGGGGTGGTGCCACATGCGGCAAGCGAAAGAGCCATAAAGCCTGCTAAAATAAATGCGGGTATTCTTTTTTTCATGGTAAACCTCCTTAAGGCATATACAAAATGGGTTTTACTTCGGTTTTGTATCGGCTTGTGCTGGCTACATTATTGCAAACAAAAACAAATTGTTATATAATTATTATAATATTTTTAGCACTATATTAAGTCAATTAGTAAAAAAATAGTTACAAAGTTGGTGAAAAATGGGCAATTATACCAATTTAGGCCAAATTCTTACCAATAGTGTACAGTTGCCGGTAAAGGTAACAAGGGGGCAAACTGTGTATTGGGCCGCCCAGCCGGGCATGAGAACTGCCAGCCAAGTGGTGTATGGCACCCTGGGGCTAGACGAAATACCAAAAGCCGAGGGGCAAACCGGGGTATGCCAGTACCTAAAAAGCGGGTACCAGGAGTATTTTATTTATGTAAAGCTAGAGCTGGAAGATGCGCTTTGGGTGGGGCCGGTGCTGCTGCACCCCATGCCAGAAGGCCAGGTGGCCCGGGTAATACGCAGCCAAAAATTGCCCATAAAAAAGCGTGCCAGCTTAATAGAGCATTACGCCACGCTGCCACAAATAAGCGAAGACCAATACTTTTATATAGGTAAACTGGCCGAGCTATTGTTTGCGGGCGACAAAGCGGTGGATGCCCTGCCCTCTGTGCGGCGTGAGGAAGATGCGGCCCCGGTTTTTTCTGCCCGGAAAGATGCCGAGCGGCGGCTGGAAATGTTTGAGCACCCACCTTATTTTATGGAGCTTGAAATGACCCGCCTTGTAACCACCGGAGACCTGGACAGCGCGCTGGGCACCATGGACCGCATTAACACCTTTAACCGTGCGGTGCTGGCCAAAGAGCCGGTGCGCTCGCTTAAAAATTCGTTGATATGCGACTGCACTTTTTTGGCACGGGCCGCCATAGATGGCGGAGTTTCGCCAGAAGATGCCTTTGCTTTAAGCGATAAGCTAATTTTAGAAATAGAGGCAACCCACTCGGTGCCGCAGCTAGAAAAACTAGAGCAACAGCACCTGATGGAATTTGTGGGCCTTGTGCACACCTACAACACCATTCATTATTCAAAACCCGTGCGGGAAGTAATCGGGTATATCAACAACCATTTGGGCGAAAAAATTACCTTGACGGACTTGGCCGGCCAAGTTTTTATGCACCCCAATTATCTTTCTAGCCTATTTAAAAAAGAAACCAACATTGCGCTTTCGCGCTATATTATGAGCCGGCGCATTGAAGAAGCAAAGTTTTTTTTGCGCTATAGCAACAACAGCATTTCCGATATCGCCGCCTTCTACCAGTTCTCCTCTCAAAGCTATTTTATCCGCCGTTTTACCGAGGCCGTGGGCGTTACCCCCTTGCAATACCGCAAAAGTACCGATGGCAAAGCACCAATGTAGCCCGTTTTTTTGTTATGCGCCCCAAAACAAAATAAATAAAAGCAAAAAAGCAGCAGGAACTACCCAAAACAGGTGGTTCCTGCTATTCTATTTTTAAGTGGAATAATAAGCGATGAAGCGGCATTGTGCATTGCCGCAGCGGACACAAATTACCCCGTGCAATTTTTTTAAAATTTTTTTGTAAATACAGGTGTACTTTTTAAATTTAAAACCGACTATATTATTGAGCCGATTAAAATTGGCATCACTGGGGGTTCGGGTTATATGAGTAAAAAAGAATTAGATGCGGTTGTGAGCAAGGCCATAGCAGGCGATAAAAAAGCTTTTGCAAACCTTTGCCAATTAAAAGGGCAAACGGTTGTATACCTGTGCGTGCAACAAATGGGTAACCAGCAAGATGGCGAAGATGCTGCGCAGGAAGTTTTTATTAAAATGCAAAAAAATATTGCCACCTTAAGCAGCCCACGTGCTTTTAATACATGGCTTTTTAAAATAATCCGGTTCACATGTATCGATTTGAGGCAGAAAAACATGGGCAAAAACAACAACGAAAGCTTGGAAGAATTTACCGAGGTACTTTCTGAAAGAAAAAACGAATATTTGCCGCAGATGTACATAGAAGACAGTGAAAAAAAGCAGCAATTATTAAACATTATTAATGCTTTGCCACAAGGCATGCGCATAACGCTTATTTTGTATTATTTCGAGGGTTTTAGCTACCAAGAAATTGCCGAAGCCCGGGGCGTAACGGTAATGGCCGTACGCAACAGCCTGCAAAGCGCAAAAGCAAAAATACGTGCCCAGGTAGAAAAAGACCCCACAACCCAACAAAGCAAAAAAGCCGTACCCATGGCTGCGCTTTCGGCGTTGTTTAAGCAAGATGCCGACCGGCGTGCTAGCCGAAAAATTGTGTACAAATGCTTGCGCATAGCGCAAATACAACCCCACACCACGGCGGCATTGTTAGGCACTGCCTGCAAAACACTGGTGGTTGGGCTGTGTGCGGGCAGTGTTTTGGCACTGGTTTTGGCGCTTTCCTCTTATTTTGCTTCATCTTCCTTGCAGGCGCAGCTGGCTGTAAGTGTCCCCCAGCACTCGCAGCTACCCGCTGCCACCCTGCCGGAAGCCGAAGATATAGCATCTACCATAGATGCGGCTCCCCCCACCCCATTGTCTTCGGCACCAGAGCTACCGGTGCCGGAGACACCGGTGAGGGCGGGCGAACCCACGCAAGAACAGCCCACCACCCCGCCGGTGCAGCAGCCTGCCGCAAGCCAGCCGGCAGCAGGCCCGCTAACCACACTTGTGGGCAATATTTGCTTTAACAATAACCAAGGGCAAACGGTAGAACAAGGCGGAAAATATGCCGCTAATTTTGAGGTTTTGCTGCAAAAAGACGGTGTTATTTATGCCCGCACCACTGCCGACGAAAATGGCTGCTACACCTTTGCCAACCTCTCTTTAGCGCAGGGTGGGGTTTATACGGTGCAGCTGGCGCCATCGTCTTCGCGCAGCGCCGCCTTTGCGGCCCAAAACCCGCAGGGCGCTATAGAGGTGGAAATTACCCCCGAAGAGGCGCAGCAAGAGCTACCCTTACTATATATTACCGATGATACCGCCCCCGCCATTAGTGTAATTTTATATGCGCACACCGGTGCCATTACCGCCGTTAACCCGGCCAGTGCGGCTATTTCTATTCACGATTTAACCGAAACCATGTGCCAGTGGCGCATTGTAAACCAAACCACCGGGCAGGTGGTGGCTACCGGCAGCCAGCAGGCAATAACCACCCCGCTACAAGAGCTGTTAGGGCAGCCTGCACGGCAGTATTATGCCATAGAGGTAACCGCCACCGATGCAGCAGGAAACACTACTACCGAAGAATTTGCATTTAGAACAAAAGGATAACAGATAAATACCCCCCAAACAGGAGGCCACTATGAACATGCAGGGAGAACAACAGAAAAAAACCTGGAGACGAGACACCACAAACCACCATAAGCCACAAAAAAGAAAACCCAAATGGCGCAAGGCGCTTATATCGGCAGGCAGCATTTTGCTGGTTGTTTTGCTTGCGTTTGGTGGGGCGGTGGGTGCGTTTGCCGCCGGCGCAAATAGCGATATGCAGGTGCAAACGCAGCTATTAAGCGCAAGCGAAGCGGCAAACGAAATGCCCGCAGGGCAAAACGATGCCCACCTACCGCCAGAGAGTGCCCCCGAAGAGCAAGAGCTGCCCGCTATAGAAGAGCAGCCTGCTATAGAAGAGCAAGAGCAGCCCCCCGTGGTAGAGGGCTTGTTAGAGCAAGAAGCCTTTGCCGGCGAGCTTGAAGATGCCGAGACAAACTCGCAACCACAACAAGATACTTTGCCCAAAGAGGCGAAGCAAGTAATGGGGTTGCTGGCCGATGTTCCCCCTATCGAAATTATCAAACTCAGCCCTTCTGGTGCCAGCAATTTTGTGGGCGATAGCTCGAACATTTCGCCCTTAAAGGTGGAGGGGTATTACTTTGTAAACGATGAATTTGGCGCTGCGGGCGGCAAGGTAACCATAACGCTGCAAAGCCATGTAGAAAACGCATTTATTGGCGAGCCTACTTTCCCCACTGTGCCCAGCAATTTTGGCACCCCAGTGGTAACAAGAAACGGCGAAACCATTACCATTACTTACGATATACTGGGCGGCGGCAAGTTCGATACCGCCAACTTTGTGGTGGAATTTCCGTTTAACAAGCAGCTAGATGGCTGGCTGCCCAACAATGCCGCGCTTGCCACCCTAACCGTAACGGCCGAAAAAAACGGAGAAACCAGCACCAAAACGGCCGAAATTGCCAACAAAGTGGTAGAAGGCCGCAGTGTTAGCATTGCCAAAACCCCGGTTAGCGATACCAAACCCGATAAACCCAACAGCCTTACCCTATATTATACCACGGCTGCTGCCGGCCGCCGGCGGTACAAGCCTGGCTCGGAAGTAAAGCTGGTGCTAGATTTCCCCGCAGGTACCGAGGTGGTAAGCACCAACGGCGGTACCGTGGTGGGCAATAGCATCGAGTGGGTACTAGGCAAGGCAACCGAGCAGGGAACCTATAGCTGGCCAATCAGTACGAATCTAACCTACGCATTATCGGGGGTTGTGCTAAACTTCCCCGCGGCGCATTTTACCAACGAGGCAGAGCCAGAAAAAGGCGTGCCGGTTACCCTTACGCTAAAATCTTTATTTACCTTAGCAGGCGAGGACGTGGTGAAAGAGCGTGCGGTAGATTTTTCGTTTAGGGTAATAGATAAGTATGTGCACATGGTGGGTACTTTAGCAACTGAGCCAGCAAGCATGTATGTGAATATGCAGGACCCTGCCAACGTAACCAATAGCCAAGTGCATGGAATGGTAGCCAATGTTATTCGTTTTACCAATGCGGGCACTTCGCCCATACCCAACACCTGCTTTACCTGGCAAAACGATGCGGAGGGCACCGGCAACAAGGCAAACCCGGCCTATGTACATGTTAGCAACGGTGGGGTTAAGTTTAAAACCAAGCTGCTGCTGTATGTAAACAATAGCGATGGTACCCTTGCCGGCGGGGCCCCGGTAGAAGTGTTGCTGGATGAGGCGAAAAATTTGGGATATCAGGGTAACCCAAGCAGTTATAGCACTTATGATTGCAGCAACCTAAACCTTGCCGCCGGGCAATATATCGATAAAGTAGAAGTATACCCCCAAGATGTGGATGAGGACGGGCAGTATTTTAATGCCCTGCCTTATGCGGCGGGTTTTAGTGTCAACGTTAGGTACAAAAATTGGCCAGATAACGTTTTCCCCAATGGCGAAGCCATCCAACTGGACGACTATTCTGGTATTGGTTGGAAACTGACCTGGGAAGAAGAATCTGACATTGACAAGATGCACAAAGATGCTACCTATAACGCAGAAACCGGTGTTTCTAGCTTTGAGGTAAAATCATTTAGTTATGTTTATTTTACCAAAGAGAGTATTAACCCCTATGTGTACTGGAATATGCCCGCCAGCGGTACCTATGTGCCGGGCGATACCATAGTAGGCAATATTAGCTTTTTTAATTGTGGATATTATTTTATGACATCGGGTGCCCAATGGAAGGACCCTGTTATAGTGGTGGCTCTGCCCGATGTGCTGGAACTGGATTTGGAAGAAAACCAAGATCTGGAGGCGCTAAAAGCCTCTGGCACTGGTGCGCTGCTGGGCAAAGTAACGGTTAGCGAAGCCACCCGCAACGGCAAAACAGTGTACCTGTTTAGCCTGCCAGAGGGTACGACGCTTAACCAGGCAGGTATTGCCACTAGCTCGTGGAATACCATTAAAAATGTAAAACTGCGTGTAAAGGAGGGCGCCGCGGCCGGCACCTACTCGTTGTACAACAACAAAAACAACTACCCTGCCACCAGTGGCCTACTTTTTGGCGCCTCGGCGCAAGATTATTACCTTACCAAGCCGAAGACG